>CABSRC010000051.1 GCA_902480035.1 uncultured Streptococcus sp. | reverse complement strand
TTTCTTGAAGTTTCTCTACCCCTTAGCATACCACATTTTGTTACCAATAACTAGTAGGTTTAAAAAGTTTTTTCACAAAATTTTAGGGCAAAAGAAAAACAGCTGACGCTGTTAGTCTTCTTGTTTAATTTGTTCCAACATCTTCACTTCTTCTGCTGTCAACTCATAGTTTTCTAGCAGATCAGGGCGACGCTCCAAGGTCTTTTTCAAACTCTGATAGAGGCGCCACTGACGGATATTTTCATGATGACCACTCATGAGAACATCTGGAACTGTCATTCCTCTGTATTCATAAGGTCGTGTGTATTGAGGATATTCCAGAAGACCAGAGGAGAAACTGTCATCCTGGTGACTGGACTCTTTGCCGATCACTTCTGGAATCAAGCGAACTGTCGCATCTATCATGGTCATGGCAGCTAGCTCACCACCCGTCAGAACATAATCTCCAAGAGAAATCTCATCTGTCACCAAGGTCTTGATCCGCTCGTCGTAGCCCTCATAGTGACCGCAGATAAAGATCAATTCATCTTCTTGAGCTAATTCTTCTGCGTAACTTTGATCAAAGGTCCGACCTGCTGGATCCAGTAAGATCACGCGCGGGTTCTTTTTCTCAATGGCATCAAAGGCATCGAAAATTGGTTGAGCTCGTAGAAGCATGCCTTGCCCGCCACCATAGGGTTCATCGTCCACATGGCGCGCCTTCTCCGCATTTTCACGGAAATTATGGTAGTTGATCTCGAGAAGTCCCTTTTCACGCGCCTTTCCGACAATCGAGTGCTCCAAAGGCGAAAACATCTCTGGAAAGAGGGTTAAAATATCAATCTTCATCGTCTAATCCTTCTAAGATGTCCACATCCACCCGATTTCCTGGGATATCGATATTGAGCACCACTGGTGGGATATAAGGCAAAAGAAGGTCTCGTTTGCCTTTGCGTTTGACCACCCAGACATCATTGGCACCTGGTTGCAGGATTTCCTTGATTTGACCGATTAGCTGGTCATTTTCGTAAACATCAAGGCCAATGATCTCGTGGTAATAAAACTCGCCCTCGTCCAAATCTGTCAAGTCTTCTTCGGCAACCTTGAGGCTAAAGCCCTTGAACTTTTCGATGGCATTGATATGGTACATATCCTTAAACTTGATGATATCGAAGTTCTTGTGCTTGCGATGACTGGCAATAGTCACCGTTTGAACAAACTGATCCTTCTCATCAAAGAGGGCCAACTCTGCTCCTTTTTTAAAGCGCTCATCCGCAAAGTCTGTCACAGACAAGACCCGCATCTCACCTTGCAAGCCTTGGGTATTGACAATTTTCCCAACGTTAAAATAATTCATTTTATTCTTTACATCCCTCTTTTAATTAATTTATCTCTACAGTTCTCTAATAAGAGCTGCAATTTTTTCCGATTCTGACCACTGTAGATAGTGGTGGTTTCCACCTAGAATGAGTTTTGTATTAGAATTCCAATATTCTGAATCTCTGTACTCTTTTTCTCTGTACGCCTGACAAAATACGAAAACAGGAATATTATCTGCTAAGGACAAACTATCAAAATCTTCAGCGGTAATAGTTACAGATATCTGAAATCCAGGAACTTGCTTTTCCAATTCTAAGCCCTTTTCTTCCATCAATTCCCAAATCAGTCTATCAGTTTCAGGTTCAAATGTTGCTTGAGTTAGTCCCTTAAAATAATTTTCCGGACCACATTCTTCAATCATTCTCATTTGCTCTTCCATTTCTGGATAAGGATTTTTTGAAAAATCAGCAAACATTATATTTTTTGTTGTTGGTTCAATTGCTATCAAAGCTTGACACTTAATTGGTTTACTCATTAACTTTAAAGCCAAAACACCACTTAAACTATGAACACAAAGTATATAATTGGAAATTTCCAATCCCTTCAGGATTTCAAATACCGCTTCAACAAGATTATCCAAATTAAGTCCTGTTTGACTATGAATCGGACTCCTACCTGTATTCGGAAAATCAATCGTAAGGTAGCCCATTGAAGAAGGAAGTTTTTCAAGTATTGGTAGAAAATTTTCATAAGTTGGAATCAAACCAGCACCATTTAAACAAACTAGTACTCTATTTCTCTTTTTATAAGTAACAGAGAGACAACCAATCTTTGTAGTTACTTCAAATCGGTTCATATCAAAACCACTCATTCTATACAATAATTCACTAAATATTCTTATGTTTATTTTATCACGTTCAAGGGATTTTCTCAAATGGACTTATCTGCTAGAAACTGCTCCAAATCCCGCTCGTGCTGGTATTTAACTGCTGCTGTTTTATCTTTTTCAAAGATGGTTTTAGTAAGGTCGATCTCATTGATAGCAGCGATGGCAACCGTATAGTGAATGATATCAGCGAGCTCTTTAGCCAATTCCTCATTCGAATCCTGAACACCTGCTTTACGTCCAGAACGTCCATTTAAGACTTCAGCTACTTCCCCAACCTCTTCAACCAGTTTGATAAACAGCCCTTCTTCAGTTCTGGTGTCCTGGTAATGTTCTTTTAAATAGGCTTGTAATTGCTGAATGGTCACTTCTTTCATTCCTTCTCCTTTCAACAAAAAAACGGGACCAAGTCCCGCCTTTTTATTTTTCGTCAATAACGATTCTTACTTTTTTATCTTCAGTTGGGACAGAGTAGACAATCGTTCTTATCGCAGAAATGGTGCGACCTTTTCGACCGATTACACGACCAACATCGCTAGGATCAAGGTCAAGATGGTACTCCAAAAATTCAGGAGTATCTTCGATCTTGATGGTTAAAGCATCCGGTTGTGAAATCAAGGGTTTCACAATTGCAATAATGAGATTTTCAATCGTATCCATACATCAACCTACTTAAAAAATTATTTTGAGAATTTAGAATCGTGGAATTTCTTCATAACACCAGCTTTTGAAAGGATGTTGCGAACTGTATCTGAAGGTTGAGCTCCATCAGCCAACCATGCAAGAACGCGGTCTTCTTTCAAAGTTACTTGGTTTTCTTCAACAAGTGGATTGTAAGTTCCAACTGTTTCGATGAAACGTCCATCACGTGGTGAACGTGAATCTGCTACGTTGATACGGTAGTAAGGTTTTTTCTTAGAACCCATACGAGTCAAACGAATTTTAACTGCCATTTTTATAAGTCTCTTTTCTATATTTTAATTTTTCGGTGAAATAGACAAGCTATTTAGCACATGATCTATTATAACACATTTCATCAACCTGTCAAGAAAAAAACTTGACAGTATTTAATTTTTTTATTTTATCAGTAAATCGGCGATTTCTTGATAGTTGCTAACGGTATAAGTCGGCACTACTTGGCTGGTATTTTCCTTGTGATCTGGATTATACCAGACGGTATCAATCCCCGCAGCATGGCCTCCTGCGATATCCGCTGTCAAGGAATCACCGATCATAAGGGTCTCTTCCTTGCTAAAACCTGGAATCAGTTGACCAACTTTGTCAAAAAATGCAGGTTCTGGTTTCTGAGTGTGAAGCTGTTCAGAGATAAAGACCTCTTTAAAATAAGGTGCGATGGTAGAATGAGCTAAGCGTCCTTCTTGAATGGCGGTCACTCCATTCGTTGCGCCATAGAGCTGGTAACCAGCTTTTTCAAGTCGGGCCAGTAAGTCCTCTGCCCCCGGGAAAGACTGCCCTTGAAGACTGATGTAATCTTGGTAGCGAAGAGCCATCTCAGCCCCATCAACCTTGATCCCAAAGTGGGCAAACCCAATCGCAAACCGACTATCCACGAGCTCTTGCTTAGTTAATTTCTTTTGTTCCAAATCCTTCCAAAGCCCTTGGTTCATGGGTTTGTAGTAATCCTTAAAGGACTGTATATCTGGAAAATTCATGTCTTCTAACATCTGCGTCAAGGCTGTTTCTTCAGCAGATTCAAAGTCCAACAAGGTATGGTCCAAATCAAAAAGTAAAAATGTATATGCCATTACAAACGATCCTTCAATTTTTCTACAAATAAATAAGCTGCTGGGCAAGTGAGGGTATTCTTGATGGTCAGATGGTTGATCTGATAAATCTTCTTGCGATCGGTGTGAGGGAATTCCCGACAAGCTTTTGGGCGAACATCATAGATGGAACAGAGATTGTCCCCACCAAGAAAGGGGCAAGGCATGGATTTAAAAACCTTGTCCCCATCTTCGTCAACTTGAAGAAATTCAGCCTCAAAGGCAGGAAGTTTCATCTTGAAATATTTGGCAATCCGTGTGATATCGGCTTCCTTAAAATCGGGCCCTAAGGTCTTACAACAATTGGCACAAGCCGTACAATCGATTTCTTGGAAAACTTCATCGTGGATTTCTTGCGCTATTTTATCTAAATTCTTAGGTGGCTTCTTCTTGAGATTTGCCAATACCTTGCGGTGCTCCTTTTGCTTTTGGAGAGCTAACTGATGGTATTTTTCAATATCAATTTCCTGTGTCATCCTCTATTTCCTCTTCTAAACAATAGAAGCATTATACCACAAAGACTGTGAAAAAAGATAGATCTTGCGATCTATCTTACTTAATTAATCGGTTACAGCACCTGTTCCATCTAGACTCCAAGTGTCTTCGATGTATGGGATAAAGGTTTTCAAGGTTTCTGCATCCCCTTCAAAAGAAATGGTATAAACTTTTTCACCCTTCTGAAAAATCCAAGTAATCAAATATTGACCGGATTTCATGATGATTTGAAGCTGGTAGGCGTCCAGTCCTGCGACTTTAGTCCGCGCTCCCGTCATCTTCCCAACATCCTGGTTATCTTGCCACATTACAGCCAGTTTCTTGGCTAGAAATTCAGCATTAAACTCGATATCCGCAGGAACTTTGGCCTTTTCCCGCGTAAAGCTGTTCAAGGTGACAATATTATAGCCACTGCCATCTGTATATTGGACAGCTTCTGTCCCATCGATATCCGTGAACTTGATCCATTTACTTGGAATATCGATGTAACCATAATCTGCATTTCCAATCCGCTTGGTTTCTTGACTGGAAGTGGTTTTCTTTGTAGAAGAAGTATCCTTTGACGAAGAGCTGCTTGTTTGCTTTTCGACTTTACTGCTACTTTCTTTTGTAGAAGAAGCTGCTGTGTCCTTTTGAGCGGTGTGACTACAAGCCATGAGTGTGCAGGTAGAAAGAATCGTTAGTGATGCGGTCAATAATTTGTGTTTCATGCTCAACCTCCTTGAGAACGTTTTCTTTCTTCTAGTCTACCATGAAAGTGGGTATTTTAAAATAGGATAAGTGTCACATCTGATGGAACCTTTCTAATTCAGTTCATTTTTTTCAAGCCTAAAACAAAAGGCTGGGACAAAAGTCCTAGCCTCTTAATTGTTTTTGGATTGTCGAGCAAGACGCAGTGGTTGAGTGGGCTCTACTACATTGATTTCATCAGCTTTTACAGCCCTACTCAACTGTGCGGAGGTGGGACGACGAAATCGAATTCTAACGAATTACCGATTTCTGTCCCACTCTCTAAATGTTATTCTTCGTCCATTGACAAGACAGATAAGAAGGCTTCCTGTGGTACTTCTACAGATCCAATGGCCTTCATCCGTTTCTTACCAGCTTTTTGCTTTTCAAGAAGCTTGCGTTTCCGTGAGACGTCCCCACCATAACACTTGGCCAAGACATTCTTACGAAGGGCCTTGATATCTGTACGGGCCACGATCTTATGACCGATCGCTGCTTGGATAGGCACTTCAAACTGTTGACGAGGGATAATCTTCTTGAGCTTCTCAACGATCAACTTACCACGTTCATAGGCAAAGTCCTTGTGAACGATAAAGCTGAGGGCATCGACAGTATCCCCATTAAGAAGGATATCCATTTTGACCAATTTAGAAGGACGATATTCAGACAACTCATAGTCAAAGCTCGCATAGCCTCGAGTAGAGGATTTCAATTTATCAAAGAAATCAAAGACAATTTCCGCTAGTGGGATTTGATAGATGACATTCACCCGATTTTCATCGATGTAATCCATGGTCACAAAGTCCCCACGTTTGCGTTGAGCCAGTTCCATGACAGCCCCGACAAACTCTTGTGGCACCATGATTTGCGCTTTGACATACGGTTCTTCAATTGAAGCGATCTTGGTTGGATCTGGAAACTCAGAAGGGTTGGAGACATCCAGTGCTTCTCCATCTGTCAAATTGACCTTGTAAATAACAGACGGTGCTGTCATGATCAAGTCAATGTTGAACTCACGCTCCAAGCGCTCCTGGATAACGTCCATATGAAGAAGACCCAAGAAACCACAACGGAAACCAAAACCGAGGGCTTGAGAAGTTTCCGGTTCAAATTGAAGACTGGCGTCATTCAATTGCAATTTTTCTAAAGCTTCACGAAGATCATTGTATTTGTTGGATTCAATCGGGTAAAGACCAGCAAAGACCATTGGATTCATTTGCTTGTATCCATGTAGTGGCTCACTTGCTGGATTGGTCGCTAGGGTCACCGTATCCCCGACACGGGTATCCGCAACAGTCTTGATAGAGGCCGCAATATAGCCAACGTCTCCCGTTGCCAGGAAATCACGACCGACTGCTTTAGGAGTAAAGATCCCAACTTCTGTGACATCAAAGGTCTTGCCATTGCTCATGAGCTGGATCTTATCGCCTGGTTTGACCATTCCATTGACCACTCGAACCTGAAGAATCACCCCACGATAGGCATCATAAACAGAGTCAAAGATCAAGGCTTGAAGAGGGGCTTCAACATCACCAGTCGGAGCAGGAACCTTCTCAACGATCTGCTCCAAAATTTCTTCAATCCCAATACCAGCCTTGGCAGAGGCTAGGACAGCTTCACTAGCATCCAAGCCGATGACATCTTCTACTTCTGTGCGCACACGTTCTGGATCTGCTGCTGGCAAGTCGATTTTATTGATAACTGGCAGGATTTCCAAATCATTGTCCAGCGCTAAGTAAACGTTGGCTAGAGTCTGGGCTTCAATCCCTTGAGCGGCATCCACTACGAGAATGGCTCCCTCACAGGCAGCAAGTGAACGCGAAACCTCATAGGTAAAGTCCACGTGTCCTGGTGTGTCAATCAAGTGGAAGATATAGGTTTCCCCATCTTTAGCCGTGTAGTTTAACTCGATGGCATTAAGCTTAATGGTAATCCCACGTTCCCGTTCCAGGTCCATACTATCTAAGAGTTGGGCTTGCATCTCCCTACTAGACACGGTTTCGGTTTTTTCTAAGATTCGATCGGCCAAGGTTGACTTTCCGTGGTCAATATGGGCGATGATCGAGAAGTTCCGAATCTTCTCTTGTCGTTTTTTTAATTCTTCAAAATTTGGCATAATCATCTTCCTAGTAAATTTAATCGTACTCTTCATTATAACAAAAAAGATAGGCCTTTGCCTATCTTAATTCATTATTTTCAAAAATCGCTTCTGCGTTTTATTACCCTCATAGCCTATTCGTTCGTAAAAGAGATGAGCTTCTTTTCGATGAAAGGCTGAATTTAAACGGATAAAAGCATAATGCTTGCTTTTGGCAAGTTCTTCAACTCGTTCCATCAATTGGCGACCGATCCCACGTCCTTGAGCAGATGGAAAAACCGCAAGCCCTAAAATATTTAGGCCAGCGTCACTATAGAGGCTTTCATAGACTTCCGCTTCCACATAACCAAGAATATTTCCTGTTTGGTCCTCTTCATAAACAAAGCAAAAATGATCCGAATCTGGCGAATTAAATTTATCAATCTGAGCTGCCACTTTCTCCAGGGTCGAATCATACCCCAATGCTTGGTGACATAAATCTCTAATTTGACCTGCATCTTTGACTTGAACAGTACGAATCATAGCTCCACCTCCATGAACTCTTTGCTTTTATCTTAGACCTTTTTCCTCAAAAAGTAAAGGAATACCAAATAAAATTTAAAAAGAAAATCCGATTTAGATCAAATTAATCTTTTTTCGCATTTCTCAGGGATTTCTATTTACTTTTTCGATTTAATTCATTATAATAGTAAGGGTAAATACAAGGAGGTGAGTACGTTGGCCAGAGGTCGTGGAAAAGCGAGCCCTCAAGACAAAGAGGCATTACGGATTATATCGGAAAAAATCAGAGAATTACTGAAAGAACAAGGAAAAAAGCAGATCGAATTATCTCGTATTACTGGAATCCCTGCAAGTACCCTGACTGGATATGTAAAAGGAACTTCTCTTCCTGTTCCCGAAAATTTAGAGAAGATTGCAGCCTTTTTCCAGGTAGCAGTTGCTGAAATTGATCCTCGATTGCGCAATGATTTTGTGGTCATTGATTCAGAGATTGAACGATTGTATAAACAGCTCGATGAAGGAAATCAAGAAAATCTTCTTTCTTATGGAAAGAGTCTCTTGACCCATCAAAAAGAAAGACAGAAGATTGAAAAGCAATACCACTCGTATTCTGTCTATGATTCTTTTGCTGCTTACCAAAATCAAAAGCAAGCTGATATTGTCTGGTTTGATCAAAAGATCCCTTACGATTTGGCTTTTTGGATTCATACGGATTCCCTCGAGCCTAAATACGAAAAAGGGGCCGTTGTCTTAATCAAGCAAACCTATTATGATCAAGCAGGGGCGATTTATGCCATTGATTTTGATGGGCAAACGTTGATCAAACGTGTCTTTCGTGAGGCCAACGGTATTCGACTGGTTTCCCTCAATAAGAAATATAGTGATCAAATCATTCCACTAGATGAGGAACCTGGGGTGATTGGAAAAGTGATTGATGGCTTTGTTCCTCTTGATTTGGAGGAAATCAAATGATTCAATTAATCGCGATTGACTTGGATGGAACCCTCTTGCATGAGGATAAATCTTTATCTACAGGCAATATTGAAGCTCTTCACCGGGCCCATGAAGCCGGTTATGACATTGTGATCTGTACAGGGCGCCCCTTAGCAGGTGTACGTCCTATCTTTGAAGAGATTGGACTACCTGATGGTAACTACTATATGATTATCAATAACGGGTGTACAACCTTGTCGACTAAGAATTGGGAAATCATTGGCAAGGAAGAATTGAGCCTTGAGGACATGCACCGGTTGCAAGTTTTGACGGAAGATACAGACGTCCAGCTAACCTTATTTGATATGGTTCACTACCTAGTGGTTGCACCTGAAGCCAGTGAACTTGTCACGATGGATGCGGGCATTGTTAATAGTAAACCGACACCTGTCTCAGAAGAAGATCTGCCCAACTTTGTTCCTATTTTTCAAGCCATGTATGTAGGAGATCCTTCTGATATTGATGACTTCCAAGCTCAGCACGAGGCTGCATTAGAGGCCGATTTTAATACCGTACGCTCACAGGATATCTTGTTTGAAATCCTTCCAAAAGGCGCGAGCAAGGCTTCTGCTCTTCAAGCATTAAGTCAAACATTAGGCTACCGGAGAGACCAGGTCATGGCTCTTGGAGATGCCAATAATGACCTTGAAATGCTACGTTTTGCTGGTTACAGCGTCGCTATGGGAAATGGCAATGCTGCTGTCAAGGAAATCGCAGACTTCATCACCCTAACCAATGATGAGGATGGCGTGGCCCATGCTATTCACAAATTAATTGAATCTGAAAAAGGAGAATGATCATGAAATACCAAAATTTGTTGGACCGTTTTATTACCTATGTAAAGGTTAACACACGTTCAGACGAAAATTCTATAACCACTCCAAGTACCCAATCACAAGTTGATTTTGCAACAAACGTCTTGATTCCTGAGATGAAACGCGTGGGTCTTCAAAACGTCTACTATTTACCAAACGGTTATGCTATTGGAACACTTCCAGCTAATGATCCAAGCTTTACACGCAAGATTGGATTTATCTCTCACATGGATACCGCTGACTTCAATGCCGAAAATGTCAATCCACAAATCGTTGAGAATTATGATGGGGGTGTCATTACCCTTGGTGACTCTGGTTTCACACTCGATCCAGCTGATTTTGCTCATTTGAACAACTACAAGGGACAAACCTTGATCACAACTGACGGTACTACTCTTCTGGGTGCAGACGATAAGTCAGGTATCGCTGAAATCATGACAGCTATTGAATACCTGACAGCTCATCCTGAAATCAAACACGGAGAAATCCGTGTCGGTTTTGGTCCAGATGAAGAAATCGGAGTCGGCGCAGATCAATTTGATGCAGAGGATTTCGATGTAGATTTTGCCTATACTGTCGATGGTGGTCCTCTTGGAGAGCTTCAATACGAAACCTTCTCAGCAGCTGGGGCTGAAATCACCTTCAAAGGACGCAATGTCCACCCAGGTACAGCCAAAGGTCAAATGATCAACGCTCTTCAATTGGCCATTGATTTCCATAACAAACTCCCTGAAGGAGCACGTCCAGAATTAACCGAAGGCTATGAAGGCTTCTACCACTTGATGAACATCGATGGAACTGTAGAGGAAGCAAGTGCCAGCTACATCATTCGGGACTTTGAAACTGAAAGCTTCGAGAAACGCAAAGATCTCATGAAATCTATTGCCGATCAGATGAATGCGGAGCTCGGTAGCGAACGCATTCTCCTCACCCTCAAAGATCAGTATTACAACATGAAGCAAGTGATTGAAAAAGATATGACGCCGATTACTCTTGCTAAGGAAGTCATGGAAGATCTTGGAATCACTCCAATCATTGAACCGATCCGTGGTGGTACAGATGGATCTAAAATTTCCTTTATGGGGATTCCAACACCAAATATCTTTGCCGGTGGCGAAAACATGCATGGTCGCTTTGAATACGTAAGTCTCCAAACCATGGAACGAGCAGTTGATACCATTATCGGTATTGTGACCAAAAAATAAGAAACAAAAAGAGGCTGGGACAAAAGTCCTAGCCTCTCAATTATTTTTGGATTGTCGAGCAAGACGCAGTGGTTGAGTGGGCTCTACTACGCTGATTTCATCAGCTTTTACAGCCCTACTCAACTGTGCG
>CABSRC010000050.1 GCA_902480035.1 uncultured Streptococcus sp. | reverse complement strand
TGTCTGGAATGGGACGTGCCTTGATGGGAGTCTTGATCGGTGTGATCATTGCTTCTGTTGTGAACATGTTCTTGAGAAGTTCTGGAATGGACTATATCTTGAGTATTATCTCTGTCTTCCTCTTTGCAGGATTGACAGCTTGGGATAACCAAAAGATTCGCTATGTCTATGATCAAACAAATGGTCAACCTGCTACAGGTTGGGCAGTAGCGATGGCTTTGGAACTTTATCTTGACTTTATCAACCTCTTTATCAGCCTTCTTCGTATCTTCGGAAGAAACGACTAATCAAAGAGAGATTGAGCTGGGGCAGTTGCCTCGGCTTTTTTTGTCTTTCGACTTGTGCTATACTAATAGTGACTAAAGAATAGAAATGAGCGCTTATGAAAACACCCTTTGTAACCCGTGAACAATTAGAAAGCCTGACCCAAGAATTTCCGACCCCTTTCCATCTCTATGATGAAGCAGGAATTCGTGAAACGGCTCGTGCTCTCCATCAAGCTTTTGCTTGGAATGAAGGATTTAAGGAATACTTTGCCATCAAGGCGACTCCTAACCCATCGATCCTAAAAATTTTGCAAGAAGAGGGCTGTGGAGTTGACACTGCCAGCTACGTCGAATTGTTAATGGCAGATAAACTTGGCTTTAGTGGAAAAGAGATCATGTTTTCTTCTAACAACACGCCAGCGGAAGAGTTCATCTATGCTCGTGAATTAGGGGCAACTATCAATCTGGATGCCTATGAAGACATTGCTTTCTTGAAGTCTGTGACCAGCATTCCCAAGGTCATTTCATGTCGCTATAATCCTGGTGGAGTCTTTGAACTGGGAACTGATATTATGGACAATCCGGAAGAAGCCAAGTTTGGAATGACCAAGGAGCAATTGATCCAAGCCTTTATCGAGTTGAAAGAACTGGGTGTGGAAGAGTTTGGCATTCACGCCTTGTTAGCTTCTAATACAGTATCCAACGATTACTATCCAGAGCTAGCGCGTCAACTTTTTGAATTGGCAGTGGAAGTCGTCGAGAAAACAGGTGTCCATTTGGGCTTCATCAACCTCTCTGGTGGAGTTGGGGTCAATTACAAGCCAGAGCAAGAACCAAATGATATTGCCATTATTGGGGAAGGCGTGCACCGAGTCTTTGATGCGATTCTCAAACCGACAGGGCTTGGTCATGTAAAAATCTATACCGAACTTGGCCGCTTTATGCTAGCTTCACACGGTCTTTTGGTAACCAGAGTGACGCATAAAAAGAAAACCTACAGGACCTATGTGGGTGTCGATGCTTCAGCTGTGAACCTTCTTAGACCGGCTATGTACGGTGCATATCACCATATTACCAATATGGATCGTCCAGATGGACCGACTGAAGTGGTCGATGTCGTGGGAAGTCTCTGTGAAAATAACGATAAATTTGCTAAACAACGAGAACTACCAGTGACGGAGATTGGAGATTTGCTCGTGATCCATGACACCGGAGCCCATGGATTTTCAATGGGGTATCAGTACAATGCCAAATTGCGTTCTGCAGAAGTTTTGCTTCAAGAAGATGGGCAGGCCCGCTTGATTCGTCGAGCAGAAAAACCAGAAGATTATCTTGCGACACTCTACGGCTTTGACATTGAAAAATAAGCGATTGTCTGATATAATGATAGTTATGTAAAAATAATGGATCGGAGAAAATTGTATGAATCTCTTTTTAGGAATTTTGTTGATTATTTTGGCTTTCTTTGGTGGGATGGTTGCAGGAATGTTCTTGCTTCGTCGTCAATTTGAAAAAGAATTTGCATCAAATCCCCGTTTGAATGTTGAAGCAGTCCGCACACTTTTAGGTGCGAGTGGCCAACGTCCAAGCGAAGCAAAAGTTCAACAAGTCTATCGCCAAATTGTGAACCAACAAAAATCAGCAATGGCGAAAAACAAGAAAAAATAAGAGTGGGGCAATCTCACGATAATAAATGAGAGGGGCTTGGAGGAATTTCTTAGTCCCTCCTTTTGGAAGGAAGAGATATGGATAACCGACCGATTGGTTTTTTAGATTCTGGAGTAGGGGGCTTGACTGTTGTCCGCGAATTGCTCCGTCAGCTTCCTCACGAAGATGTCGTCTATATTGGAGATTCAGCGCGTGCACCTTATGGTCCTAGACCAGCAGACCAAATTCGCGAGTATACTTGGCAGATGGTGAACTTCCTTCTGACCAAAAATGTCAAGATGATTGTTTTAGCTTGTAATACAGCGACTGCAGTGGTTTGGGAAGAAGTCAAGGAAAAACTTGATATTCCTGTTTTGGGAGTGATCTTGCCCGGAGCTTCTGCAGCCATTAAATCAACGACCCATCAAAAAATTGGGGTCATTGGGACACCGATGACGGTTTCTTCTGGAATTTATAAAGAGAAGATTCAAAGTCTGGCACCAGATATGAAAGTCACCAGTTTAGCTTGTCCCAAGTTTGTTCCTTTAGTGGAATCCAACGAGTTGGCATCCAGTGTGACCAAAAAGGTGGTTTACGAAACCCTAAAACCACTAGTTGGAAAGGTTGATACCTTAGTCTTGGGATGTACCCATTATCCCCTGTTAAAACCGATTATTCAAAATGTGATGGGACCGGATGTCAAATTGATTGATAGTGGAGCGGAGTGTGTTCGGGATATTTCCGTCTTATTAAACTATTTTGAGCTCAATAAGAGCCGCGAACTCTTAGAGCAGACCCACCGCTTTTATACCACTGCAAATGCCAATAGCTTTGCAGCGATTGCCGAAAAATGGCTAGAACGTTCAGTGAATGTGGAGCATGTAAATTTATGAGTGACAAACTATTTGAATACAAAGATTCCCAAGATTGGTATATTGCCCAATGGGGAGAAGATGCAGACTACAATCAATTTAGTCAAGTTCCTGCGGAAGCTTCCACTCTTTTAGACCAGCTGGAACTTCTCTTTGCCAAGGATCCTGAAGGATTTCCTCTTAATCTATCGGTGATGCGCTATGGTTCAGCCTTTCGTTTCCTAACCTTTTTGACTGAAATCTTGAATGAAGTCAAGGGAAGAGCTTTTGAGATCGTACAGCGTCAAGGAGCCTTGCTCTTGGTTGAAAAAGGGAAATTGCTCTATTTACATTTGCCAAGTGATGGGGTGGATTTGGAAGCCTTTTTGGGTCAAGATAAGGTCAAAGATACAATTCTTATTGCGACTCGAAATGAGGGAAAAACCAAAGAATTCCGTAACATGTTTGAAAAGCTAGGCTTTGAAGTGGAAAACCTCAATCAGTATCCAGAGCTTCCAGAAGTCGAAGAAACAGGGATGACTTTTGAGGAGAATGCCCGCCTAAAAGCTGAAACCATCGCAGAGCTAACTGGGAAAACAGTCTTAGCGGATGATTCAGGTTTGAAGGTAGATATCTTAGGAGGCTTACCAGGGGTTTGGTCAGCTCGCTTTGCTGGAGTAGGTGCGACAGATGCGGAAAACAATGCGAAATTGTT
Organism: uncultured Streptococcus sp.; assembly: GCA_902480035.1. Taxonomy (GTDB): domain Bacteria; phylum Bacillota; class Bacilli; order Lactobacillales; family Streptococcaceae; genus Streptococcus. The sequence goes on along the minus strand of CABSRC010000050.1, from coordinate 7,590 downwards.
GCACGAATTGGCCATGGTTTTTGATTTGAAAGACCGTTCAGCCCAGTTCCATACAACCTTGGTGGTTGCAAGACCGGGCAAGGAAAGCTTAGTCGTTGAGGCTGATTGGCCAGGGTATATTAATTTTGAACCTAAGGGTGAAAACGGGTTTGGCTATGATCCGCTCTTCTTAGTTGGGGAAACGGGCCGTGCTGCCGCTGAATTAACACTTGAAGAAAAAAATACACAATCGCATCGTGCTTTAGCTGTTAAAAAGTTATTGGAGGTATTTCCATCATGGCAAAGCAAACAATCATCGTGATGAGTGACTCGCATGGAGACCGCTCCGTTGTTGAAGCAATTAAAGAAAAATATCTAGGCAAGGTCGATGGAATCTTTCACAATGGGGATTCTGAACTAAAAAGTGATGATCCTGTCTGGGAAGGGATTCACGTTGTCCAAGGAAACATGGATTTTTATGATGGCTATCCGGAACGCTTGGTGACCCAACTAGGGCCAACACGAATCATCCAGACCCATGGGCATCTCTTCCAGATCAATTTTAGTTTTCAAAAATTGGATCTGTGGGCCCAAGAGGAAGAAGCAGATATCTGTCTTTACGGCCACCTTCATATCCCAGATGCTTGGAAGGAAGGAAGAACCCTCTTTGTGAATCCTGGATCGATCAGTCAGCCACGCGGTCTGATTCGAGAGTGTCTCTATGCTAAAATTGAGATAGATGATTCTAATTACAAGGTAGAGTACTACACGAGAGACCATGTATTGTATCCTGAATTGACAAAGGAGTTTAGCAGATGATAGCAAAGGAATTTGAACGTTTCTTGCTGGCGCAGGAAGAGACGTTCTTAACTCCAGCCAAAAATTTAGCTGTCTTGATTGATAACCACAATGTAGACCATGCTGTCTTGTTGTTGAGCCAGATTAGCTATAGTCGTATTCCGGTAGTGACGGATGAACGCAAGTTTGTGGGGACGATATCCCTAACGGATATTCTATCTTATCAATTGAAACATGAGATTCCTGAGGAGACTTTTGCCTCGATGGATATCGTAGACGTTGCAAAAAAAGAGGTCGGGGTCATCGGCTTAGACTTCAATTTGACAGAAGTCCTGCACAAGTTGGTGGATGACTCCTTCCTTTCGGTGGTGGATGAAGAAGGCTATTTTCAAGGGATTATTACACGGAAATCGATTCTTAAAGCCATCAATTCGCTCATTCATGATTTTTCAAATGAATACGAGATGATTCCAAAATGAAAGAATTTATTGCAAGTTTTATTGATCAAAAAGAATTAAGTGAAAATTCTCAGTCAGCCTATTTCTATGATTTGGACCAGTTTATTGAGTCGATCCATGGGAAAGTGACGCAGACGAATTTGAGAATTTACCAAGCTTCGATTAAAGATTTTAAACCGGCGGTTCAAAAACGAAAATTATCTGCCGTCAACCAATTTTTATATTATTTGTATCAAGAACGCTTTATTTCTGAATACCATCGTTTGGTATTGCCTAAAATACAACCGGCCAAGACCCATGATCGGGAATTGTTGGATCTGACCCATTTTTGGGAAGAATCAACCAACCCTCAGGGACGCTTGATGGCCTTGTTGATTCTGGAGATGGGCTTGTTGCCAAGTGAGATCCTCCAAGTCAAGGTCGAAGATATTCAGCTGGACTTTCATGTCATTCGAGTGGGCAAAGATGGCCAAAAACGGGTTTTAAAAGTTCCAGAGCCGTTACTGGATGAGTTGCAACTCTTCCTAGATGGTATTTATCTCTTTGATAATAAAGGAAAATCATACTCCCGTCAGTGGGGATTCCGACAATTAGAAGCCTTCTTGATCGAAAAAGGGAATCAAGACCTTTCGGCACAATCGATTCGTGAGCAATATATTTTGAAACAACGAGAACTCGGTGTGGATCTTTTTAGTATTGCGCGTGAATTGGGCCTAAAAACCATGGTGACATTAGAAAAATATAAATAATGGATATTAAAATTAAAGATTTTGAAGGGCCTTTGGACCTCTTGCTCCACTTGGTCTCTAAATACCAGATGGATATTTATGAGGTCCCCTTGATTGAGGTGATCGAACAGTATCTGGCTTATCTGGCGACCCTCCAGACTATGAAACTAGAGGTAGCAGGAGAATACATGCTGATGGCTAGTCAACTAACCTTGATCAAGAGTCGAAGACTTCTTCCTAAGGTTGCAGAGGAGATGGATGAAGCAGAGGATCTCGAGCAGGACCTCCTTTCTCAATTGGAAGAGTACCGTACTTACAAGCAATTAGGAGAGTTGATGGCCTCACAGCACGAGGAGCGCGCCCTCTATTATTCAAAACCCAAGATGGAATTGGTCTACGACGATACGGAATTGCTTCACGATCGTACAACGGTGGATCTTTTCTTGGCTTTCTCAAAACTATTGACCAAGAAAAAAGAAGAATTCCGTCAGAACCATACGACCATTGTAAAGGATGAATACAAGATTGAGGATCTGATGGACCAGCTGCGTCACCGATTCCACGATCGCTCACAAGTTCTCTTGCAGGACTTGTTTCTAGAAGCAACGGATCTCCAAGAGGTCATTACTCTATTTCTTGCAACCCTTGAATTGATCAAGATTCAAGAAGTAACGGTGATCCAGGATAGGGCTTTTGGAGAAATTTACTTAAATAGGATTGAACATGAGCAAATTAGCTGAAATTGAAGCACTCTTATTTGTAGCAGGTGAAGAAGGAATTACTGCCAGACAAATCGCAGACCTTCTCTCTTTACCTCCGACAGGTGTGGTGCAAAGTTTAGAAAAATTAAGCAAAAAATACCAGGAGGACACAGATACCAGTCTGTGTTTGATGGAGACAGCTTCCCGTTATAAATTGGTGACAAAGGCAGACTACGCTTCAGTTTTACGAGACTATTCTAGAACGCCCATGAATCAAAGTTTGTCTCGGGCTGCCCTCGAAACCTTATCAATCATTGCTTATAAGCAACCAATCACCCGTGTGGAGGTCGATGATATTCGGGGTGTCAATTCCAGCGGTGCCATTACCAAACTACTGTCATTTGATCTGATCCGAGAGGATGGGAAAAAAGAAGTCCTCGGGCGTCCCAATTTGTATGTCACGACGGAGTATTTTTTGGATTATATGGGAATCAATCATTTGGAGGAATTACCAAAGGTTGAGGAAGTGGACATTGATCCAGAAGAAGGTCAATTATTTTCAGAGAGAACAGAGGAACTAGATGAGAATTAACAAATATATTGCCCATGCAGGCGTGGCTAGTCGTCGCAAGGCCGAAGAACTGATCAAGCAAGGCTTGGTGACAGTAAATGGTCAAGTTGTGCGTGAATTAGCGACCATTATTAAGACCGGTGATCAGGTTGAAGTTGAAGGCACTCCAATCTACAACGAAGAAAAGGTCTACTATCTTTTAAATAAGCCACGTGGCGTCATCTCTAGTGTATCTGATGATAAAGGGCGGACAACAGTCGTTGACCTTTTATCTCAAGTGCCAGAGCGCATCTATCCAGTAGGACGTTTGGACTGGGATACATCTGGTGTCTTGATTTTGACCAATGATGGTGATTTTACAGATGAGATGATTCACCCACGTAATGAGATTGATAAGGTCTATGTGGCGCGTGTCAAAGGGATTGCCAATAAGGAAAATTTGCGTCCCTTAACACGAGGGGTGACCATTGATGGCAAGAAAACCAAGCCAGCGACTTACGAGATCTTAAAAGTGGATGTTGAAAAGAACCGTTCAGTGGTTCAGTTGACCATTCATGAAGGGCGCAACCACCAGGTCAAAAAGATGTTTGAAGCTGTAGGACTTTTAGTGGACAAACTCTCCCGAACCCAGTTTGGAAACCTAGATGTCTCAGGACTTCGTCCGGGTGAATACCGTCGCTTGAACAAAAAAGAAATTAGCCAGTTGCACAATCTAGCAGTGACTAAATCTAAAAAATCATGAAAAAAATCCTAATTGCTATGGTCAGAGGCTATCAAAAATGGATCTCTCCCATATTTCCGCCTTCTTGTCGTTTTCAACCGACCTGTTCCAATTATATGATCCAAGCGATTGAACGCTTTGGTGTGAAAGGTGTCTTGATGGGGGTTGCGAGAATCTTGCGATGCCATCCTGGTACCCAAGCGGGACCAGACCCTCTGCCAGACCACTTTAGTCTGAGACGAAATGAAGAATCAAAATAGGACGATCACAAATAAACAGAAATGAGAGTGGGACAGAAATCGGTAATTCGTTAGAATTCGATTTCGTTGTCCCACCTCCGCACAGTTGAGTAGGGTTGTAAAAGCTGATGAAATCAGCGTAGTAGAGCCCACTCAACCACTGCGTCTTGCTCGAAAATCCAAAAACAATTAAGAGGCTAGGACTTTTGTCCCAGCCTCATTTTTTTATAACACTCTCGTTTTATCAGCGTTTAGACCATGTTTTAGGAAGGAAGAGCAGAATCATTGGATAGATTTCAAGCCGTCCAGCAATCATGGCTAAGGAAAGTAACAGTTTTGAAATCGGACTAAAGATGGAGAAGGTATGACCCGTACCAATCATAGGTCCAATATTGTTGAAACAACTAAAGACAGCACTGACAACCGTCATGAAGCTATTATTGTCTAGACTCACTACAAAGAGTAAGCCGATCGTAATAAAACTGTATATTGTAAAGTACTTGAGGATCTGATGCTGGGTATCCTTATCGAGTACCGTATCGTTGACATGCAAGGTCAAAACGCGATTCGGAGACAAGGTCGAAAGAACCTGATTTTTTGCGATTCGCCATAAGGTCAAGCACCGAATGACTTTTAGCCCCCCAGCGGTCGAGCCAGCAGACCCACCGATGACCATCAGCATCAAGAGGATAAACTGAGAAAAGAGAGGCCATTTTTCCGTCGTTCCATAACCAAAACCGGTAGTGGTGATGATATTGGAAACTTGGAAGAAGGAAATCTCAAAACTCTTAGCGACATTGGCATAGAGATGAAGGACATTGTAGGCGATCAAGACACTGGACACGAGGACGATGGTGATGTAGGTCCGCAATTCCTCATCTTTAAAGAAGGCCTTGAATTTTCGGATCATGAGGAAGTAGTAGAGGTTAAAGTTAACCCCGAAGACTAAAACCCCGATACTGACCAAATAGGTGATTAAACTACTATTGTAGTGGGCAATTCCGTCGTTAAAAACGGTAAAGCCCCCGGTTCCAGCCGTCCCCATGGCGATGACAAAACTATCATAAAGGGGCATGCCAGCAAGGAAATAAAGAACCACAAAAAGGAAGAACAAGCCCAAGTACAAGAAGTAGAGGATTTGAGCTGTGTTTTTTAATTTGGAAACGACCTTGCCAAACACTGGACCAGGAACCTCCGCCTTCATGACTTCAAGGTGGCTGTTCTTATTATTGTCCATAATGGCAAGGGCGAAGACCAATACTCCCATCCCTCCAATTAAGTGGGTGAAACTGCGCCAAAAGAGGAGAGAATGGCTGAGGGCACCTACATCATCTAAAATCGTTGCCCCTGTTGTTGTAAAGCCAGAGCTGACTTCAAAGAAGGCATCGATAATGTTTGGAATTTGGCCCGAAAAGACAAAGGGAAGGGCACCAAAGAAGGACCATAGGATCCAACAAAGTGCTACAATCAGGACTCCTTCCTTAGCATAGATGTGAAAATCCTTTGGTTTGTGAAAACTACCAAGGAGGCCAAACGCAAGTAGGATGGCCATGGTTGCTCCAATAGAGACAAAGATCTTGGCAGGTTCCCGATAGATTGCAGCGACCACTAGGGGAACGATTAGGAGACCTGCCTCGATTAAGAGGAGTTTGGATAAGAGGTAACGAATCATGCTTCTATTCATCAGGCTTACCTCTCAAGTAGATCGTAGATTTTAGTGACATTTTGAATCAAGGTGGTCACGATAATCCGATCCCCGACCATCAAACGGTCATCCCCATTAGGGAAAATAGCCTTGCCGTTTCGAATAATGGCAGCGATCAAAACGCCCTTCTTCAATTTCAATTCAGAGAGGGGATATTGGGTTAGTTTGTTGTCTTCCTTAATTTGAAACTGCAAGGTTTCAATCCGGCCGTTTGCGACATGGTGCAAGGCTTCTAGGTTTGAAAATTGTGCATTGTAGCGCCCGCGAATAAAGTGCATAATGGTGTCTACAGCGATGCGTTTTGGAGTGACAATACTGGTCATATCCTGATCGCCAATGATCTCCAACAGACTGGTTCGGTTGACTTTGGTAATGTTCTTTTTGACTCCGACAGAATCCAAGAACATGGAGGTGATGATGTTTTCTTCATCGACCCCTGTCAAAGTAGCCACAGCATCAAAGTTATTGGCACTCTCTTCTAAAAGAATGTCTTTAGCGGTTCCGTCTCCATGGACGACATAGAGGTCAGGGAATTCTTGGCTAAAGAATTCAGCTCGTTCGCGATTGACCTCGATGACCTTGAGATCGATTTTGCGACGCACATCCTGGAGAATATTGAGCAGATAGTAGGCAATTTTTCCGGCACCAATCATCATCATGCTCTTAATGACTTGAGGTCGGACATTGTTGTGGAAGAGAACGATCTCGATCCTATTTCCTGTCACGAAAATCTTGTCTTGGGGCTGCAAAACAAAGTCTCCATTTGGAATCGTGAGTTCGTTGCCACGCTCGATCGCACAAACAATGACGTTTCCGTATTTCTTTCGGAATTGGGAGAGGCTCATATTGCAGAGATTGCTATCTGGCTTGATCTTAAATTCCATCAAGGCAACACGGCCGTTTGCAAAATGCTCCACAGAAAGGGCATTTGGGAAGTCAATGATATTAGCAATATAACGAGCTGTCAGCAATTCAGGATTGACAACCAGGGAGAAGCCCAAGATATTTTTTTCCTTGAAGTAGGAATTGGAATATTCCGGATTCCGCACCCGAACGATGGTTTCTTTGGCTCCCATTTTTTTAGCTAAAACAGCAGAAACCATGTTCACTTCGTCGTATTCGGTCATGGAAATGAAGATATCGCAGTCTTCAACATCTGCTTGCTCCAAGACCTTGAAGTTTGCACCATTTCCTAAAATCCCAATGATATCAAACCGTTTGGTAATATGGTTGAGAACGGATTCGTCTTTTTCGATCAAAATAACATCGTGGTTTTCAGCAACGAGGGAACGACAAAGGGCCGTTCCGACCTTTCCTCCACCAACAACAATAATTTTCATAGATTACCTCCAGAGTATGCTTCTATCATACTCTATTTTCAAGAAAAATTCATCTATTTTAAGGACTTTCTGGAGGAATCTTACCAAGCTAAGAACAAGTGGGAAAAATTGTCAAAATAGAAGAATGAGGAGGGATCGAAAACTTTGATAAAGTTTCTTAAAAAAATCTAAAAAAACTATTGACAGGAGCTTCAAAAGTGATATACTTAAAAAGTACCTTCGTTGATTTACCTCAAACCTGTTGTGAGTTAAGTTAATGAAGCTGTAACCACGCTGTTTGCTGAGCTTGACTCCGGGCAGTGTGGCTATTTTTTTATCAGAAAGAGATCGAGTATGAATATTGAAGAACT
>CABSRC010000049.1 GCA_902480035.1 uncultured Streptococcus sp. | reverse complement strand
TTACGACGAGTGAAGTCAGTCAGGAAGAGAAAATGGTACAGGCCTATGTCAAGGCAGTGGCTTATATGAGCCCACGTAAGATTGGTGCCTTGGTAGCTATTCAAGGGGCCAGAACCCTTCAGGAATACATTTCCACAGGGATTCCACTAGATGCGGAAATTTCAGGAGAATTGCTGATTAATATCTTCATTCCTAATACTCCTTTGCACGATGGAGCGGTCATTGTCCGCAATGATAAAATTGCCGTTTCTTGTGCCTACCTGCCCTTGACGGAAAATACCGGAATTTCAAAAGAGTTTGGAACGCGTCACCGTGCAGCAATTGGCTTATCTGAAGTTTCTGATGCCTTTACCTTTGTGGTATCAGAAGAAACAGGCGGGATCTCTGTGACCTACAACGGAACCTTCCGTCATGATTTAACTTTAGAAGAGTTTGAGACGGAATTGAGAGCCTTCTTGGTTCCTGAAGAGAATAAAACGAGTAGTTGGAAAGAGCGTCTATTTGGGAGGGTGACAAAATGAGATCGAAAAAAGAATTTCTTTATGTTTTCGCCTCCGTCTTATTGTCCTTTATCTTATTTATCTATGCGTCTTCCTTTAATTTTCAAAATAATAGTAGCGCTAGACAAGTAAGCTCAGAGACCTATACCAATACCTTGACCAATATTCCAATTGATGCCAAATACAATGACAAGACATATTTTGTCAGTGGGTTGACATCAGAGGTAACGGTCTTTCTAAAAGGTTCAAATCGGGTTGCCCTTGCTAGTGAGATGCAACCGGGCACTCGGAAGTTTCGTGTGGTAGCGGATCTACGTAAGGTCAAGGAAGGCACCGTCGAAGTTCCGTTGATTGTAGAAGATCTTCCGTCTGGTTTGACAGCAACCGTAGAACCTCAGAAAGTTTCTGTAAAAATCGGGAAGAAAGCGAAAAAATCGTTTGCAGTTAGAGCTACGATCCCGGATAATCAAATTGTGGATGGAATTATGGTAACGGATATTTCTCTTGAAAAAACTAAGGTGGAAGTGACGAGTGATCAAGAAACCTTAAGTCGTATTGATCATGTCCAAGCAGTCTTCCCATCCAGTGAGATCATCAGTGGAAATTATAGCGGAACCATTTCCTTAAATGCAGTGGATGCTCAAGGAAATATTCTACCAGGCTTGGTTAATCCGAGTGAAACACGGATTCAAGTGACCACAAAGAGTAGCTCGTCTACGTCAAGCTCTAGTAGTTCGTCGTCGACCTCTTCCAGTTCAAGTAATTAGAAAGTAAAAAGGTAATCAAAAATGGGTAAATATTTTGGAACGGACGGTGTCCGTGGAGAAGCGAATGTAGAATTAACGCCAGAATTAGCCTTTAAGTTGGGTCGTTTCGGTGGTTATGTGTTGAGCCAACATGAAGAAGAAACACCTTTGGTGTTTGTTGGACGTGATACGCGTATTTCTGGTGAAATGCTGGAGCATGCTTTGATAGCTGGCCTCTTATCAGTTGGGATTCGCGTTTATAAGTTGGGTGTGATTGCAACGCCAGGCGTTGCCTATCTGGTTCGTACGGAAAAAGCCAGCGCCGGAGTGATGATTTCTGCTAGCCACAATCCAGCCTTGGACAATGGCATCAAATTCTTTGGTGGTGATGGTTTCAAATTGGATGACGATCGCGAACTTGAAATTGAGGCCTTGCTTGACGCTGCTGAAGATACGCTTCCACGTCCAAGTGCTCAAGGTTTAGGAACGGTCATGGAATATCCGGAAGGCTTGCGTAAGTATCAAGAATTCCTTGTATCGACAGGTGTCCAACTCGAGGGTATGCACGTAGTCTTGGATACAGCAAATGGTGCAGCCTCTACCAGTGCTCGTCAAATCTTTGCAGATTTGGGAGCTCAATTGACCGTCATCGGTGAAAACCCAGATGGTTTGAACATCAATGATGGGGTTGGTTCTACTCACCCAGAGCATTTGCAAGAGAAAGTCAAAGAAGTAGGCGCAGCGATTGGTCTAGCCTTTGACGGAGACAGCGATCGCTTGATTGCTGTTGATGAAAATGGAGAGATCGTAGATGGAGATAAGATCATGTACATCATCGGTTCTTATCTTTCAAGCAAGGGCTTGCTCGAAAAAAATACGATCGTTACAACCGTCATGTCCAATCTCGGCTTCCACAAAGCATTAGATGCGAAGGGAATTCAAAAAGAAATCACAGCTGTTGGAGACCGTTATGTGGTCGAAGAAATGCGCAAGTCAGGATACAATCTTGGTGGTGAACAATCTGGTCACGTAGTCATCATGGATTACAACACAACAGGTGATGGTCAATTAACAGGCGTTCAATTGACAAAAATCATGCAAGAAACCGGCAAGAAATTATCTGAATTGGCTGCTGAAGTAACCATTTATCCACAAAAACTGGTCAATATCCGGGTTGAAAATAGCATGAAAGACAAGGCAATGGAAGTACCCGCTATCCGTGAAATCATTGAAAAAATGGAAGCGGAAATGGCAGGAAATGGCCGCATCCTCGTGCGTCCAAGTGGAACTGAACCCCTCCTTCGTGTGATGGCAGAAGCTCCAACCCATGAAGAAGTGGACTACTATGTAGATACTATTGCTGCAGTTGTTCAAGCAGAAATCGGACTTTAAATCTATAAAAAATAGCTCGCAAACAGGCGAGCAGAGGAGGAAGTTATGAAACAGGTCCGTCAAATTGTATGGTCACTTGTCTTAGTGCTAACGATTCTATTCACAGCTGGTTTGACTAAAACAATTCAGGCCGCTGAAGTCTCGTCTTATACACAGACAGCACGCTTAACGAAAGATGGCAATCCTTTAACGAATGGCAGCAAGGTGTTGACGAATGAAAAATTGTCAGCAAGCATTTCTTTGACCTTCCCTGATTCGCAAGCCATTCAAGCTGGTGATACTTTAACAATTAGCTTACCAAAAGAATTAACCCTCTACACAGCATTGGAATTTAATGTTCTTGAGGAAGGCCAATCAAATGGTCAGACGGTGGGGAAAGCTGTCGTTGATACAGCTAAGAAAACAGTGACTGTTACCTTTAATGATTATTTCGCATCTCATCCACTCAATAAACGAGTTGCTCTTCATTTTGATGTAAAAGTAGACTCCGAAGTAGTTACAAAAACATCTCCAATCCAATTTAAATTAGGGAATACGAACTTTTCATTGAAATATGAAAAGACAGATGGGGAAGCTGGAGAATACGAGATGAAATACGGCTATCAAGATAAGTCTGATCCGACCATTGTTAAATGGCGCATTCTCTTAAATGCTCGTCAAGATATCCTCCGTGGAATGGTGATTAAAGACCAATTTGGAGATGGTTTAACTCTGGTTGAAGGTAGCTTGCGTGCGGTTCGCTATGCTCCTGTAGAAGGTGGGATCAAGAACGAAGCTCAGATCTTGAGTCTCCCAGTTCTGGATAACTTTACTAAAAAAGCTGTTTTCGATAAGAATGCAGATGGCAAGACCACTGGTTTTACGATTGAATTTGGTGATAACTACAATTGGCCAATGTATATTGAATATTCTACAAAAGTAGCTCCTGGAACGAAAGTCGGTGATATTGTCCATAATACATTAACATGGAAGGCAACCAATTTCCCAGCACCGCGTAGTTTAACCCGTGAAGTGCGATTGGAAACAGGATCCGGAGAGGGATTAGGTGAGAAAGATCAAACGCCACCGACACCTAGCTCAACCTCCTCATCAAGTTCTAGTTCTTCATCAAGCTCATCATCTTCAACGAGTTCTAGTTCTTCATCAAGTTCATCATCTTCAACGAGTTCCAGTTCTACATCGAACTCAACATCCACATCAAGTTCTTCATTGAAATCATCTTCATCTTCTGTTAAAGAAGAAGCCCCAAAACCTGGTAAGAAAAAAGTTCTTCCAAGTACAGGTGAAAAGATGACACCGGTGGTTCTTGTCATGGGTGTCTTCCTAGCAGTTCTATCGGTTGGTATTTTACGTGTAAGAAAAGATTCCTAAATCTATTCATAAAAGATCAGACCTTTGTCTGGTCTTTTTGTGTAGACTCGATTTGAAAAATCCCCTATTTCGTGGTAAAATAGGGCTAATGAATTTATAGTAATCGAGGTAGTAGCAGTGGCTTTTGGAGATAACGGAAAACGTAAAAAAACACCATTTGAAATGATCACGATGGTTGTTATTGTGATTATGTTGATTGTAACGGTTGGTGCAATCTTTGCAACCGCAATTGGTGCTCTTTCTTACTAAGACGCACACAGAAATAAAGGAAATCATCTATTTATGAGTATGTTTTTAGATACAGCCAAGATTAAGGTCAAGGCTGGTAATGGTGGCGATGGCATGGTGGCTTTTCGTCGCGAAAAATATGTCCCTAATGGCGGACCTTGGGGTGGTGATGGAGGTCGTGGTGGCAATGTCATCTTCGTAGTAGACGAAGGCTTGCGTACCTTGATGGATTTCCGTTATAACCGGCATTTCAAAGCCCAAAATGGGGAAAAAGGAATGACCAAAGGGATGCACGGACGGGGAGCAGAAGATCTCTATGTGCGAGTACCGCAAGGAACGACCGTCCGAGATGCCGAGACTGGCAAGGTCATTACGGACCTAGTCGAGAATGGACAAGAGTACATTGTCGCCCACGGTGGCCGTGGCGGACGTGGAAACATTCGTTTTGCTACTCCTAAAAATCCAGCTCCAGAGATTTCTGAGAACGGGGAACCTGGTCAGGAACGCGAACTTGAATTAGAGCTCAAGGTCTTGGCAGACGTTGGTTTGGTTGGCTTCCCATCAGTAGGGAAATCAACTCTTCTTAGTGTCATCACTTCAGCCAAACCAAAGATTGGAGCTTATCATTTCACAACCATCGTTCCAAACTTGGGCATGGTTCGGACACCGTCAGGTGAATCCTTTGCAGTCGCAGACCTTCCTGGATTGATTGAAGGAGCTAGCCAAGGTGTCGGACTCGGAACCCAGTTCCTTCGTCACATCGAGCGCACCCGGGTTATCTTGCATGTTATTGATATGTCAGCCAGCGAAGGACGCGATCCTTACGAAGATTATGTTCAAATCAATAAAGAACTTGAAACCTATAATCTTCGTTTGATGGAACGTCCTCAGATTATCGTGGCAAATAAGATGGATATGCCAGAGAGCCAAGAAAACTTGAAAGAGTTCAAGAAGAAATTGGCAGCCAATTACGATGAGTTTGATGAATTGCCACAGATCTTCCCGATCTCTAGTTTGGCACATCAAGGTTTAGACAATTTGTTAGAAGCAACGGCAGAATTGTTAGACAAAACACCAGAATTCCTCTTGTATTCAGAAGACGAAATGGCCCAAGAAGAAGTCTACTATGGCTTTGATGAAGACCAGCCAGCCTTTGACATCAGTCGGGATGACGATGCCGCTTGGGTCTTGTCTGGTGAAAAACTTGAAAAACTCTTTAATATGACGAATTTCGATCGTGATGAAGCGGTCATGAAATTTGCTCGTCAATTGCGTGGCATGGGTGTTGATGAAGCTCTCCGTGCGCGTGGGGCAAAAGATGGCGATATCGTCCGGATCGGTAAATTTGAATTTGAGTTTGTAGATTAAGATAGATCCCCAGCGGATCAAGGATTCCAAATAAGAAGTGAGGCTTTTTCAGTGGGAGATAAACCAATATCTTTTCGAGATGAAAATGGAAATTTTGTTTCAGCAGCCGATGTTTGGAATGCTGAAAAACTAGAAGAACTCTTTAATACGCTAAATCCTAAGCGCAAATTGCGCTTACAAAGGGAAAAATTAGCAAAAGAAAACCAGCAGAAGTAAAAAGACTTGGAGAATACTATGGCAAAAACAATTCATACAGATAAAGCACCTGCAGCAATTGGACCTTATGTTCAAGGGAAAATCGTAGGGAATCTTCTCTTTGCAAGTGGACAAGTTCCCTTGTCACCTGAAACAGGTGAAATCATTGGAGAAACCATCCAAGAACAAACAGAGCAAGTCTTAAAGAACATTGGGGCTATTTTGGAAGAGGCTGGAACAGACTTTGACCACGTGGTGAAAACCACTTGTTTCTTAAGTGATATGAATGACTTTGTACCTTTTAATGAGGTCTATAAAACAGTCTTTACTACAGAGTTTCCAGCTCGATCTGCTGTTGAAGTAGCACGCCTGCCACGTGATGTGAAGGTTGAAATTGAAGTTATTGCGGAAATCAAAGCCTAATAACCATTCAAAGACAAAAAGACAGAGTGGAGAGCAGGAAACTGTAGGCCACTCTGTTTTATTTATGGGAGGAGAAAATGACAGAAAGTAAGATTCAACTGGTCATGGTAACCGGGATGAGCGGTGCTGGAAAGACCGTCGCCATCCAATCGTTTGAGGATTTGGGTTACTTTACCATCGATAATATGCCACCGGCGCTCTTGCTGAAATTTATTGAGCTCATGCGTCATAGCCCGGATAACAATAAATTAGCCGTTGTTGTGGACATGCGGAGCCGTTCTTTTTTCAATGAAATTCGCACTATTTTGGATGAATTGGACAACCAAGAAGACCTCGATTTCAAGGTCTTGTTCTTGGATGCCACTGATAGTGAGTTGGTAGCACGATACAAGGAAACCCGTCGCAGCCATCCACTAGCGGCAGATGGTCGTGTCTTAGATGGGATTACCTTAGAGCGCGAACTCTTATCCCCTTTAAAAAATATCAGTCAAAATGTGGTGGATACGACTGAGTTGACGCCTCGTAATCTGAGAAAAACCATCGCAGAACAATTTGCCAGTCAAGATAATCAGCCAGATTTTCGGGTTGAGGTCATGTCATTTGGTTTTAAATATGGCCTTCCGATCGATGCTGATCTTGTCTTTGACGTGCGTTTCCTTCCAAACCCCTACTACAAATTGGAACTTCGGAATTTAACCGGTCAGGATCCAGCAGTCTATGATTATGTCATGGATCACCCTGAATCAGAGGACTTTTACCGTCATCTCCATGACTTGATCGTACCTATTTTACCGTCTTATAAACGGGAAGGTAAATCCGTTCTCACCATCGCTATGGGCTGTACCGGTGGGCAACACCGTTCAGTTGCTTTTGCAGAACGCTTGGCACATGATTTAGAAAAAAATTGGCAGGTCAATTGCAGTCATAGAGATAAAGACAGACGGAAAGAAACGGTGAATCGCTCATGAGAAAACCTAAAGTAACCGTTATTGGAGGAGGAACAGGAATTTCTGTTATCCTCGATAGTCTGAGAAAGAAACCGGTCGATATCACTGCAATTGTAACTGTTGCAGATGATGGTGGGAGTTCAGGTGAATTGCGGAAGAACATCTAAAAATTGACACCACCTGGAGATCTTCGAAATGTGCTGGTTGCTATGTCAGATATGCCTCGTTTTTATGAGAAGGTCTTTCAATACCGCTTTGCT
The DNA here is from genome assembly GCA_902480035.1 of uncultured Streptococcus sp. Lineage (GTDB taxonomy): Bacteria > Bacillota > Bacilli > Lactobacillales > Streptococcaceae > Streptococcus. The sequence continues at coordinate 3,749 of CABSRC010000049.1, read as the reverse complement.
GACGATGATGGCCCTTTGGCCGGTCACCCTTTGGGAAACTTGATCATTGCAGGGATTTCAGAGATGCAAGGCTCGACCTATAATGCCATGCAATTGTTAACCAAGTTCTTTCATACGACCGGCAAGATCTATCCTTCCAGTGATAGTCCCTTGACCCTTCATGCCGTCTTTCAAGATGGAAAAGAAGTGGTAGGAGAAAGCCACATTGCTAACTACACTGGCATGATTGATCATGTCTATGTGACCAATACCTTCGATCAAGAGCGGCCAAAAGCTAGTAAGAAAGTGGTGGAAGCTATTCTTGAAAGTGATATGGTTGTCTTGGGTCCTGGTTCGCTCTTTACCTCGATCCTTCCTAATTTGATGATCGATGAGATTGGGAAAGCCATCCTTGAAACCAAGGCTCAGGTAGCCTATGTTTGTAACATCATGACCCAAAGAGGAGAAACCGAGCATTTCACAGACAGTGACCACGTTGCCGTTCTCCATAAACATTTGGGAGAGAAGTTTATCGATACCGTCCTTGTCAATATCAATCAGGTTCCCGCAGCTTACATGAACAGTAACAAATTTGATGAATACTTGGTACAGGTAGAGCACGATTTCAAGGGGTTGCACTCGCAAGTTCCCCAAGTGATTTCTTCTGATTTCTTGAAGTTGGTCAATGGAGGAGCCTTTCATGATGGTGAAAAAGTAGTCGAAGAGTTGATGCAGATCGTGCAGGTGAGAAAATGAGTTTTACGGTTCGTGTAAAAGAAGAATTATTGTCTCTCAAGCGATTTGAAAAGAGTGAATTGGCTGCCATTATCAAGATGTCTGGAAGTCTTGGGATTTCAATGGGGGGCTTGACGCTCTCGGTAACAACAGAAAATGCCAAGATCGCTCGCCATATCTATGAATTGTTGCATCATTTTTATGAGGCCAAATCGGATATTCGCCACCACCAAAAAACCAATTTGAAAAAAAATCGTGTTTACACAGTATTCTTGGATGAAAAGGTGGAAGAGATTCTTGCTGACTTGCATTTGGCAGATGCCTTTTTTGGGATTGAGACAGGCATTGATGCCAGTGTTTTAGAAGATGAAGTAGCCAGTCGTGCTTATCTTCGGGGGGCTTTTCTGTCGAGTGGTTCCATCAAGGATCCTGAAAAAGGGAAGTACCAGTTGGAAATTCATTCTGTTTATACAGACCACGCGGAAGGAATTGCCCTTCTCATGCAAGGATTTTTACTAGACGCCAAAACCATCGAGCGTAAAAAGGGAGTCGTAACCTATTTGCAACGAGCGGAAGATATTATTGATTTTCTCATTGTCGTAGAGGCCATGCAAGCCATGCAGGAATTTGAGTCCATCAAGGTTATGAGAGAGACGCGTAATGACCTCAATCGGGCCAATAATGCCGAGATGGCCAATATCCAGCGCACGGTCACAGCTAGTATGAAAACCATCAATAATATCAGTAAAATTGTGGATACAGTCGGTCTAGGAAGTTTACCAAGTGACCTGCAAGAAGTTGCCTACATTCGAATGAACCATCCAGATTATTCTATCCAGCAGATCGCTGATAGTTTGCAAAAGCCTATTTCAAAAAGCGGCGTCAATCACCGTTTGCGTAAGATCAATAAGATCGCAGACGATTTAGACAAATAAAAAAGGCCAAAGGCCTTTCATAATGAGGATAAAGTCTTTTTAAAAACTTTCCTTAGGTGAGTACGGACGTCAGCGAACTTCAAAGAAGTTCCATGACTTAGTTTTGAGCCTAATGTCTCAAAACTCCCGAGTGCCTGAAACGTATTGTTTCAGGCACTTTTCTCACAGCGGAAAGTTTTTTATTTTCTTGATTCATACTAAAAATAGGAAGTCATTTTTACTTCTTTGCAGAATCGATTAACTTATTTTATTATAAACTGGTTGAGTGCGTTGGTTGAACTTTCTTATCTGGATAGATGTAGTTAATGGCATTGTTTACAGCTGTTGGAGCTTCCCCCAGACCTGTAGCGATGAGATCGATCTTTCCTTCATAGAAGCAGCAGTCTCCACAAGCATAAATTCCAGGAAGGCTGGTTTCTTGTTTTTGGTTGACCTTGATTTTATGGCGTTGCAATTCTACACCCCATTCTTTCAAGTTTCCGATTGAAGATTTAAAGCCATAGTTGACAAATAAGTGATCAATCGGAATGAGTTCGGTTTCATCGGTTTTAACTTTTGTGATTTCAAGGTGAGTGGCATGACCATTTTCGCCAATCAAGCGACTAGGAACAAATGGTGTTTTGATGTTGACAGAAGATTGTTTGAGTTCTTCTACACTATGTTCTAAAGCACGGAAGTTATCCCGACGATGAATGATCGTAGTTGGAGCAATCTTGTCAAAAGCAAGAGCCCAGTCTACAGCAGAGTCTCCACCACCAAGGACGGTCACCTGCTGTCCTTCATATTGTTGGATGTTCGAAACATGATAGTGGACGTTATCAAAGTCTTCAGCTCCCTCAATGTCAAGGGCGCGTGGCTTAAAGGCACCACCGCCCATGGCAATAATGACTGCTTTAGACTGATGCACTTGGCGAGAAGTAGTGATGGTGAAGAGATCGCCTTCTTTTCGGATATCCTCTACAGTTTCATTGAGAAAGATCGGTGTATCAAACCGTTTAACTTGCTCGATCAAGCGGTTGCTCAATTCTTCACCAGTCAAATTGGTAAAGCCAGGTACATCGAGGATACTCTTTTCTGGATAGAGAATAGCTGGTTGCCCTCCCAGTTGAGGTAAGGAATCAATCAGTTTGACTTTTACTTGGCGCATATTGCCATAAAAAGCAGCAAACAGACCAACTGGTCCGCCCCCAACAATTGTAATATCATAAATTTCTGACATAGTATCTCCTTCAGGGTTTTCTTTGTTTCCATTGTATCATAAAATGGGAAGAATGAAAAAGTTGGAAAAAGAAATGACATGAAGGCTAGGAGGGCTAGAAAAGTTTCAAAAGATCTTGACAGCGTCCTTAAAGTGTGATAAAATTATTAAGATTTTAGGCTTGAAGGGAGTGAAAAATATGTCAAAAACAGTAGTACGTAAGAATGAATCTCTTGACGATGCTCTTCGTCGTTTCAAACGTGCGGTTACTAAAGCTGGTACTCTTCAAGAAACACGCAAACGTGAATTCTATGAAAAACCTTCTGTAAAACGTAAACGTAAATCAGAAGCAGCTCGTAAACGTAAAAAATTCTAATTGAATACAAGAACAGACCTCGGTCTGTTTTTTGTTTTTTTCATCCGTTAAAGACAAAAAAACCGATCTTCTAGCTAGAAGATCGGATCTTTTTATCTGATTATTTGTTTGCAAGCAAGTCGCGGATTTCAGTAAGCAACTCTTCTTGAGTAGGAGCAGGAGCTTCTTCTTCGACAGCTTCTTCTTTTTTACCAAGGTTTTGAGCTTTTTCAGCAGCTTTCACTACGAAGAAAAGAACAGTACCAACAACAAGGAAGTTGATCACAGCGCTCAAGAAGCTACCGTATGCAACACCGTTCCATGACAAATTAGCAATCTTATCAACACCAGCAGCTTTCATAGCTGGTTTCAAAATAAGTGGAGTGATGATATCGTTAACAAGTGATGTTACGATAGCTCCAAATGCAGCTCCGATAACGACTGCTACAGCAAGGTCAACAATATTCCCACGAAGGAGAAAAGCTTTCAAATCTTTTAACATATCCTAAATATGTCCTTTCATAATAATTTTTTACTATGATAGTAT
>CABSRC010000048.1 GCA_902480035.1 uncultured Streptococcus sp. | reverse complement strand
GTTTGTCTCCGACGGTTTCACGGATTTTTTTGATCTGCATGTCAATGAAGTTGTCCATGGTCCAGTCACCTTTAGCCCCACAGATGTTCAAGGCAAAGTTACGCAAGATGTCATAACCGTGAACAGAGTGACGAACTTCAGGGTGGAATTGGATTCCGTAGATTTTCTTGTCTGGATTTTCAATCGATGCAAATGGACAGTCAGCAGAAGTCCCAGTGCGGATAAAGTCAGCTGGAATTTCTGTAACAGCATCTCCGTGACTCATCAAGACTAATTGTTTGTCTGGTGTGCCGGCAAAAAGAGCAGAAGACTCTGTCAAAGTCAATTCAGATTGACCATATTCGCGGTTACCAGCATCACCTGCAGGAACGACCTTCCCTCCCAATTTATGGGTCAATAATTGCATCCCGTAACAGATTCCAAGGATTGGAATACCGAGTTCGAAAATTTCAGGATCGATATCAAAAGAACCTTCCTCGTATACAGAGTTTGGTCCGCCTGAAAGAACGATCCCAACTGGATTGATTGCACGAACTTCATCAGCAGAAATCTTGTGGCTCTTCAACTCTGAGAAGACACCAATTTCACGAATCCGACGTGAAATAAGCTGATTGTATTGGCTACCGTAGTCAAGCACAATGATTTTTTCAACATCATGCAAATCAGTTGATAGGTTTGTCATCTTATCCCCTTCTTAAAGAAATTTACTTTCCTCTATTCTAACACAAAAGCCTTGTCTTTACCAATCTCTGATTGAAGAATTAGGAATTTTACGCTACAATAGAGATAACACATAGAAAGAGCAAGGTTATGATTCCAGCTTACATTCAAATTCATGATCAGATTAAATCTGAGATTGATCAAAAAATATGGAAAATTGGAGAGCGGCTTCCCAGTGAACGCGATCTAGCTGAAAAATTTCAGGTGAGTCGGATGACTCTTAGGCAGGCCATTACCCTTCTAGTTGAAGAAGGAGTACTTGAAAGACGGATAGGAAGTGGTACCTTTATCACTAGCACGCGCGTCCAAGAAAAAATGCGCGGAACAACCAGTTTTACTGAGATTATGAAATCGCAAGGTAAGGAACCTTCTAGTCAAGTGATTTCTTACCGTAAAACCATTCCTAGCCTCCAAGAAGTGGATAAATTAGGCATCGATAAGACAGACACCATCATTCGGATGGAGCGGGTCCGGTACGCGGATGGGATCCCTGTCGTTTATGAAGTGGCTTCCATTCCAGAGAAATTTATTAAGAATTTCAATCGCGAAGAGGTCACCAGTCATTTCTTCCAAACCTTGGAGCGTCATGGTTATAAGATCGGAAAGTCGCATCAGACCATCTATGCGCGATTAGCCAAAGATAAGATTGCGGACTATTTGCAGATTTCAAAAGGACAGGCTATTTTAGGATTGACACAGGTTTCCTATTTTGAAGACGGGACGGCTTTTGAGTATGTGAAAAGCCAGTATGTCGGCGAACGGTTCGAATTTTATTTGGAAAACAATTAAGCGAACAATGAACAGAAATAGAAAACTCTTCAAATGTCCGAGGCATATTGCCAGGGCATTTGGGAGCTTTTTTAGTGAGAACTCATTCTTTCTAAATAGTGATAGTATGGTCATAAATAAAAGATTTGAAAAAAATTTAAAAAAATTTTATTTTTTCTTCAATTTTGATTTTTTTTACGAATTAATAGATAGAAGCTAGTTTTAGATCTAAAAAAAGATACAAGGCAGGAAAAAAATGAAAAAAATTAAAATTGATGTGGTAGCTGTTCCCTTGAGTGGGCATCTGTACCCAACTTTAAATCTCGTCAAACCCTTATTGGATGATCCAACTATGGAAATCCGGGTTTTCACAGGACCTCAGAAAAAGGCCGTTGCAGAAAGTCTGGGCTTTACTGTCGTTCCGATTCTAGAGGACAAAGTAGAAGAATTTGAACGTGCGGCTAATAACGATAAAAAACACAATCTCTTTTCAGCCTATCGGCAATTGTCCAAGAGCCTCGATTTGATTAATCATGTATCGGATCAATTGTTAGAGGAGTGGCGCGTCAATCGTCCAGATATTGTGATTGCTGATTTTATCACTCTATCAGCAGGCTTTGTGGCAGAACAGTTAGAAATTCCTTGGATTACCACCATGGCGACCCAATTTGCAATCGAAACTCCTTATGGTCCCCCTTGCTTCTTCGGAGGGATGGGAATTGCGCGAACCAAGAAGGAAGAAAAGATACAGGCACTATGCCGTAAACTCACGCGCATTGGAAAATACTGTGGGGCTTTCCTCTTACGCAAACGCTTAAAACGTTACAATTTCAAGTTGTACAATCAAAATGGAGTGGAGACTATTTACTCTCCTTATGCCATCTTTGGAATTGGGATGATGGAGCTGGAGTTGAAAACACATTTCCCTCATCAATATGCTTGGCTTGGCCCTTTGGGGACTTCTCTTGAAAAAGCAGAAGATTATCCTTTAGATCTCAGCCTTTATGAAGACAAAAAGAAGGTTCTCGTGACTTGTGGGACTCAGTTGCCGTGGGCAAAAGAAAATTTGCTCCATCAAACCAAGCAGTTAGCCAAAGAGCATCCAGAATGCCACTTTTTTGTCACACTAGGAGACGGGGCAAAAGAATTTTCTGAAGAAGAGGTGGCTTCAAATGTGACTCTCGTAACTTATCTCCCTTACAAAGAATACATACCGCAAATGGACTATGTGGTTCACCATGGAGGGGCTGGAATCTTTTATCAGTGCATCGAATTTAAGAAACCAGCCTTGATCTTACCGCATGATTATGACCAATTTGACTATGCCATTCGAGGAGTAGAAGCAGGGATTGCTTTTCAAGCTCATCGAAATCGCACTGAAGAAATTCAAGCAGGTTTTAACGCCCTGTTAGAAAAAGAATCTTGGGAAGAGTTAACGAGACTAAACAAACTATCAAAAACCTACAAACCGTTGGATACCTTAGAGTTTGAAATTCAACGATTATTAAGACGTGGAACGGATGGAAAACTATGAAAATTCTTGTAACAGGCGCGACTGGCTTCCTTGGAAAATATGTGATTGAGGAGTTATTGGATCACGACTATTCTATTGTAGCCTTTGGCCGAAACGAAAAAGTTGGGAAGGCTCTGGAAAGTGAGCGTGTCCAATTTGTTAAAGGAGATTTGAGCTCTAATGAGGAACTAAGACAAGCTTTTCAGGAAATTGATGCTGTCGTTCATGCAGGAGCCTTGTCCACTGCTTGGGGACCTTGGAAGGCTTTCTATCAGGCAAATGTCATCGGCACCCAAAATGTCCTTGACTTGTGCCGTGAATATGCGGTAAAACGCCTAGTTTATGTCTCTTCTCCTAGTATTTATGCAGCTGGAAAAGACCAATTAAACATCAAGGAAAGCGATGCTCCAACAGAAAACCACCTCAACAATTACATCCGAAGCAAATTGGCTTCTGAAAAACTATTTCCTGACTATCCAGATGTGCCAAGTATTATCTTGCGTCCGAGAGGATTATTTGGTGTAGGAGATACCAGTATCTTGCCTCGGGTTTTACGCCTTAGTCGAAAAATTGGGATTCCGTTGATTCGAGGGGGAGAACAGCTCATGGATATGACCTGTGTGGAGAATGTCGCCCTAGCCATTCGTTTGGCTTTGGAAGCAAAAGAAGCACACGGACAGGTTTATAATATTACAAATGGAGAACCAAAGACCTTTAAGTATTTGATTGAAACAACACTAAAAGGATTAGGAGAACCTATCCGCTATCGGAACATCCCAGCAGCTCTAGTAGCAGGTGTGGCGTACAGCCTTGAAGGGGTGTATCGATTATTTCATATAAAAGCTGAACCCCCCTTGACTCGCTACACCTATTATCTCCTTCGCTATAGCCAAACCCTCGATATTCAAAAGGCCCAAACCGAACTTGGCTACTATCTAAAAATGACCATTGAAGAAGGGATTGACAACTATGTCCAACATGATCAAGCACATTGATTATTTTCCAGCAGGCTATTGTAGCAGTCATTCTGGTCTCTTATTCAAAGGGATTCCGAATGAAAAAATGCAATTTCCAGCAGGTGTCTTTTTGATTCATCATCGTGAAAAAGGCTATATTTTGTACGATACTGGCTATCATTATGAGATCAAGAAAAAAGCACGGTATTTCTGGTACCGTCTAGCAACGCCTATGCAGATGAAAAAGGAAGACCAGATTGACTACTTATTGCAAGAGCGTGGAATTGATCCAGCAGCCATTTCCTATGTGTTTCTTTCGCATTTGCACCCTGATCATCTCGGCGGAGCAGCACTTTTTCCAAATGCTCATTTCTTTGTAACTCAGGAAGTCTATGAAGTGTACCAGAAGCCGAAATTCAAAGATCTGATTTTTAAAGAGTTTCTTCCAGCTGATTTCAAAGATCGTGTGACTTGTCTCAAAGCAGATCAAAGGCATCCTGCTTTCCCTTACCGCCCGACTGCGGACCTATTTGGTGATGGGAGTATTCTCGTATCATCTATCGATGGGCATGCAAGAGGGCAGGGGTGTCTGTATATGGATGAGCTGAAACTCTATATAGGTGCAGATCTATGCTGGGGAGTGGATCTCTTGCCTTACACACGAAAAATGCGTCTCATTCCTTCCTTTGTACAGGACAATAAGAAGGCCTATCTCCAGGGGGCAGATTTGCTAGAGAAACTATTACAAGAGGGCATTCAAGTTGTGGTCAGCCACGACCCGCAAGAACGGATTGAAAGGATTTTAAATGAAAAATCAGTCTTTCTGAAAACCTTTATTGAAACGAGATGGTGCCATCGATTCCGTTCAAAGGAAACCTTAGAAAAGTACCAAAAAAAGCAATTGGCTCGCTACCATGCTTTTATCACTTCTCACTCACCCTATTTTCAAAGCCATTCTCCTGAATCCTTTGGGACTATGGATAAGAATTTCATGATGACGCATTTCAATGAACTTAATACCCTGGGGGTGGATCGAGATCAGGCATTAGAGATGGCCATACGTGGAGAACAAACACGAGATTTTACCGAAATGAATGGAGAAGTAGCAGTAGGCTTGTCCTCTGGAACCTCTGGTCACCGAGGGGTCTTTGTCACCACAGAAAAAGAAAGAAGTATGTGGGCTGCAGCAATCTTAGCTAAGATGTTGCCAAAAGGAAACCTGTTTGGTCATCGCATTGCTTTTTTCTTACGTGCTGATAACGAACTCTATCAAACCATTAATTCGTCCCTTATTCGATTAGAGTATTTTGATATCTTCAAGGATAGTAAGGAGCATTTAGAGCGTCTCAAAGACTATCAACCAACCATTGTGGTGGCACCAGCTTCGACCTTGATTGAGTTAGCCAACTATGTCAGCAATCAGCAACTTCCTATCCAACCCGTCAAGGTTGTCTCTGTCGCAGAGATTCTAGAAGATCGAGATGCTCAGACAATCACCAAAACTTTTCAACTAGACAAGGTTGATCAGGTCTACCAAGCGACAGAGGGATTTTTAGCTTGTACCTGTTCAGAAGGCAATCTACATCTTAACGAAGATATTTTGTATGTCGAAAAAGAGTATCTAGATGATAGCCGCTTTTATCCGATTATTACGGATTTTAAACGAACGAGTCAACCCATCTATCGCTACCGCCTCAATGATATTCTGGTAGAAGATAAGTCCCCTTGTCCTTGTGGTTCCGTCTTTACTCGAATCGCAAAGATCGAAGGACGATCGGATGATATCTTTTATTTCAAAAAAGAAGATGGCAGTAGCCAGATGATCTATCCGGATTTTATTCGACGGTGCATTCTCTTTGTCGAAAATATTCATGACTATCAAGTGACTCAGCTGGCAGATGGATCTATTACCATCGCCTTGAGTCATCGTTCTGACTTTATTGAGAAAGCGATCTTTGCTCAATTTGAACTCTTAGCTCAGCAAAAACAATTCATTCTCCCAAGTATTCAATTTATCGATTACCAATGGGACTCAACACGTAAATTAAAACGTGTTCAACGACTTCAATAAAAGGAGAATCCTATGACTACTGTAAAAAGACATTTGCAAATTAAAGGCTATGGAACAGCGCTTCCAGCTCATACCGTAACTTTCAAAGACCAGACTCGTTACCGCGTGAAAGAAGGAGAAGAAACACAGATTGATCTTGCAGCGCGTGCGATTGAAGCTGCTTTAAAACATGCGGGACTTGAAATGACAGATATCGACTGCCTGGTTTCGGCTAGTGCGGTTGGCGTTCAGCCTATTCCTTGTACGGCTGCTTTGATCCATGAGCGCGTGGCCAAAGGACTGACAATTCCAGCCATGGATATCAATACCACCTGTACTAGTTTTGTATCAGCCTTAAGCACCATTTCCTATCTGATTGAAGGTGGTGAATACCAACGGGTTCTCATTGTATCCAGTGAAGTAGGAAGTCTTGGCCTTAATCCTAAACAAAAAGAGAGTTTTGAATTATTTAGCGATGGAGCAGCTGCCTTTATTTTTGAAGCAACAAGCCAAGACAAAGGAATCATTGCCAGTATGCAACGTACCTGGTCTGAGGGATCCCATGATACCGAAATTCGGGGTGGTTTGACAGCTTATCATCCGAAATTGTACTCTGAATCAACCAAGACTGATTTCATGTTTGACATGAAAGGGAAGAAAATTCTCTTACTTTCTGCTCGTGTTATTCCAGAAATGTTCCAAGAATTCCAAGAGAAATCAGGCATTTCTAAAGATACTGTAGACTATATTATTCCCCATCAAGCTAGCCGGGCCTTGCCACTCGTCATGGACAAATTGGGAGTTAGCAAAGATAAATATCTCAATATTGTCAGCGATTATGGCAATATGGTTTCGGTAGCCGTGCCTTTCGGTTTAGCCTATGCGCTTGATCATGGCTATGTGAAGGAGGGAGATACCATCTTCTTGATGGGAACTGCAGCAGGAATGACAGTCAATATGTTAGCACTAAAACTCTAATGATAGATCCTCTTATTTCAAGCTCAAAAAGCATCAAGTCCCGCTAGTCTTTAGCGGGCTTTTTTGATATAATGAAAGGTATGGAAATTGAGAAAACCAACCGAATGAATGCGCTCTTTGAGTTTTACGCAGCGCTCTTGACAGACAAGCAAATGAATTATATCGAGCTCTATTATGCAGATGACTACAGCTTGGCTGAGATTGCGGAAGAGTTCGGTGTCAGTCGTCAGGCTGTTTATGATAATATCAAGCGGACGGAGAAGATTCTAGAAGATTACGAGATGAAGTTGCACATGTACTCGGACTACATTGTACGCAACCAGATTTTTGATCAGATTTTAGAACGCTATCCGGAAGATACTTTTCTACAAGAGCAGGTTGAAATTTTATCAAGCATTGACAATCGGGAGTGATTATGAGCAGTCTCGTCATTTATCAAGGAATACCTTGCAAACTATTAGTCGCAGAGGAAGTATTTCCTGCTCGACTACAGATTATCTCGCCCAATGATATCTCTAAAGCTATGCAAATAGGTTTTAGCTGTTGGGGATATCCAAATGAAATCATGAAAGAAGTCACACCCGAAGAACTAGAATGTTTGCAACATTTCGGACGATTTCCACTGAATTGAAAAATTAGGAGAAAATAATGGCATTTGAAAGTTTAACCGAACGTTTACAGAACGTCTTTAAAAATCTTCGTAAGAAAGGGAAAATCTCTGAAGCGGATGTCCAAGAGGCAACCAAAGAGATTCGTCTAGCCCTCTTAGAGGCCGACGTTGCCCTTCCTGTTGTAAAAGACTTTATCAAACGCGTCCGCGAACGGGCCGTAGGTCATGAGGTCATCGAAACCTTAAACCCTGCCCAACAAATCGTGAAGATTGTCGATGAAGAATTGACAGCCATTTTGGGTTCTGAGACAGCAGACATTATCAAGTCGCCTAAGATCCCAACCATTATCATGATGGTCGGTCTTCAAGGGGCTGGTAAAACAACCTTTGCTGGGAAATTGGCTAACAAATTAGTCAAGGAAGAAAATGCACGTCCTTTGATGATTGCGGCCGATATCTATCGTCCAGCTGCCATTGATCAGTTGAAGACTCTTGGTCAACAGATCAATGTCCCTGTCTTCTCACTCGGTACAGAAGTCCCTGCAGTCGAGATCGTACGTCAAGGTTTGGAGCAAGCAAGAGCCAACCACAATGACTATGTCTTGATCGATACGGCTGGTCGTCTGCAAATCGATGAAAAACTCATGGGTGAGTTGCGCGATGTCAAAGCTCTTGCTGAGCCAAATGAAATCCTCTTGGTTGTGGATGCCATGATCGGTCAAGAAGCGGCCAATGTGGCGCGTGAGTTTAACGAACAACTCGAAGTGACCGGGGTCATCTTGACCAAGATTGATGGGGATACCCGTGGTGGTGCAGCTCTTTCTGTCCGTCAGATTACTGGGAAGCCAATCAAGTTCACTGGTACTGGTGAAAAAATCACTGATATCGAAACCTTCCACCCAGACCGCATGTCTGGCCGAATCCTCGGTATGGGGGATATGCTGACGCTGATCGAGAAAGCTTCTCAAGAATACGATGAGAAACGTTCGCTTGAACTCGCTGAGAAGATGCGGGAAAACACCTTTGACTTCAATGATTTCATCGATCAGTTAGACCAAGTTCAAAACATGGGTCCAATGGAAGACCTGCTCAAGATGCTTCCAGGGATGGCCAACAATCCAGCCATGAAAAACCTCAAGATTGATGAACGAGAAATTGCTCGTAAACGCGCCATTGTATCATCCATGACACCAGCTGAACGGGAGAATCCAGATTTGTTGAACCCTAGCCGTCGTCGTCGGATTGCGGCTGGTTCAGGAAACAGCTTTGTCGAAGTGAACAAATTCATCAAGGACTTTAACCAAGCCAAACAGATGATGCAAGGTGTCCTCTCTGGTGATATGAACAAGATGATGAAACAAATGGGGCTTAATCCAAATAATCTGCCGAAGAATATGCCTGGTGGCATGCCTGATATGTCTGCTCTCGAAGGCATGATGGGACAAGGCGGGATGCCTGACTTGTCAGCTCTTGGCGGAGGCGCTGGAATGCCTGACATGAGCCAAATGTTTGGCGGTGGTCTCAAAGGAAAAGCCGGTGAATTTATGATGAAACGGGCGATGAACAAGATGGCCAAACAAATGCGCAAAAATAAGAAAAAACGGAAATAATCGTTTCTAATAAGGGCCTAGAACACACTGTTCTGGGTTCTTTTAGAAACTACTACTAGAGGAAACATGTTAAAAAAACTATTTCAACAAGTCATTCATTTCTTTATAAGACTGTTTTCTTCGCACAGAAAGCCCTTTGAATTTCCTAAAGGGTCGAAGAAACCACCGATTAGTCCGATCATCTTTGTACCTGGAAGTTCGGCTAGTATCCAGCGTTTCAATGGAACCGTCCGCATGCTTCATCGCTTTTCCAGAAAAAAACAAAGTCTCTTAAAAATAAAAGTCAATAAAGATGATTCTATAGAGATGGAAGGAAGACTGAATACGAAAGAGCCGAATCCGATGATTGTGATTGGCTTTGAGAACAATCGAGATGGCTACAGCAATATCAAGCAGCAAATCGAATCCCTTAAGATAGCTTTAACCTATCTTCTTGATCACTATTATTTTACAGAGTTCAAGGCAGTCGGGCACTCCAATGGGGGACTGGTTTTGACTGGTTTATTGGAAAGTGGCTTTTTAGAAAAGAAAAAACTGACCGTAAACAAGCTGGTTATTATTGGTAGTCCTTACCAATTCAACCAAGAGATGTATGATGATTTTCAAACATGGAAGCATCGCCTAGGAAAAGAAGTAGAGGTCCTTAACTTTGTTGGTAGCTTTGCTGGGAAATCAGACGGCATCGTCCCTCTTTCTAGTGCACAAGCAGCACAATCTATTTTTGAGAAACAAGCCTATACAGAAGTCAATTTAAAAGGACGCAAGGCTCATCATTCAGCTTTACCCACTAATCCAGATCTAGTGAAACAATTAAGTCTATTTTTGAATCTATAAGTAAATTACATAATTTCGGTTATGTATTTTTATTTGTCTCTTGCAATCCTTAAGTAAATATGGTACATTTTTCGTAGCGATTACACATACTTAAGGAAGATTTTATGAAAAATCCCAAATTATTAAAAACAATGAAAGATTATAAGGGGCGTGATGAAGTGCCCGCAGACTTTGATACCTTTTGGAATCAAGCCTTAGCAAACATTGCTGAACTTCCTGAATACAAGCTTGAAGAACGAGATTTCAGCATTCCAAATGTGATTTGTTATGAATTAACCTTTAAAGGAACACGAGATGGGCTTGTTTATGCGCGAGTTGTTTTCCCAAAAACAGATCAAAAGGTTCCAGTTATTTTCCATTTTCATGGTTATATGGGCCGTTGTTGGGATTGGACAGACATGCTGCCTTATACACTAGCTGGCTATGGAGTTGTGTCTATGGACGTAAGAGGTCAATCAGGTTATTCAACAGACGGAGATCGATCACCACTTGGAAATACTGTAAAAGGACAGATTATCCGCGGAGCTGTGGAAGGTTCAGATGAGCTATTTTATAAGGATGTCTACTTAGATCTTTACCAGTTAATAGAAATTGTAGCTAGCTTTCCTCAAGTTGACAACAGCAAACTCGCCAGCTATGGAGCCTCTCAAGGTGGTGCCCTGGCCCTGGTAGCTGCCGGATTGAATCCACGAATTCAACGAACGGTAGCCATTTATCCATTCTTATCGGATTTCAGACGTGTATTGGAGATTGGAAACACCAGTGAAGCCTATGACGAGCTTTTCCGTTATTTCAAATTCCATGATCCATTCCATGAAACGGAAAACCAAATCATGGAGACCTTAGCCTATATTGATGTGAAAAATTTTGCCCACCGCATTAAAGGACAGGTTCACATGATTACTGGGCTAGATGATGATGTTTGTTATCCTGAGACACAGTTTGCCATTTATAATCGATTAGAAGGTCCAAAAGAGCATTTAATCATGCCAGAATATGCCCATGAAGCTATGAATGTTCAAGTCAATGATCGAGTCTATAATTGGCTCTGTGGTAGCAAGATTCCATTTGAGTATGTAGAAAAATAAGATACAGAAGAAAAACAATCAGTAGATCCGTGAGATTTGCTGATTTTATTGTGTTTAAAAGGGATCTAGTATAAAAAGCGATACAAAACTGTCCTATAAAAACTAAAAATTTATGTACAATTGACTTAATAAGAGCTAAACCATTGATATAACTGAATTAGAAGCATAAAGTACATTCTTTAAAAAGTGTACTTTATTTTTATTTTGTACATTATTCTGGAGTGTTATTTTGTATATTTTCTAGTACATCATATAATCAAATCTAAGAAATTGATTTGTACATTTTTTACTCAAGTAACAGCAGAAGAAGTGGTGGTTCAATTGTACATTATTTTGAAACTTATTTATGTTCCTACTTAACACAAGAT
>CABSRC010000047.1 GCA_902480035.1 uncultured Streptococcus sp. | reverse complement strand
TTTCATCCATTTCAAGAGTTTCATTTTCTTGACCTCCTTCATTTGATGAGACTATTGTATAAAAAATAAAAGGCGGCTACCATAACCTAACCTTTCATTTTACCGTTTATTTCTTACATTTTTGTAAGATGGGGAAAAATTAATCCATGACCAACTTCTTCTCTTCAAAGCGAATAGCGACGGTTGTGCCTTGGCCAACCTCTGAGTGGAGGCTAATCTTGTGGCCTAATTGCTCTGCGATTTTCTTAGACAGATAGAGCCCCAGCCCTGAGGATTGCTGGGTCATGTGGCCATTGTAACCGGAGAAGCCCCGCTCAAATACGCGGAGGACATCACTATTTTTGATTCCAATCCCGCTGTCTTTTATATAGAGAGTTTGGTCTTTGAAATAGATCTCTATTCCACCTGTACTGGTGTACTTGAGGCTATTGGACAAGAGCTGCTCGATGATGACCAAAAGCCACTTGCGATCGGTAATGACGGCGACATCCAAATCATGCAGGTTCACTGTCAAGTTCTTTTGGATAAAAAAGAGGGCATATTTGCGGACCACTTCTTTGACCAAGTCCTCTAGCGACACGCGCTTTAAGACCAGATCGTCATGAAAACTCTCCAGTCGCAGGTACTGCAGAACCAGATTGGCATAGGAGTCAATCTTGAAAAGCTCCTGCTCCATCTGCTGCTTGACAATAGGTGTCTCGACATCTTGGACCAAGAGCTGGCTAGCTGCAATGGGCGTCTTAATCTGGTGAACCCAGAGGGTGTAGTAATCCATCAGGTCGTTGAACTTGGCCTGGGCTACTTTGCCTTGCTCCAGGCGCGCCTGCTGTTCTTCTGTATATTTTTCATAAAGGAGATGTTCTAGTGGTGAGGCAAGCTCTATTTCCTCATACAGCAAGGCTTTGCGGTACTCCTGAAAGGTCATAGCGAAATCCCAGATCAAGATACAAAGGGTAAAAAATCCTAGCATCAGAGTCGCATAGAAGAAAACCGTCCCCGTCTCTGGAAAGAGAAAGGCAAAGACCAAATCGACCATCAAAAAGATGACCACTAGATAGAGCAGGCGCCTGCGGGATACCACATACTGCCAAAAGATGTTTCCATATTTATTCATGGACCAACCCATAACCGATGCCTTTCTTGGTTTCGATGAAGTTTGACAAGCCAGCCTCTTCTAGTTTCTTGCGTAGCCGGGCCACATTGACAGACAAGGTATTGTCATCAATAAAGAAGTCGCTATTCCAGAGCTCTTTCATCATATCATCGCGCGCCACGATACTGCCCGCATGCTCAAACAGGACGCGAAGGATCTGAAATTCATTCTTGGTCAACTTGATGACTTCCCCTTCATACACCAAGTCCGTGGACTTGAGATTGAGGATGGCGCCACGGTGTTCCAGCAGATTTTGATCTGTCCCGAACTCATAAGAGCGGCGCAAGAGCCCTTGGACCTTGGCAAGGAGCACATTTTGATCAAAAGGCTTGGTGACAAAGTCGTCTCCACCCATATTGATGGCCATGACAATATCCATGGCTTGATCCCGTGAGGAAAGAAACATAATCGGAACCTTTGAAACCTTGCGAATCTCCTGGCACCAGTGGTAACCATTGTAGAGAGGCAGTCCAATATCCATGAGGATCAAGTGGGGGTCGGTTTCGACAAAGATCCCAAGGACATCCATAAAATCCTCTACTGCGACCACTTCATAGCCCCATTGTTCCAATAATTGTTTGACCTGTTGGCGGATAATGTCATCATCTTCGACTAATAGAATTTTATGCATGGCTTTCTTTCCTTCTTTTTTCTTCTTCCTATTATAACAGATTAAGAAGCAGAGAAAAAGACTGTTTCAGAGGGAAAGAAGATCTCACTCCTCCTTTCTTGATGGAGGGCGCTTTTTCTCCATCCATTTTTGTGCTATACTGAAAGAAATAAGACACGGGAGGCACAGATGTCAACTATTTTTGATTACCTAAAAGAAGTGACCTACGATTCCATATACGACCGTCCATTCAAGGAACTGGATGTCCTGGCACTGACAGAGCTGACCTATCTTCCTTTTGATCGGATCGTGCCCCAAGGAGATACAACAGGGATTCCAGTGCGCCTGTCTGATGCGATGGAACTGATCGATCGGACCACAGATTTCATCGTGAGTAACCAGCACCTGCAATTAGTCGATGAATTAGCTACTTCAAAGCGCTTTAAGAACTTCAAACTCCTCAACTATGTTGATGAGTACGATCCCGATGTCCAAAAACAGTTCGCGGCCATGACCTATCGGCTTAGTCTAGATGCGTATTTGGTCGTTTTCAGAGGAACGGATGACACCTTGATCGGCTGGAAGGAAGACTTCCACATGACCTATATGGACCATGTTCCAGCTCAGAAGCGCGCAGCCAGCTACCTGCAACATGTCATGAAGGAATTTCCGAAAGGGCGCTTCTTAGTAGCCGGTCACTCCAAAGGGGGAAATCTCGCAACCTATGCCTGCACTTACCTTCCAAATCATCTGTTTGAACGGGTAGACGTGATCTACAGCTACGATGCTCCTGGCCTCAACAGGGCCATTATCGAGACCGAAGGCTACCAGCGGACGTCCCCAAACATTCTTCGCTTTGTCCCCCAAGGTTCCATCGTCGGCATGATGCTAGAAGTCCCTGAGCCTGCTACAATCGTAAAAAGCCGAGCTTTTGGTGGCTTTGTCCAGCATGACGCTTTTACTTGGATGATTGAGAAAGATAAATTTGTGACCCTGGATCAAACCAGTCCCGATAGCCAGCAGACCGACGAGACCTTGAAGCAGTGGGTTCGCGAAACATCGGCGGATGAGCGCAAGAAGTTCTTTGATACCTTTTTTGGCATTTTTCTGGACGCAGGCATCACTTCAATCAATGATTTGAGGAACTTAAAAAATTTCTCCAAGATTAAAGAGATCTTTCAAAATGCTCAAGACCTAGATCCTACAGAAAGGGAAATGCTGGAACGTCTAGCCAAGCAACTCCTCGATACCCGTGTCCAAGCTTGGAAAAAATGGCAGACGGTTCCCCGCATTCTGGTTCAAATGGTCGCATTTTTCAAGCAAAAAAGAGCAGTCGAGTCCTCCTCACCTCTGCTTCTTGAGCATAAAGAATGAGACTCAACAACTGAAAAAAGAGACCACCTCTTCTATTCACTAGAACTCAAAAAGCATCTGAAAGTTTTCAGATGCTTTTTTATTTTCTATTGGTCCTGAGAAGATGGGGCATCTGGCGTGCCTTCTTCTATGGAAGCTGGGCTTGCAGGCTCTGTTTCTGTCTCAGTTGTGGCAGGCTTGTTCCCTGCTGAAGTTGCTGCTTCTGTTTCCACTGGAGTCTCTGCAGTGACAGGCGTTTCAGTTGTGGTAGCTGGTTTCCCCGCTTCGCTTGCAGATGGCACCGCTGCCAACTCTGCCTGAAAGGCTTGGATAGCCTGTAGTAAGGCTGCCTTGTCACTCTTTGGATTAGCCAATTGGTCAAAGAGAGCTTCTAAGCGATCAAATACAGCATCACTAGCCCCCTTTTCCTGCAATTGTTGGTGAAGCACCATCAATTGGTTATAGAGCTGTTGATAAAGGGCGACATCCCCAATCTGAGGCTCTTCTGTTTGCTTTTGTTTTTGCTTTTCAATGGTGTCACTGATTTCGCGTAACAGAGCTTGTCCACTTGCAATAGCCTTGTCTGGATCCGTCTCATTTCCAAGCTGAGCCAAACTTGCTTCAAAGGCAGTTCGTTTGGCCTGATCTTCGACTTGTGGCAAGAGCGACTGGATTTGCTCTGAGAGCCCTGTCAGGATGTTGGTTCGTTGACGGGATTCTGTCGCCTTGTCCAACTCTCCATATAATCCCTTGAGGAAATCATAGACCGCTAAGTTATAAGATGGGGCCTGACTTCCTTTTTGATCCAAAACTGTTTTTTCAATAGGATAGGTTTGGCCTTTCTCTTGAGAGAAGAGCTGGTCAATTGCCTGCTTGGTTTGGTAGAGTTCCATAAAGTGAGCCTTAGCATCCCAGGCTTCTTCAAAGGCTTGGGCCCGATAGAGTTTCAAAGCTAGATCTGCCGCCTTAGTGCGCAGTTCTGGTGTCAAGCGCGCATCGCTCAAGCTTTGATAGAAGTACTTGAGATAGTCGACCGATGTCACACCCGTCCGATCTTGCATCTCCTGAACAGCTTCTAATAGCTTCCCTTCCTGCTCTAAACGCTTGCTGTCCTTGGCAGCATAGGCTTCCTGCAGTTGTGAGACCAACCCTTCCTTCTTCAGTTGGAAGGCATCTGTGTCTAGCAAGCGCACTTGTTCCAGCAATTCCTGGTATCGACGATCGAGGGCTGTCTCTTCTTTTGGCTTGATCGCTTGAGTGGCATGGATGTATTGCTCATCAACCTGTTTGAGACTGGCCAGGTAGCCTTCCGTCGAGTTGCTTGGGAAACTCTTGACATTTTCCAAGAAGTGGCCCAAGATGAGCTCAATCCGTCGTTGCTGCAATGGATCAGAAGCATAGAGACTGCGGCTTTCTGCTAAGAGCTGGTTGACCCTATCTTCTACGACTTTCTTATCCAAGTCTCCTTTTTTGTAAGGCGATTGGATGGTAGGAAGGCGATGGGCTAAGTAGTCTGCCAGTCCCGCTGATCGCACCTTGATGTAGTGGTTGTGATCGCCATGTGGGATGACAAATTGGCCATTTTCAATCTGGAGGCTATACGGAGAAATCCCTGAGCGAAGGGCTGTTGCATAGAGTTCATTGATAAAGTCTAGTTCAGGATTGCCCGTCTCAAGTGGAATCCGAACATGTTCCTTCCGAACGGCATAAGGGTGGATGTGGGTCGGATCGTATTCTTGGTCTGGATTGTTAAAGACAAAGAAACCATTGGAAATCTTAATGGCCTCACGGGGGACACCGTAGGTCTTGCTGATGTACTGGATCTTTTCCTCATCCGAGGCATCGCGAGAATAGCTGGCGACATCATCTGTCAGTGGCTGTCCCTTGGACTCTTCTTTCTTACCTGCTAGAGTTGCCTCTGCTGCTGCAATCTCTTGAGGAGAGAGGTCCTTTTTATAGAAATAATGAGCGTGGTTGCCATGAGCGACCATGTAACCGTCCTCGTCCTTACTGATGACCATGTCTGCATGGAAACCATGATCGTGCTCCTCTTCGTGCTCGTGATCATGACTGTCCCCATGTTCATGCTCGTGACTATCCCCATGACTATCCCCATGTTCATGCTCGTGACTATCTCCATGTTCATGCTCGTGCTCATGGTCAATTGGTTTTGTACTTGGACTTGAAGGCCGTTTTGGACTTATTTCAGCAGGTGTAGTAGCACCTTGGGCCCGAAGCAGTTGGAATTGCCGCGCCAGCTCACGTTCTAAAGGAGATAGGGAGCTGTAAGGGATAAAGTGGAAATGATCCCCGTGAGGGTAGACAATTCCTTGATCGGTCCACTTGGTAATCTTACTTGGATCAAAGACAGAACCATCAGACTCCACATGACGAGAAGACAGAGGTGTTTTCTGCAATTCTTCCATCAGATTGCTCAGGTTTGGACTCGGTTTGGAAGTAGCCGGTTTAGAAGTCGTTGGGGTCGTCTGTGTAGGGGTTGGACTAGCAGACGGCTGACTGCTAGCTTGTTTTCCTAAGCTTGGAGAGGCTTGATTTGGAGTCCCTTGATTCTTACCTGCTTCTACACTTGGGCTAGCTAAGTACGAGCTTCCAGCCTGGTGGCCACTATGACCGCCTAGGGCAGAGAGGGCTGCTGCTAACTCGCCAGCAGATAAGGCACTCTTTGGAATATAATGGTAATGTCCACCATGGGGCACAATGAAGCCATCCCCTGTATCTGAAATGACATCTCCAGGGCTAAAGACATAACCATCGTCCGTACGATAGCCTCCTCCTGAATGGTTTTTAGCAGTCAGCGTTTCAAGGGTCTTCCCCTCTTTTAGCGCTTGACTAGGTTGACGGAAGTCACGGGTTTTGCCTGCCTTGTGCGAGGAGCTTGCCTGTACCGATCCCGTTTCCCCTTCTTCTTTAGCGCCTCCTTTTTGTTGTTGAGCGATCTCTTCGATCGAGCGCACATTGACCGTATGCTGAGCATCCTTTAAGTAGAGATAGTATTTACCAGCGCGTTTAATGATATAGCCATCCTTGACCTTGCTGACAATATCAGCTTCTTGGAGCTGATAGGTTGGATCTCGCAAAATCAACTCCTCACTAAAGATGGCATCAAATGGGACCTTACCACTATAGTAATGAAAATGATCCCCATGAGAAGTGACAAAGCCTTCATCCGTAATTTTGATGACAATCTGCTCTGCCTGAGTCTTTTCCTTGGCATTGACCGCTTCGATGCTGTCTTCCTTTTTGCTGGAGGCAGTCGATGACGCTTTCTTTTCTGCCTGTAGATACTGAATCTGATTCTTTTTCTCTTCCTTAGCTTGTGGTTGCTGACTGAGCGCATAGGCACATAGCCCTATTCCCAAAGTTGCTACAATTCCAATCGTTCCCTTTTTCTTCATCCTTGATTTACTCCTCTAATTCCTTGGCTAAACTCGCCATATTTTCTTCTAAATTTGCTAATAGATCCTTATCGTTTTGCGGATCAGCTTCCAGTGGATCCAAGACCTTGACACGCGCCCCTGTTGCCTTGGCGATACTATCTGCCACCTTTGACGACGTGTGCTTCTCTACGAAGATCGTTTTCACCTGATAATCTTTGACAAACTGCTGGATCTCTGCCAATTGCCGGGCGGTTGGTTCTTGCTCTGGAGAAATCCCTGCAATCCCTAATTGCTTGAGACCAAAGCGTTTGGCCAGATAAGAAAAGGCCGTATGCTGGGTCACAAAAGTCTTTTGCTTGGCCTTGTCAAAGACAGGCTGGTAGCGAGCTACTAGTTCCTCACAGCGTTTTTCAAGCTTTTGGGCATTGGCCTGATAGAGCTCCTTGTTCTTTGGATCGATCTCTCCCAAGCGCTGGGCGATAATCTTTCCTTCCTCTGCAATTTTCGCAGGGTCCAACCAGGTATGCGGGTCATACAGTTGCTTGGCTTCTTTTCCCTGACCAGCCTCGACATCCTCTAATCCAGCCACCTTATCAAGGGTCATTCCTTGACTCCCTTCGATCACCTGTAACTTGGAACCTTGTAGATTAGGATCTAAGCGACCAGCCCATGATTCCAGGGTCTGAGAATGATAGACAAATACATCCGCATCATAGATTTGGGCCACTTCCTTGGTTGAGGGCTCGTAATCATGGATCCCTGCACCGGACTGAACCATCCAGATGTCATTTTGATCCCCAGAGATTTCCTTGACCAGGGCATAGATGGGATAAAAACTCGTGACAATTTTGAGACCTTTTTTAGAAGGGGGCTTGCCTGCATTTCCTTGACTAGCACAAGCTGCAAGCAGAAAGAAACTGAGGAACAAGAGTCCCAGCACCTTCATTTTTCTCCTTTTCATCCTTCACCTCTATTTCATCTTTGTTAACCAGTTTATTAATCAGTTAATTAACTAGTTAATAATACTGCTAATCATTTGCTTTGTCAAGTCTTTTTTACATTTTTTTCCTTTTAATAACCTTTTACTAGCCTCCACGACCTTTCCCTGCAGAAAAAAAGAGGCTGGGACAAAAGTCCTAGCCTCTTAATTGTTTTTGGATTGTCGAGCAAGACGCAGTGGTTGAGTGGGCTCTACTACGCTGATTTCATCAGCTTTTACAGCCCTACTCAACTGTGCGGAGGTGGGACGACGAAATCGAATTCTAACGAATGACCGATTTCTGTCCCACTCTCTTTTATTGACGATAGAAATATTGATCAGCTGGGTAGTTTCCTGCAGATTGAGTCACCACCAGACGGGCCTTGCTGGTGTCAGACTGGTCTCCATCTGGATTTTGGAAGCCAATTTTCAGCAGTCCAATCGCCGCACCGGTCTCACCCATCTTCAGTTCAACATAAGGGATCTTGCTCTTCTTATCTGAGTCCGCAACGGCCTTGAGGCTGCCTTGGCCCTTGACTTTTCCGTCTGCTTGGATGACGATTTCAGCTCCCTTGCCATTGCGCCAGGTTCCAGCTAAGCTTGAGAAATCGCCTCCGTTAATGGCCGCAATATCCAAGTCTTTCTCTTTTTTCGGTTGTGGGTAAGCTTTCCACCACTCTAGATGATAATCCCGAAAGGCCGCATCCCCAAAGAGAATCCGACGTTCTTGGGAAGCTACTCCATCAGGACCTGTCACACCTGCTGGGATCAAGTACAAGGTTTGCTCTTGCCCTTGGATCGCAGTCGCATTGGCCCCTGTGAAATAAACTTCATAATAGCCTTTTCGCTTCTTGGGCTCTTTTTCTTTATTGAGCAGGTAACTTGCCCGAGTGCCTCCGCTCCAGAAAGTCCAGCCAGCCTCACCATTTACAATGCTTGGAAAGGCGCTGGTCTTGTTTTGGTAATATTCTTCTGGAGTATAGCCATAAAGTTTAAAACCGGAATCTGCGATTTCCTTTTCATAGGTATCATTGGAATAAGCACCTTCAAACGGTGAGAGATTGCCATCAAGGACGACATCATTTGGATCTGTCGATTTGAAAAAATCCTCCCGATTGGCAAAGACCATCTCGTGGTCGGGATTTTTGTCAGTCATGGTGACCGTGATCAAAGGCTTCTTATCTGTCTTGTATTTGAAGACACGAACAGTGACTGTAAAGTCTGTATTACCATCGGACTTTTTCATCTTGCCAGTTGAAATTTTGTTAGCCCCTTCGGCCTTCCAGTCCGTGCTAAATTCAGCGGATACCTTGCCGTCAGCCGTTTGGTAATCGATCTTCCAAGCCTTGCCTTTTTTCTCGATTTTGGCTTCATCCCGTTCATTAGAGACATAGTTACCACTCAAGTCAATGGCTTTTTCCTTTGGCTTAGTGACCTTCTTGCTAGTCTGGTTAAATTCCTTTTGATGGTCTGGTTGGATGTTGGAGCTAGAGTAGAGATAGACTCCACCGATCAGAACAACTGCTCCGACCAGCCCCAAAATCGGCCCCAGGTATTTTTTCTTCCACTTAAGATTCATTTTACTACCTCCATGGAATAAGATCTTTACACTAGTATACCCTAAATCGAAAGTATAGTAAAATTCCCCTCTATGTAGTGGTTTCCCCGGCTTAAACCGACTAGTTTTAGCAGAGAATACCTGTTTCTCAAAAATAATATTTTGTTTATCATTATTTTTTTATCGTTTTTCGATACTTTTTATTGACTAATTTTTTATAAGGAGTATACTATAAGTGAAAAATAAATAAACTTCAAGGAGGCTTGCGATGAAAAACTCAAAAACCTTAAAAAATGTCATTGAAGTCTTAACGGCTTTCATTTACTTCTGTGGCTTTATGACCGTGGCTGCATTGGTCGTCCATCTGCTTTCCCGCATGGGCCTTTTCAAAGATCTCATTCAATCAGGTCGCTTGTCCTTTGATGCGAATGGCATCCAGCTCTTCCCCAAACATCCACAACCTCTCTGGCAGCTGCTCTTCCCACTAGCCTCAAGCGCTATCTATATTTACCTTCTCATCACCATTCGCAGCTTCCTCCAAAATCTCTACCAAGAAAAGATCTTTTCTCACTCCAACATTAATCTTTGCAACCGAGCTTGGAAGATTCTCTTGGTCTTGTCCTTTATGTCTGGCACACTTGAGACCAGCGGCAATGCTTATCTCCTTCCCTTTACCTTCCAATTGACCTTTAACACGGGGCTTCTCCTTGCCGTTCCAATTGTCTGGGTCCTTGGCAAGATTTTAGAGAGAGGGATTGAGATTGCTGAAGAAAATGAGCTAACCATTTAAGGAGGGTGCCATGATTATCGTCAATCTAGATGTCATGCTGGCCAAGCGGAAAATGAAATCCAATGAGCTAGCCGATAAAATCGGCATCACGACAGCTAACCTCTCCATTCTCAAGACTGGCAAGGCCAAAGCCATCCGCTTCACCACCCTTGAAGCCATCTGCAAAGAACTCGACTGCCAGCCAGGAGATATCCTAGAATACCGGCCGGATGAATAGGGACTATATTCGGAGACTTTCCTTAGGTGAGGACGGACGGTAGCGAATCCCTTTGGGATTCCATACCTAAGATTTGAGCCCACTGTCTCAAATCTTCCGAGAGTCTGAAACGATACCGTTTCAGACTCTTTTCTCACTGCGGAAGTCTCCGTTAACACCCATTACTAATAGGACTCATCTACCATCCTTGTAAAATTCAATGATGGGAACCATATCAATACAAGAAAAGCACTCCCGCGGGAGTGCTTTTTTATATATGTTTAACCAATAATGCTTCCATTTGGAACAGATGGATCAACAGTTAAGACTGTTAATTGATCTCCATGTTCAGCTGAAAGAATCATGCCTTGGCTGACGTATTTTTTCATCATCTTACGTGGTTTGAGGTTGGCCACGATTTGGAGTTTTTTGCCGACCAATTCTTGTTCATTTGGATAGAATTTCGCGATACCAGAGAGGATTTGACGGTCTTCGCCATCTCCTGCATCTAGACGGAAGCGAAGCAGTTTGTCTGATCCTTCGACGCGTTCCACTTCTTTGACTTCTGCTACACGGATTTCAACCTTGTCAAAGTCTTCAAATTTGATCTCATCTTTTTCAGACTTGAGTTCAACTTCTTCTGGAATCCATTCTTTTTCTTGTGGTTTTCCAGCAGTCATTTGAGATTGGATGTAGGCAATTTCTTCTTCCATGTCGAGACGTGGGAAGATTGGAGTTCCTTTGGCAACCACTGTGACATTTTCAGGGAAACCTGCTAGGGTCAAGTTTTCAAGATCGAAGTCCAAGCCCAAGCCAAGTTGTTCCATGATGGCATTTGAGGTGTTCATCATGAATGGTTGGATCAAGTGAGCCACGACACGAAGGCTAGCAGCTAAGTGAGCCATGACTGCTGCCAATTGTTCCTTGTCGCCATCTTCTTTGGCGAGGACCCAAGGCGCTGTCTCATCGATGTACTTATTGGTACGAGAGATGATGTTCCATACGGCTTCCAAAGCGCGTGGGTAATCCACCGCGTTCATTTGCTTGTGGTATTCAGCGATGTTTTCTTCAAGCACCTTGGCCAAATCTGCATCAAATGCAGTGACATTTTCGACATAAGCCGGAACTTGACCACCAAAGTATTTATTGATCATGGCTACCGTCCGGTTGAGAAGGTTTCCAAGGTCATTGGCCAATTCATAGTTGATACGAGCCACGTAGTCTTCTGGTGTAAAGGTACCATCTGAACCAACTGGCAAACTGCGCATAAGGTAGTAACGAAGCGGATCCAATCCGAAGCGTTCCACCAACATTTCTGGGTAGATGACATTCCCTTTAGACTTAGACATCTTGCCGTCTTTCATGACAAACCAACCATGGGCAATCAAACGTTCTGGCAATTTGATATCCATCATCATGAGAAGAATCGGCCAGTAGATGGAGTGGAAACGAAGGATGTCTTTTCCAACCATGTGGAAGACGGTTCCGTTCCAGAATTTGTCAAAGTTTTCATGATCTTCTTGACC
>CABSRC010000046.1 GCA_902480035.1 uncultured Streptococcus sp. | reverse complement strand
TTTTGGTCAATTACATCTTCCCCATCACCATTACCCTGACTGGAAAGGCCGCTGAAGGATCCTCTCCAAACGGGATTGGCGAAGTGATTAGTAACCTCTTGCTCAAGATCGTCGACAACCCGGTCAACGCCTTGCAGCAAGCCAACTACATTGGGATCCTTTCTTGGGCCACTGTCTTTGGGATCGCCATGAGAGAGGCCAGTGAACATAGTAAAGATCTCCTGCAAACTCTAGCAGATATCACTTCAAAAATTGTCGAGTGGATTATCAACCTAGCTCCATTTGGGATCTTAGGCTTAGTCTTCACGACCATCGCTGGCCAGGGACTCAGTGCCCTTAGTAACTACGGGATTCTCTTGGTAGTATTGGTGGGAACGATGGCTTTTGTCGCTCTGGTCATCAATCCATTGATCGTCTTTTTCATGATCCGCAAGAATCCCTATCCCCTTGTTTTTAAATGCCTCCGTGTCAGTGGGGTAACCGCCTTCTTCACCAGAAGTTCTGCAGCCAACATCCCTGTTAACATGCGTCTCTGTGAAGAATTGGGGCTCAATCCAGATACCTATTCTGTCTCCATTCCGCTTGGTTCAACCATTAACATGGCAGGCGCAGCCGTGACGATCAATATTTTGACGCTAGCTGCTGCCAATACTTTACACATTCAGGTTGACTTTGGAACGGCGCTCATTCTGAGTGTCGTAGCGGCTATCTCAGCTTGTGGAGCATCTGGAGTTGCGGGAGGATCTCTCCTTCTCATCCCTGTTGCTTGTAGCCTCTTTGGCATCACCAATGATTTGGCCATGCAAGTCGTCAGTGTCGGCTTTATCATCGGGGTCATTCAAGACTCTTGTGAAACAGCCCTCAACTCTTCGACAGATGTGCTCTTCACTGCCATCGCCGAAATGAGCAGCTGGCCAAAGGAAAAACGCTATTAAAAGATCCTATCTCAAATAGACAATAAAACCCAGACCTCGCGATCTGGGTTTTCTTATTTCTTAAAGTAGCGATTGCTTTCTTTGATAATGACTGGTGAGAGGGCCAAGAGCGCAATCAAGTTGGGCAGAGCCATAAGCCCATTAACGATATCCGCAATGACCCAGACCAGATCTAATTTTAGGAAACCACCTAGTCCAACCATTAAGACAAAGAAGATCCGGTAAAGATTGATATGTTTGACACCAAATAGGAATTCGAAACACCGTTCCCCGTAGTAAGACCATCCAAGAATGGTCGTTGTCGCAAACAGCACCAAGCACAGCGTTAAGATAATGCCTCCAACCGGGCCAAAGACACCTGTAAACGTATCCTGGGTCAAGGTGCTCGTGCTGCCCTTCGCCATCCACTCACCTGAAACCAAGAGCGAAAGTCCTGTCAAACTACAGATGATAATAGTATCAATAAAGGTCCCTGTCATCGAGATCAAGCCTTGCTCGACAGGTTCATTGGTCTTCGCAGCAGCTGCTGCAATGGGGGCCGATCCAAGGCCCGATTCATTGGAGAAGACACCACGCGCCACCCCTTTTTGGATAGCCATTTTGACCGTTGCTCCTGCAAAACCTCCCATGGCTGCAGTCCCTGTGAAGGCACCTGAAAAGACCGATTTTAAGGCTGGAAGCAATTGGTCCAGATGCAAAACAATAATTGCAACCGTCGCAAAGATATAGGCAGCTGCCATAAAAGGAACCACTTTTTCAGAGACTTTCGAAATCCAGTGAATCCCACCAAAGATGATGGTCGAAACCACCAGAGCAATCACTACACTGGCCACTTCTGGAGCTGTTCCAAAACTCGCTTGGAGGGATCCCGTAATGGAATTGACCTGGGTCATGGTTCCGATCCCAAAGAGGGCCACCAGAACACCTGCAACTGCAAAGAAAACAGCTAGTGGTCGCCACTTCTCCCCCATCCCGTGAAGAATGTAGTACATCGGACCACCCGAGATATGCCCATTGTCATCTTTGGTCCGATAACGAATGGCTAAGAGCCCTTCTGCATACTTGGTCGCCATTCCAAAGAAGGCCGCCATCCACATCCAAAAGAGGGCACCTGGGCCACCTGTCTGAATCGCTGTCGCTACCCCTACGATATTCCCTGTCCCTACAGTTGCAGCTAGGGCCGTCGCAAGGGCTCCAAAACTCGAGATATCCCCGTGTCCCTCATCTTCTGTAAAGATCAGGCGGAAGGCTTTTGGAAGGTAGCGTATCTGAAGCAAGCCCAAACGAAGGGTCAGGTAGATCCCTGTCCCTACCAAGAGCACCAAAAGTGGGGCGCCCCACACTATATTATCAAGCCACTGAAAAATCTGCAATACATGATCCATTCTCTGTCTCCTTTTTATCGACCGCTCGACAGAAATGAGAAAAAGAAAGAGTACATGTCAAACATATACTCTGGTCCTGCTTAAAATAGGAGACTTTCCCTATTTTTCGCTCTGTCCTTTTACCTGAGAGTTTGAGTAGATGCATCCTCTACCTTGCCCCTTCGGTGCCATTTCTGGTCTCTCCAGAGTTCCGTCCATTCACAGTCACTCACGCTCCTGCAAACTTCATTCGGTCGTATGTAATTTTCTCTATTTTAATCGATTTTCAAAGCTTTGTCAACGATTCATGAAAATATCTTGAAAGATTTATGCAAATGAGCAGTTTTTAATCACTTAAGGAGAAGTGATTGGTCATGAGGTTGCTAGCATCGAGCAAAATCTTGTCCAAGAGTTGATCTGTCTCTTCTTGAATCTGATCACTCATGGCTTGGTTTTCCGCCTCAAAATCGACGGTTTCACCTGCTGCAAGGGCACGATCGACTTTATTGATGCGTGCATGTCCCCAGGCCATTGTCGATTCTTGGTAATCATCTAGATCGCCAACATGGTGGGCATAGTGAGGATCTGCTAGTCCTGCAATAATCCGGTTAGCCCAGTAGAAGGAATCCGTTGTCACCTTAGCCGTCGTATTGGCAAAGTAATCTGGCGTTGTATTCACTTGGGTAAAGAAAGGAACGGCTGTATTGTAAGGCATCGAACCATAAGAAATCCATTGGATGCCTGTCGTTTCTTGCGGTTTGTTGGGACGCAATTGCAGAATCGCTGTCTGGCTGGTCCGGTTGATCCCAATCGTTCGGAAAGTCCGCTGACTCACCTGGTCTCCTTCCGGTCCATAAGGATCGTAGATGGTATCTTGGTAGTGATTGCTCAAGACATATTTGACATCCTCAATCGTCACCTTGCGATAGGGCTTTTGACACCAAGGAATCTCAAAGCTCCGTGGATCCTGCTCAATTTCAGGATTAAGGAAACGCTGGATGGCCCAAGCCCGCGGTGTATTGTAGTGACGGTCCTTGTCTTTTTGGCTACCAAAAGCATAGCGTGGATTAAAACCTTTTCCTTCTTGATCCAGAATCAAATGGTGCTCTGTGGCAAAATTTTCAAGATCTGGGTCACAAAGAAACTCGTCTGGATTTCCAAATTCAAAATAATCACTTCCCAGTTGGTTCGGGTTGGTCACATAGGCATCATCTGGAACACGGCGCGCCATCCAGTGGTGACCTCCGATGGTTTCCAACCACCAGATTTCATTCACATCTGAAATCGCAATCCCATTAGATTCATAGGTTCCGTACTCTTCTAAAATCTTTCCGAGACGCAAAACCCCTTCGCGGGCAGTCTTGACATAAGGCAAGACCAAGGTCAGCATGTCTTCCTCACCGATGCCACTCTCTACCAGAGGATCAGCCCCTAGCACACGGCTATTGGTCGTTATGGTCTCTGTCTCACTCATGGCGACATTATAGATATTGATCCCAGCTTCTCCCCAGATCCCGTCTTTCGGAATGGCATCTGGAACCGCCGTATAGCGAACTGGATTATCTGGCAAGTCGATTTCAAAAGTTGATAAAACAGACTTGTAATGACGCGGTTGATCTTCTGGTTTGACCACGATCAATTTCTTGGGCGTAAAAACGCCATTTTGAGAATCCTCTGTTCGTGCTACAATGGTCGAACCATCATAGCTAGCATTTTTTCCGACTAGAATCGTTGTACACGAATCTGCACTTTCACGTTTACGCATGCGTATCCTCCCAAATCATTCATTGCCTCTATTATAGCACTTTTAAAAGGGAGGACCTACTGAAAATCCAATTTGAAAACGGATCGTTTTCAATTTCTTTTAATCCGGTTCATTATGTAAAATTTAAAAAAACCTAGCTGATAAACAGCTAGATTCAGATTGAAGAAAAAGTTATCTTAGAAACTTTCCTTAGGTGAGCACGGACGTCAGCGAACTTCGAAGAAGTTCCATGACTAATTATTGAGCCTAAGGTCTCAATAATTCCGAGTGAGACTGGGACAAAAGTCCTAGCCTCTTAATTGTTTTTGGATTGTCGAGCAAGACGCAGTGGTTGAGTGGGCTCTACTACGCTGATTTCATCAGCTTTTACAGCCCTACTCAACTGTGCGGAGGTGGGACGACGAAATCGAATTCTAACGAATTACCGATTTCTGTCCCACTCTCACTTTTCTCACGGCGGAAAGTTTCGGTATTTTCTTTATTCATTTTAAAAATGGGACAGATTTATATTTTTTTGCAGAATTTCTTAACTTATTTTTCTTTTTAAAAATTTAGTCTACGTTCTAAACCCTAGCTAATGAAAAGCTAGGGCTTAACTTAGCCTTTAAACGTGACAATGGTTGCGCCGCTTCCACCTGCATTTTGTGGGGCATATTCAAAACTCTTGACATGCTTGTTGCGGCGGAGGTATTTTGTCACCCCTTCACGGATGACCCCTGTCCCGATCCCGTGGATGATATCGACTTGGGCCATGTTGTTGAGCAGAGCCTGATCGATAAAACCATCTAGCTCTTGCATGGCCTCTTCATAGCGTTTCCCACGGAGGTCCAGACGCGCTCTCGGCCCGCTCGTGTTTGAGCGCTTGACGACATTCACCTGGCGTTTCTTAGGTTGAGCCGCTTCTTTTTCAACCTTGATAAGGTCGAATTCTTTTTCTTCCAAGGTCATCTTGATCAAGCCGACTTGGGCCTCCCAGCGTCCATCTTTGAGTTGCTTGACTAGGGTCCCGCGTTGGCCATAGCTGATAACCAGGATCTCATCTCCTACCTTAGGAGCACGCGCCTTCTTGGCTTTTTTCAAGACCTTATTTTTAGACAGGTCCACGGTCTCAGGAGCTAGTTTTTTTAACTGAGCCTTGGCCTCAATGATCTCATGTGGTTTCAACTGAGATTTAGCGTGAAGACCTTGAAGGATGCGGTCACTCTCTGAAAGTGCCATGTCCACAATTTCCTTGGCTTCTTCTCTTGCCTTATTGAGCTCTGTTTCCCTCTCTCGAGTCAGTTCGTTATAGAGCTTTCGAAGAGCGCGATTGAATTTGAGATTTTCTTGCTCCACTTCTTGAATGGTATCCAAGCGCTTGCGACTCTCTAAGGTCTGCGCCTCCAGTTTTTCAATAATCTGATTGACATCATTGTCCGTATTGGTCATCTTCATGGCATCCTGGATAATGGTCTCAGACAAGCCCAAACGGCGGGCGATTTCAAAGGCATTGGAGCGACCAGGAACTCCTTGCATGAAGCGATAGGTCGGACGAAGACTCGCTGTGTCAAACTCCATGCTGGCATTTTGCACCCCTGCAGTCTCAATCCCATAGGCCTTGAGCTCTG
The DNA here is from genome assembly GCA_902480035.1 of uncultured Streptococcus sp. Classification (GTDB taxonomy): domain Bacteria; phylum Bacillota; class Bacilli; order Lactobacillales; family Streptococcaceae; genus Streptococcus. The sequence goes on along the minus strand of CABSRC010000046.1, from coordinate 5,955 downwards.
GATAGTGGGTCGTCGCCATGGTCTTAATGCCACGTAAGCGCAGGTCTTCTAGGATAGCAATAGCAAGACCAGCCCCTTCTTGAGGATCTGTTCCAGCTCCTAACTCATCCAGAAGTATCAAGGAGGCGGTATCCACTTGATTCAAGATAGATACGATATTGGTCATATGACTGGAGAAGGTCGACAAGCTTTGCTCGATCGATTGTTCATCTCCAATATCTGCAAAGACTTGTGAGAAGATGCCCACACGACTACCTGGATCCGCTAGGATGGGAAGACCAGACTGGGCCATAATTTGCGCTAGTCCCAGCGTTTTTAGCATGATGGTTTTCCCCCCTGTATTGGGACCGGTAATCACGATTTCAGTCAAGTCCTCGGTAAAATGCAGGTCATTCGCGACGGCATTTTCAATCAAGGGATGACGTAGTTGCAAAAGCTGAATAGAGCGATTACTGCTAACCTCTGGTACCACTGCCTTGAAATCACGCATAAATCGATACTTGGCCTTGATCAAGTCCAAGTGACCGATAATCCAGGCGTTGTTAGCAATCTCTGCCGCATGGGGGCGCAGGCTGTCAGACAATTCCTCCAGAATCTGAATGATTTCATACCGTTCATCTGCCCGGTGGTTGGCGATTTCTTCATTGAGATTGACCACTGCACGAGGTTCAATATAAACGGTATTCCCACTGGCTGAGATATCGTGGACCACCCCTGCAATCCGGTTGCGATAGGTATTTTTTACCGGTAGAACATTGCGTCCATTCCGGCTAGCAATCACAGCATCCGCTAACATATCGGCCTTGCTTTTCAGCAGGTCTTGTAGAATCTCTCTGACCTGGTGTTCATTCTCTTGGATTCGGCGACGAATTTTGGCCAATTTTTCGCTGGCAAAAGACTCGACAAACCCTCCTTCGTTGATAGCTTGTAGCCCTCCTTGTAAGCGGGGCAAATCCACCAAGTTGTCAAAGAGGCGATGGAGCCTTTCCAGACGGACATTTCCCAAGTTGTCGTAGAAATCCTTGAGATCATGTGTCACCCGAAGAACAGCTTTTAGCGCTAGTAATTCATCGATATTGAGGGCTGCCTCCATCTCCAAACGCTTGGCCACTGGACGGACATCTTGAATGGTAGACACGGCAAAGCGAGGCTCTTCCAAAAGAATCTGCTCCATATCTTCTAGCTCCATAAAGGCCGTTTCGATGGTTTCTTTTTTATCAGTTGGAGTAAGGACTGCTAGCTCTATCTCCCCTTGTTCTGTCTGTAGATAGGGTTCAAAAAGTTGCTTGACCTTGTCAAACTCCAGAATATCTAAGATTTTTTTATTCATGTTTCTCCTACAAAAAAAGTGAGCGTCCTTCCTTGAATCGGACTTGTCTCACTCCTTTCTTCATTTTTGCTCCTTAAGCTCCGATAATCGCAGTCACCCACAAGTTGTGGAACAGACTGGAACTGATCGGGGTATGAAGGATGATAAAGCGGATCAATCCACTTGCATTTAGTCTATTTTGGATGGAAGCCATGGGAACTGTTGAGAGAATAGTCAAGCCCATCTGGATCACCAAGAGGGTTATCACGACGGCGATCACACCTGCTCCAATTTGATACTTGCGATCCTCCAATTTTTCTGGCTGGGGAACCAAGTGCATAAAGATTCCAATCACGCGGCCGATCAAATAAACCAGCACAAAAATCAACACATAAGCTAACCCTGCATAAAAGATGTCATCTAATTGAAACAGGTAGCGGTTGGCATAAAAATAATTCACCGATTGCTGGGTGGGACTCGAAAAAGGAACCCATAGAGACAAAATATTAGCCAGTCCCTTGTAGCTACCACCTGCAATTAAGAGGGCCACCAAGGTCACTAGAAAGTAATAGGACTGGAGGATGATGCCTCTTGCATAGCCAATATAAAAGCTCCATGCCAAAATCAATAAGATTAAGAAAGTTAACATGTATCTCCTCTTATTTAGATGATTTATCCTTTAAGTCGTCTAAAGCTTTGCGACGAAAATCATCTAATTCTTTTTCTTTGTCGTCAAACTCAATCTCGCGATTCAGCTGCATGGACAAACTATTTACTGCCAATAAAATAGCGATGGTTTCATCATCTGCTTCTGGCATTTGTTCCTTAATTGCTTGGTATTTTTCTTTCGCAACACGTTCGACTTCTTCCATAAACAAATTATCATGGTTGGTTGTTAAAGTGAGCGCTTTGTTTCCAAATGTAAATTTATATCTATTTAAGCTCGCCATAAAAATCACCTCACGGTATTATACCAAAAAAGGCTAGCTTTGTCAGTAGCAAAGCCCCTCTTCCCAGGGATTTTCCAGTGGATTCTTTCTTTCTTTTTGCTCCCTCTCTCCCTGAATTTGTGGTACAATAGTGGTTATGGAAAGTATGACACTCACTCCAACACAGGAGCAAATCCTTGATTTTATCCATACCTATCGCAGTTCTCTCACTCAAAGCAAGAACCCTCATATGGATTATTTCTTTCGACTAGAGGGAGCGACCGTTTCGATCTACAAGTCTGGAAAGGTCCTGCTCCAGGGCAATGACCTCACTCCTTACCTGACCTTTTTCGGGCAAGATGCTGTGAACCTTAAGCGTTCTACTTCATCTGCACGACAAGATCTAGCCATGATCGGAACCGATGAGGTCGGAAACGGCTCTTATTTTGGTGGACTCACCGTTGTCGCATCCTTTGTCACACCTGACCAGCACGACTGGCTCAAAAAGCTTGGTGTTGGGGATTCGAAGACCTTGGATGATCGAAAAATTCAGCAATTGTCTCCTCTCCTTGAGGAAAATATCCAGCACCAAGCACTCTTATTGTCTCCAAAGAAGTACAATGAAGTGATCGCTTCTGGTTACAATGCTGTTTCGGTCAAAGTAGCCCTGCACAATCAGGCCATCTACCTTCTGTTAAATAAAGGAGTCCAAGCAGAGCGGATTGTGATTGATGCCTTTACAACTGCTAAAAACTACCAAAAATACGTAAAAGCTGAAAAAAATCAGGTCACGCAAGCCATTGAGTTGGAAGAAAAAGCCGAAAGCAAGTATCTAGCTGTTGCGGTTAGCTCCATCATCGCCCGCAATCTCTTCCTTCAAAATCTGGAAGATCTGGGCAAGGAACTGGGTTTTAATCTTCCTAGTGGAGCAGGAGCTAAATCAGACCAAGTGGCCGCTAAATTGCTCCAGACCTACGGAATGAAAGCTCTGGATTATTGTGCCAAACTCCATTTTAAAAACACAGAAAAAGCAAAGAAATTACTAGAAAGATAAGTCATGTCAAAAAGAAGTTCAAAACATACATCGAGCTCACCTGTGGTGAGATTCCTTAAAGAATGGGGCCTCTTCAGTATCATTGTTGGTCTCATCATCGCCTCTCGCATTTACCTCTGGGCTCCGGTCAAGGTAGATGGCCATTCGATGGATCCGACTCTGGCCGATAGCGAGTACCTCCTTGTGGTCAACCACCTCTCAATCGATCGTTTCGACATTGTTGTTGCCAGTGAAAAAGACGACGATGGCAAAACCAAGGACATCGTCAAGCGGGTCATCGGTCTTCCTGGAGATACCATCCAATATGATAACGATACCCTCTACATCAATGGGAAAAAGACCAATGAGCCTTATTTGAAAAACTATATCGCTCGTTTCAAAAAAGATAAATTGCAATCGACCTACACTGGAAAAGGCTTTGAAGAAAACGGAGAACTCTTCCGCCAATTGGCCAATACAGCTCAAGCCTTTACAGTGGACAAGGATGGCAATCCTAAATTTACTTTGAAGTTGCTTGACGATGAATATCTCTTACTTGGAGATGACCGGATCGTTTCAAAAGATAGCCGTCAGGTCGGAGCTTTCAAGAAAGAACAAATCAAAGGGCAAGCCGTCTTTAGACTATGGCCTATCTACCCTTTCAAAACTTATTAGTATAGATCAACAGACTGAGGCTGAGACAAGTATGTCCCAGCCTTGCTTTATAAAAAGGAAAGAAATGATGGAATATTATTTTTCTGGTACTATTGAGCGCATTATTTTTGAAAATCCCAGTAGTTTTTTTCGAATCCTCCTGCTCGACATTAGCGATACCGATGCCGAAGACTTTGATGATTTTGAGATTATTGTGACGGGCACCATGGCAGATATCATGGAAGGCGAAGACTACACCTTCTGGGGGGAGCTGGTCCATCATCCTAAATACGGAGAACAGCTCAAAATCAGTCGCTATGAACGGGCTAAACCCTCTAGCAAGGGCTTAGTGAAGTATTTTTCCAGCGATCACTTCAAGGGAATTGGTCTCAAAACAGCCCAAAAAATCGTTGATCTCTATGGAGAAGACACCATTGATAAAATCTTAGAAGCGCCTGAAAAATTAGAAGAAATCACAGGCCTCTCCAAGAAAAACCGCCTGGCTTTTGTGGATAAACTCCGTCAGAATTACGGAACGGAGCGTATTCTCGCCCAACTAGCCAATTATGGCATCCCCAATAAACTAGCCTTTCAAATCCAGGATTTCTACAAGGAAGAAACGCTCCAGATCGTGGAGCAACAGCCCTACCAATTGGTGGAAGACATCCAAGGCATGGGCTTTAAAATTGCGGACCAACTGGCAGAAGAATTGGGCATCGCAAGTGACGCCCCCGAGCGTTTCCGCGCGGGTCTGATTCACAGTCTCTTCAGCTACTCTATCGAGACTGGAAACACCTATATTGAAGCCAAAGACCTCCTGCGCTATAGCATTGACCTTTTGGAATCAGCGCGTCCAGTAGAATTGGATCCTTCTACTGTCGCCCAAGAATTAGGCCACCTCATCGAGGAAGACAAAGTCCAAAATGTGGATACCAAGATCTTTGACAATAGCCTTTTCTTTGCGGAAGAAGGGATTCGTAGTCACATTGGTCGATTGCTGGAAAAAGGAAAGCAGACTTCATTTGACCCTGAGAAAATAAACCAGGCAATTAAAGAGGTTGAAAAAGATCTGGGGATTCACTACGATTCGATTCAAAAAGAGGCGATTCACCAAGCAATTCAAAACAAGGTCTTTATCCTCACTGGGGGACCGGGAACAGGAAAAACCACCGTTATCAATGGGATGATCAGTGTCTATGCCCAACTCCACCAGTTGGATCTTCGGAAGAAAAAAGACTTGCCGATCCTGCTAGCTGCCCCAACGGGACGGGCAGCCCGGCGCATGAATGAGCTGACAGGACTTCCGAGTGCCACCATCCACCGCCATTTGGGAATGACAGGAGATGATGATACCAGCCACTTAGAGGACTATCTAGATGCAGATTTTATCATTGTGGACGAGTTTTCCATGGTCGATACCTGGCTGGCTAATCAATTAGTCAGCAACATCGCAACCGATACCAAACTCTTGATCGTGGGAGATGCCGATCAATTACCATCCGTCAGTCCTGGACAGGTCCTAGCGGATCTCTTGCAGATCCCAAGCATCCCTCAGACCAAACTCGAACATATTTTCCGTCAGAGTGAAGATTCGACCATTGTCTCACTTGCAGGAGACATTCGCCAGGGCAAGCTTCCTCAAGATTTCACAGAACGAAAAGCCGACCGTTCTTATTTCGAAGCCGGAAGCAAACACATCCCTAAGATGATCGAACAGATCACCTCTGCTGCCCTTCGCAGTCAGATCCCGGCTCGAGATATCCAAGTCTTGGCACCGATGTACAAGGGCCAGGCCGGCATTGACAACATCAATACACTCATGCAAGACCTTCTCAATCCAGCTGTCAAAGACCAGGTCGTCTTTGACTCGCCAGACTGCCAATACCGCGATGGAGATAAAGTCATCCATCTGGTCAATGATGCAGAAAGCAATGTCTTTAATGGAGATATTGGCTACATTACCGATCTTCTCCCCGGAAAATATACAGAATCGAAGCAAGATGAATTGACTATCCAATTTGATGGCAATG
>CABSRC010000045.1 GCA_902480035.1 uncultured Streptococcus sp. | reverse complement strand
AGCCTGATGGAGAATTTCGCTATATTGGTGCGGAACTAAATTAAGAGGAGGATAGAAGAAAGATGAGTATGAATCAACCACAGGTACCCTTTGGTGTACCAGTAAATCCTACCCCTCAAAAAAGCGGAAAGGGCTTGTTCATTGGATGTGTGATTGGGGCAATTGCTTTAGGCTTGGTGATTGGTCTTATTTTTGGTCGCTCTTTTGGTGTGGATGCTGTAACCAAGAAAGCTTACCCCCATTTACATACCACTGCAGATAGTACAGTCTCAAAACGTGATATATCTGCTCGCTATATAGACCCAAAAGAGACAGCGTTTGATTGGGATATTTCAGATCTCGGAGGCTTGAAATTTGCCACCTACGATGACAAAGGGGATGCGATGTCTATCGAAGAGGTCGTGAAGAAATATGGGAAAGCCTTAAAAGGCACATTTAATGGAACAACTGCTCAGTTAGAATGGGGCGAACTCGAAAGGGACGATGCAGATGAAGAAAGCACCGATTATAAGACTGCTAGCGAGATGAATCTGACCTTTATGAAGATAGATGGTCATTATTACCTACGCAATCTGTATTTCTCAGAAGATTATGACACAGCGGATGCTAATCCGATGGTGGCTGATCATTATGATAAGTTGAAGGCGGGGGATCCTAAAACAGGGAAAGATGGAGTATCTTATAAAGAAGTGCTTAGTAGCAATATCCCGTCCTATATTTCGATAAGAGCTGAGCAAGACTATAAAACCAAGGTCATTACAAATGAAATGGAAATCCGTTTTAAGTCATCTAGTTCAGATGAAGATGAATATAAATTAAAATTTATCCAGCAAGCAGATGGGGATTATCGTTTGGCTTTAAAAGGAGATGCAGACTAGGAAGGAAGCAACAGTGTCCCTTGCTTATGATGCATCAGACTGCTTGATCGTGGATTCGCTTGAATGTTCAAATCCAATTTATCGTCATTTCATTGCAGGCTATAGAGGTTCTGAGACAGGAGGATCCACTTCACCGAGTACAACAAGTTCTTCCTCAAATGCAAGCGATTCAAGCAAATCTGTCGTTAGACGCTTATTGCCAAAAACAGGTCAAGAAACAGGTGTTGTTTTGGCAAGATTGGGCTTGCTTTCACTTGTAGGGCTTGCGATTGTTACCCTTCGTGAGAAATTTTAAGATCAGTTTCTAAAAGGTCGGATATCTCTCCGATCTTTTTTAGTCTATCAAGACAGGAGTTGGTCCTTGCTTGGTTTTATGTTATAGTAGAAGAGAAGAATAAAAAGGAGAATTCAAAATGTCAGAGAAAGATAAAGAACCATTGATGAAACAGACTCCCTTAGAGGGTGCGCCTCAATTTGATGTGCCTGCGCCAGCATTTGTCCCAAAAGAAGAAGTCAAAGACTTGGAAGTTCCAGAAGTTAGTAGTTTATCGGCCACGGAGATGAAAGAAATGGGAGAAGAGGCAAAAGAGCCAGTTATTTCAGAAACGGTGGAGCTCCCAAAAGTGGGTGAAACGACAGTTGAAGAAGATGCGGTAGTGCCCGCTGCGCCCCAACCGACCCCTCTATTCCAGCCTGCACCTGAAGCTCCTCAGAGTGTGGTCGTTGAACCAGTTGGTCCACAAACAGCTACAAGTCCTAGCATGCAGATTCCGCAAGCTCCTCTTCCTCCCGTTGGAAAACCAATGGATACTGCGGACAAGAAGGCGATTCGTTTTGCTCTTGGGATTTTAGTGGGTCTCCTCATTGGTGGAGTCAGTGGCTATTTGATTGGTCATGCCAGCCCTAGCACGTCACCATCTAGAAAGCACACTTCTTGGTCAGGCAACCAGTCTGGTTCTTCATCCAATATTGATTTGGACCAGTTGACCGCAGAAGATGCGGAAGCCGATTTTAGCTGGGAGCAGTCTGATATCGAGCAACTTCAATTTTTGACTGAAAAGGATGATGGGGAGAGTCCTGAGGAAATGGTCGACGCTTATGGAAAGGCTAGTTCTGTTCAATTTGATAGTGGAGAATTGAAATTATTCTGGGATGATAACTCTTATAATAAAGAGGTCAAAGCGACCTACTCTAAGAAAGGAAAAGAATTTCAGCTTGTCAAATTTGAATTTAATCAATTTGGGAAAAATCTTAGCGTCGAGGATAACTTCGCAGATGGGTTCAAGGTTGGAGATAGTGAGACCGGTGCTGGAGGGACCTCTTACAAAGAGCTTTTAGAAAAATACGGCGATGCAGTCAATCTGACGGTGAGTTCATCTGATGATTCAGACGAGATAGAATTGGTCATGGACTTCCAAAAGAAAAATGGGGACTATATAGATTTGACCTTTATTCGTCAAGAAAATGGAGATTTCCTCTTGAGCAGTAAAGACAGCGACTAAAAGGATAAGACAAGAAAGAGGCGTAAGCCTTTTTCTTTCAAATAAGACAAGACAAATGCGCTAATTTTCTATACAATAGAAGGTGTTTAGATAGAAAGAGCATAAAGGATGGAAGAAATGAAACAGTGGATAGAACATCATAAGCGGATCCTACAAAAAGCTGCAGGGGCTTTGCTGGCTTTTATGATTGGTATTTGCTTGGTGTTTATGATTCATCCGGTTAAAACCTTACCAAAAGACCGTTTGCTGAGCCTATCTCGAATGCAAGAAGCTAGCCAACAATTTGTCGCTCCTTCTTCAAAAGAGCCGGCTCTAGAAGACCTGTTGTCATTAGAGCTTGCAAGGGGAGAAGGAAAGGTACAAAAAAGTTGGGTGACTTTGTCTGCATTCGTCAAAAAATTTGGAAAAGCAGCGAGCTTTACACAAGAAGATACGAGTTTTGGAGCACAAGTCCAGTTAGGCTATGGGGCTTCTGTGAAGGGGCTCTATCCTTATACCATAGAATTTCAAAAGCAGGGTGATGATTTTTATTTGAGCTCGATTCAAGGATTTGAGCCAAAATCGTCTCACTATCAGAGCAAAAAGAACTTAAAACAGGCGGATTTTACAGGTTATAAGCCTTTGGATGGAAAAAAGGAAAAGGGAACGGCAGTAGAAGAAGTCTTGAAAAAATCAGGTCTTCCCAATTCTCTTAGTTTGACCTCTGTAAAGGACAAGCAAGTATTAGCCTTGTCTTATCAGGTGACAGATGGATTGGTCTCTTTGACCTTTGAACGCGACCAGACTGGTCAGTATCGTTTGACGAAGAAGGGGTGAAGCAAATGATCGAGTGGATGAAAAAGAATCGAAAAGACCTCTTGCTGCCGTTTTTATGTTTTGTTTTAGGGTTGTTACTTGCGATTGCAAGCATCCAGGTGCAAGAGCAGGGAACCGATACCAAGGAGGACCAAACGCTTTCCCGTTTTCAGCCAAAGGATTACAAGAATTTGGTAAGCAACGATCAAGAAATCAAGCAGTTTCAATGGACCATCGAAGCTGTGGCGAATTTGAAAGTCCGTCTTAAGCAGAGTCAGCAACCAGGAACCCGCTTGGAAACAGTTGTGACTGAATGGGGAAAAGCACAAAAAGTTCGCTACACAAAGACAGCTCAAGGGGAACAAACCGTTCTTGTCTTGACTTATGCAGCTAAGCAAACAGATCAGGGGAAGAAAAGTGTGAACTTGTGGTTTGAACAAGAGAAAGACCAGGGGTATCGCTTGACGATGGTGGATGCGACGAATTTGTTGGACGCAAAAGAGAAGACAAGCAGTGAGAAAGAAATCACTACTGAAAAAGAGCACAAAGGTGCAGAATTCGCCCAGCTTATTAAGAAACTAGGAAATCCTCAACGCTTAATCTGGGGGGAAGTGTCAGATGGCGGAATGGGGTATCGCGCGACTTACCAGCTACCAGGGCAGTCAGAAGTGGTAATGGAATTCAAGAAAAAAGGCAAGAAATTAGTGTTGGTATAAGAAGGGAGACATCATTGGACGATCAACGGACAGACATCAAGGCAACTTCTTCTCACCAGGGTGGGAGTCGCTTGATTTCAGAAGCTGACCTGGCTTCAATAGGGGGAAGCAGGCATTCAGAACCAAGACAAACGGTACGAGACTCCCAATCGGATAGGGATAAAACCTACTCTCCTTCCTCTAAGAGTGAAGGGTCTTCGCTGGCAGCCTTTTTGGGTTTATTGGCCATGCTGGGATTAATTGCCTATCTGGCTTCAGGAGGTATTCATAGTTCTTCTACTACTAGTGAATATGGAAGCACTAGCTTGTCTTATGGAACTAGAAAGGAAATCTTGAGAGGTGGTACGAGTAGCTTGATTGCTCCGGAGAGGGAATTTCAGTTTCAAGTGACCTATGAGAAGGCCATTTCCCTGATTCCTGGTTTAAGTGAGGGAGATCAAGGTCGTCATTATTCAACTTCTCTGTCTCCACAGGACGTGGTAGCTGTACTGGGGAAGGCTAGCAGTGGAGAAGAAACCTACCAAGAAGGTGGTGTCAGTCCTTTTATGACACAATTGGAGTATCAGTCTGAAGGCTCTCCTTCTTCCGTAACAGTTTTACTTTCAAATATTGGTGTTGATCGTTTATCTTCTCTTGATTTTAAAAACTTAAACAGTGAGCGATTAGCCAATAAAAATGGTAGCTTAAACAGAGAAGATTTTGCCAATATGAAAATAGGAACGAGCTATTCAGATCTTGTGAATACAGTAGGAATTCCTAGCAGTGTTTCTTGGTCGAGTATGCTGGGTTCAGAGTCCTTCTTAACCTTTTACTATAAGCTTTCTGATTCGCGCTCCGTCATTATTCACTTTGGCAGCAATCGTACCATCAGTGAAATCAAGGGTCTAGAAGATCCAGCGACATCAGCTTCCACGTCGCCTTAGGTGTTCATCTCACTAGGATTGTGGTATAATATGAATACCTTTAATTGAAATGAATGGAGAATCTCATGACTGCACAAAAAATGTCTGCACAAGAAATTATTGCTTTTATTGGAAATGCAGAAAAGAAAACCAATGTGAAAGTAACCTTTGAAGGGGAATTGGCAACAGCTGTTCCTACTTCTGTTACCAAGCTTGGCAATGTTTTGTTCGGTGACTGGAAAGATATCGAGCCCCTGCTTGCTAACTTGACTGAAAACAAGGATTATGTGGTAGAACAAGATGGCCGTAACTCAGCTGTCCCATTACTGGATAAACGCTACCTAAATGCGCGTATTGAACCAGGCGCTATTATCCGTGACCAAGTAACCATCGAAGACAATGCGGTTGTCATGATGGGTGCTGTCATCAATATCGGTGCTGAAATCGGTGCAGGAACCATGATTGATATGGGAGCTATCCTTGGTGGCCGTGCTACTGTTGGTAAAAACAGCCATATCGGTGCGGGTGCCGTTCTTGCAGGAGTCATTGAGCCAGCTTCTGCTGAGCCTGTTCGGATCGGTGACAATGTCTTGGTCGGTGCTAACGCTGTTGTGATTGAAGGAGTTCAAGTTGGAAACGGTGCAGTCGTTGCCGCTGGAGCGATCGTTACTCAAGATGTCCCTGAAAATGTGGTTGTAGCTGGTGTCCCAGCTCGCATCATCAAGGAAATTGACGAAAAAACACAACAAAAAACAGCCTTGGAAGACGCTTTGCGCAATTTGTAAGATAGAAATGAGAGTGGGACAGAAATCGGTAATTCGTTAGAATTCGATTTCGTCGTCCCACCTCCGCACAGTTGAGTAGGGCTGTAAAAGCTGATGAAATCAGCGTAGTAGAGCCCACTCAACCACTGCGTCTTGCTTGACAATCCAAAAACAATTGAGAGGCTAAGACTTTTGTCTCAGCCTCTTCTAATAGAAAGAAGACAACGATGACATTGGACTTAATTAAAATCAGACGGGATTTGCACCAAATCCCTGAAATTGGATTGGAAGAATTTGAAACCCAAGCCTACCTCTTAGAGCGAATCGCAGAGATCACAGCAGACAAGGACTTTGTAGAGCAACGGACTTGGCGGACCGGGATCATGGTTTATCTCCATGGGTCTGCTCCTGAAAAAACCATTGGTTGGCGGACAGATATCGATGGCTTACCGATAGTGGAACAAACGGGCCTTGATTTTGCCTCCAAGCACGAAGGACGGATGCATGCTTGTGGTCATGATATGCACATGACGACAGCCCTTGGGCTTTTGGATCAACTGGTTCAAGTGCAACCAAAAAATAACCTGCTCTTTCTCTTCCAACCGGCTGAAGAAAACGAGGCTGGTGGGATGCTCATGTATAAGGACAATGCTTTTGGCGACTGGCTCCCTGATGAATTTTATGGTCTGCATGTGCGCCCTGATTTGAAGGTGGGAGACATTGCGACTAATACGGGTACCCTTTTTGCGGGGACCTGTGAAGTCAAGATTACCTTTACAGGTAAGGGAGGGCATGCTGCCTTTCCACATGAGGCCAATGATGCTCTTGTAGCAGCTTCTTACTTCATTACCCAAGTCCAATCGGTCGTGAGTCGAAATGTCGATCCAATTGAAGGTGCTGTGGTGACCTTTGGTTCCATGCATGCAGGAACCACCAATAATGTGATCGCTGAGACGGCCTTCCTTCATGGGACCATCCGGACCTTGACCATGGAGATGAACCTCCTGACTCAAAAACGGGTCAAAACGATTGCGGAAGGGGTTGCAGCCGCTTTTGATGTAGAATTAGATCTGGAACTCAAGCAAGGAGGTTACCTGCCTGTGGAAAACCAACCAGAGTTAGCCAAAGAACTCATGGACTTTTTCACAGCTGAGGAAGACGTGAACCTGATTGATATCTTGCCAGCGATGACAGGAGAAGACTTTGGCTTTCTCTTGAGCAAGGTCCCTGGAGTCATGTTCTGGCTGGGAATTGATACCCCTTATGCCCTGCACCATCCGAAGATGAGCCCAAATGAGGCTGCCCTTCCCTTTGCTGTGGATAACATTGGCAAATTTTTGAAAATGAAGGCCAACCAATAAGGGATTGATTCAACTCCGTCTGGAGTTGGATTTTTATTTTCTTGTGTGCAAACTGTTCGGATGTTTCATAAAAAATGATACAATTAAAGCTATACAAAAGGAGTAGGGAATGAAGAAAACACTACGAAAAGAAACCATAGCAGCCATGAAACGGTTGCCAGAATCCGTGAAAACTCAAGCAGATGAACAGCTCACTCAACGTCTCTTGGAGCTTCCAGCCTTTCAGGAGGCAAAGACCCTTGCGACCTATCTGTCCTTTGACCACGAATTTTCCACAGCTGGCTTGATCCAAGCTGCTCTTCAACTTGGAAAACGCGTCTGTGTTCCCCGTACCTATCCACAAGGTCGGATGGAATTTGTGGAATACGATCCTGAAATTTTGGAAGAGAGTCGCTTTGGTTTGCTGGAGCCTAATGAAAGGGGGCAGGTTGTGGATAAAGCAGAGATTGATCTGATCCATGTACCGGGCTTGGTCTTCCAGTCAAAAGGCTACCGAATTGGCTATGGCGGTGGCTATTATGATCGTTATTTAGCAGATTATACTGGGAGAACGGTGAGTACGATTTATTCCATCCAGCAGAAGGAGTTTCAACCAGATGTTTTTGATCAGGCCGTTCAGGAGGTGCTAGTCTATGAAGTTACTCTTTGATCGTCGTTATCCTGTGACCAGCCTCTTGTTGCTCGTCACAACGGCAGTCTTTCTTTCTATGTTTATCCGATTTGGAGGCGACTACCAAACGGGTGCTGCTGTTTACTATAGCGGTGGTATTATTGGAGAGGCTGTGAAAGTCGATCCTAGCCAGTTATGGCGAATAGTGACAGCTACTTTTGTTCATATCGGCCTAGAACATTTTGTGCTCAATATGATCACCCTCTATTACTTGGGACGTTTGGCAGAAGATCTCTTTGGTTCCAAGGCTTTCTTAGCTCTTTATCTCTTATCAGGCATGATGGGTAATGTCTTTGTTGCTATTTTTACACCAGATGTGATTGCGGCAGGCGCTTCTACAGCCCTCTTTGGACTGTTTGGGACCATTGGCGCTCTGCGCTTTATTGTCCAAAGTCCCTATATTCGCCACTTGAGTCAGTCCTATACCAGCTTGATTGTGGTCAATCTGATCTTTAGTTTTATGCCAGACATCAGTATGGCGGGTCACATTGGTGGCTTAGTAGCTGGGGTCATGTTGGCTTATGTCTTTCCAATAAGAGGAGAGGCTCGCTTTATGAACCGAACCTATCAGATTAGTGCAGCCTTATCTTATCTCCTGCTTTTCCTTTATTTCTTAGGTAAAATCTTGAATCTATTTTAAGAGAGAGTGGGACAGAAATCGGTAATTCGTTAGAATTCGATTTCGTCGTCCCACCTCCGCACAGTTGAGTAGGGCTGTAAAAGCTGATGAAATCAGCGTAGTAGAGCCCACTCAACCACTGCGTCTTGCTCGACAATCCAAAAACAATTGAGAGGCCAGGACTTTTGTCCCAGCCTCTTTTTTTCCTAAAAAATGTAGCGCAATCGTAAACTAACAGAAAATTGTTTGAAATCTCAATAAATATATATAATTTACATAGAAATGAGTTGATAGAAAGATAATTTAGTAAAAAATAGAATAAAAACAAGTCTGGTAAGCGTTTGCAAAAATGAACAAAAAGATGTAAACTGGAGGTATAAAAAATCGGGAATGCTATCTTTTTTTACTAAAAGGAGTATTCGAAAAGGAGATTTGCCATGAAGAAATGGTTGTTTAAACTTTCATTGGTAGCAATGACATTTTTGCTCCTACCAGTTCAAGCAGTTCAAGCCTGTTGTGGCTTTATCATTGGTCGGCAATTGACCAAGGATGGGACCACTCTCTTTGGTCGGACAGAAGATTACCCATACTATCCAAATGGTGGCAAGCACAACAAGAACTATGTGGTGGTTGATGCGAAGAACTATAAGGAAGGGGATCAACTGGAAGACGAATCCAATGGTTTTACCTATCCACATGCTGCTAGTGAAATGAAATACACAGCGACTTATGACTCTGCTCGTGGAGATGGTAGTAACGGTGCTTTTGGTGAACACGGATTTAACGAAGCCGGTGTATCCATGACTGCGACAGTAACAGCTATCCCGAATAAGAAAGTCTTGAAGACGGACCCATTGACAGAAAACGGAATTCCAGAAGCTGCTATGTTGGACGTAGTGTTACCACGCGTTAAGTCAGCTCGTGAAGGGGTTGAATTTCTAGCTAAAGTCATCGAAGAAAAAGGTTCAGCTGAAGGAAATGTGGTTGTCTTTGCAGACCAAAATGAAACTTGGTATATGGAAATTCTTTCTGGCCACCAATATGTAGCGGTTAAAGTTCCAGAAGATAAATATGCAGTTTTTGCCAATACCTACTACCTAGGTCATGTTGATTTGAATGACACTGAAAATGTCATTGCCTCTAAAGATGTCGAAAAAGTAGCCAAGGAATCTGGTAACTACAAGACAGACAAAGATGGCAATTTCCATATCGCTAAATCTTATGGACCAGAAAAATATGCTGAAGGAGACCGCTCACGGACCTATGCAGGAATCACCTTGCTAGATCCAGACTCTAAAGTCACCTATGAGGATGATGAGTATGAACTTTTCCGTTCACCAACCGATCCAAACAAAAAATACACCTTAGAAGATGCGTTTGCCTTGCAACGCAACCGTTTTGAACACTTGAATGGACGCTTTGTACCAGATGATCAAATTGGTGTTAAGAAACAAGGTGATGATGGTAGCAACGATACTGTTCGTAAAGACCAATACAAATATGCTTTAGGAAACGAAAATGTGATCGATGCCCATGTCTATCAAATCAATCCAAACCTTCCAAAATCATTTGGTGGAACTGTATGGCTCGGCATGGGACCTTCACGGAATACCCCTTATGTTCCATTCTATGGAAATGTAAAAGATACTTACGAAGCTTTTAAACCTCAAACGGCTACTTATGATCCAAATTCATGGTATTGGACAGTATGGCACATCGACCAAATGGCCATCAATAACCAAGATCTCTTTGGAAAATCTATCCAAAATCACTGGAAAGCACTAGAAGAACAGCTCATTATCGAACAAAAAGTGAGCGATGCAAAATACGCTGCCTTGAAAGCTGATGAAGCTGCAGCAAAAGCAGTTGAAGATAAGGTGACTGAGGATGCTTTAGCTCGTTCTGAACGTCTTTTCAAACAATTCAAGCAATATGAGTCTGAATTGTCTGCAACTCTAAAAGAAGCAGGTCGTACAGATGATCCATACCGAGCATCTTTACCAGATGACTACAAGGATCCAACAGAGTCAAGTACGGAGCCAAGCAAGGCAGAAACAACCCCAAGCACCGAAGCAAGCACGGAGCCAAGCAAGGCAGAAACGACCCCAAGCACCGAAGCAAGTACGGAGCCAAGCAAGGAAGAAACGAAACCAAGCACTGAGTCAAGTATAGAACCAAGCAAGGCAGAAACGAAACCAAGCACTGAGTCAAGTACAGAACCAAGCAAGGTAGAAACGACCCCAAGCACTGAGTCAAGTACAGAACCAAGTAAGGAAGAAACGAAACCAAGCACAGAATCAAGTACAGAACCAAGCAAGGCAGAAACGAAACCAAGCACTGAGTCAAGTACAGAACCAAGCAAGGTAGAAACGACCCCAAGCACAGAGTCAAGTACAGAACCAAGTAAGGCAGAAACGAAACCAAGCACAGAATCAAGTACAGAACCAAGCAAGGCAGAAACAACACCAAGTAGTACAACTACTGTTGTTCCTACAAATAGTAACAGTGTTAGTACCGTTGGTCGCCCAGTTTTACCAACAAATTCATATATTTTAGTAGACCAGGCAACAGGTATCGTCTTGCAAAACCCTGATTTTGCTCAAGGTGGCTATAGTCTTCTTGTTGAAGTTTTGAAAGATGTCAAAGAACTAGCTGGTAAAGAGTACAAGGCATATAATATTCAATTATCGAACCAAAATAATCCTGTACATCAAATTAGTCCAACTGTTGTGACCATTCCAGTAAATAGCCAAAAAGAAGTAGAAGCAGTTTATGGTATCGGTGAAAATGGTCAATTGGAATCCTTCCAATTCCAACTAAATGAAGATAAGTCAGCCGTAACATTTACAACCTCTCATTTCTCAACTTATGGTGTAGTTTATAAATCTGTAGCAAAAATTGAAGAGAAGAAAGGTGAGAAAAAATTACCATCAACCGGTCAAAGTATTTCCATTGCGACAATGGTAGGCGGAGTTCTTTTGATAGTTTTTGGATTTGGCTACTACATCGAAAAACGTAGAACTCATTAAACGATACAGTTTATAATATATAACAAAAAAAGGAAGTGAGAATGAAATCTCTCTTCCTTCTTTTTTAGTCTGCAGTTTGTTCAGATTCTTCTAATTGTTTTCCAAGATCAATAATATACTGTTTGAGATCCTCTTTAACCTGCGGATGCTTCAAAGCATAATCAATCGATGTTTTCATAAAACCAAACTTGTCACCTACATCGTAGCGTTGGCCTTTAAATTCACGGGCAAAGACTCGTTGGGTCTTATTGAGGGTGTCGATCGCATCCGTCAATTGAATTTCATTGCCAGCACCTGGTTCTTGATTTGCAAGAATATCAAAGATTTCAGGAGTCAAGAGGTAGCGTCCGATAATAGCGAGATCACTCGGTGCATCTTCTGGAGCTGGTTTTTCGACAAAAGTCTCAACGCTATAGAGACCATTGATGCCCTCTCCTTGAGGTGCGATCACACCGTAAGAAGAAACTTCTTCGTGAGGGACTTCCATCACAGCGATAGTGGATGCATGGGTTTCATCGTAGTCGTTCATCAATTGTTTGGTCAATGGCAAGGCATCATCATTGGTGATGTCCATCAGGTCATCTCCCAACATGA
>CABSRC010000044.1 GCA_902480035.1 uncultured Streptococcus sp. | reverse complement strand
CGATCCATGCCAAGGACTCAGAAGTGATCGCAAAAAATTCAACGATTACAGGCGGGGATCTGGAAAACGATTTTCCACCAGTTTGGTTGAGGAATGTCATCTGGGAGTCTGAAAACTGTAAAATTGAGCTACCTACGGGGACTGGAGTCTGTCTTGATAACAATGTTCAATTCAATTCGGATTCGGATCGTATGACCTCCATCAATTCATACAATAGTATGATCCGAGCTCACCAAGCGACATTTACAGAGTTTTTATGCGTCTATGAAGAGTCCTTTGCTTCCCTGACTGGGGAAACGACCTTCTTGAATGAGAATGCCCAAACCATTTCATTTGGAGTTTTTGATGAGAGTGTGCTGATGGCTGAGCATATGATTTGTCATAAGATTGCGGATCCTAATATACGGCTTCAAGGTGGGGCCTTTGTGAAGGCAGGCACCATAACCTATAGACAGGGCGATGCGCGTGATCTGACCAAGGAAATCGAGGATGACTGTGACTATCTTGTTGGCAGAGAAGTGGCCAAGGGCAATGCGCAAGTCGTTCCTACAGGACAGGCGACGGATGCAACGGTGGCTCCAACCACTGCAAGAGACTCTGGGCCAGAGAAGAAACAAGATGCTCTTCAGGAGCTCAATAGCCTGATCGGTCTTGAAAAAGTCAAACATGAGATCAAGAAAATGATCAACATGGTGGAATTTAACAAGAAACGAATCGCCAGTGGCAAGGCCCCTGAAAAGCAAACACTCCATGCGGCCTTTATGGGAAATCCTGGTACAGGGAAAACGACGGTGGCCCGGCTGTTGGGACAAGTGCTCTTTGATGCAGGAGTACTCTCAGGGGAGGAATTCCGTTTTGTGGAAGCAACGGAGTCCGATCTGATCTCTTCGAATATTGGAGGAACAGCCGAACAGACCCAGGCCCTGCTTGAAAAAGCGCGTGGGGGTATCCTCTTTATTGATGAAGCCTATAGTTTGGATAAAAAGGACAGTGGTGCAGATTTTGGGATTGAGGCGATCAATACCATCCTCAAATTTATGGAGGATAATCGCGATGACATCATGATCATCTTTGCCGGTTATACCAAGGAAATGGAGGAGTTCTTAAAGACCAATCCAGGCCTCCGTTCTCGGGTGCCAAATAATTTCATCTTTGAAGATTTCACAGGAGATGAGATTGTCCAACTGGGCGAAATGATCCTAAGCAAAGGGGACTACAAGCTCGAAGACCGGGATTACTATGCGCGTCATGTCAAACGGGCCTATGATGGCTCGCTAGATAAGAGCAATGGCCGCTGGATCCGTAACCTGGATGAGCAATTGACTAAGACCATGGCAGATCGGGTGGTGGCCCAAGGTTCCGATGATATTGAGACCATCCTCAATAGCGATATCGATGCTGTCCTTAACCAAGGCAAGTACCAGGCAGGAGCCGATAAGGAAGAAGATGGAATGGCTGCTCTCAACCGTTTGGTTGGCATTGCCAAGGTGAAAGAGCAAGTGGAACAGTTCGTAGCCATGGCTGAGTTCAACCAAAAACGGGCCGAACAAGGAGGAATCGTCGAAGATACGACCTTGCACTCCCTCTTTCTTGGAAATCCCGGCACAGGGAAGACCACCGTTGCCCGCATTTTGGGTAATATCCTCTTCCAAAAAGGAGTTATTAAGCAGAAGAAATTCATCGAAGTATCGCGGAGCAATCTGGTTGGAGGCTACCAAGGGCATACAGCCTTGAAGACGCGCGAAGTTTTAGAAAGTGCATTGGGTGGTGTCCTCTTTATCGATGAGGCCTATACGCTCTTTACTGGTTCAAATGATGATTTTGGGAAGGAAGCCTTGGATGAAGTCCTCAAATTTATGGAGGACCACCGCCGTGATATCGTCATTATCTTTGCTGGCTATACCAGAGAGATGCATGACTTCTTGCAGGTCAATTCAGGTTTGCAAAGTCGGATCCCGACGACATTTGATTTTGAAGACTATAGTCCAGATGAGATCGTCGAGATCGGTCTGTTGGGATTGCGCAAGCAAGGCTACCAAGTCAATGAAGCTCTTTATGGAGAGATCGTCAGAGAAAATTATATGCGTGCCAATGATCATAGTAATGGTCGCTGGGTCCGCAATCTCAATGAAAAACTCTTGCGCCAAGTATCGACGCGAGTAACCCGTGAAGGTAGTACGGATTACAATTCGATTTTGGATCAAGATTTGGAAGCCTTGAGAGAGAATGGCAATACTGAACATCCCCATACGGTAGATGATCAAGGCTATGTTCTTCCTTAAGCTAGAAGGAACAAGAAAAATGAGGCTGGGACAAAAGTCCTAGCCTCTCAATTATTTTTGGATTGTCGAGCAAGACGCAGTGGTTGAGTGGGCTCTACTACGCTGATTTCATCAGCTTTTACAGCCCTACTCAACTGTGCGGAGGTGGGACGACGAAATCGAATTCTAACGAATTATCGATTTCTGTCCCACTCTCTTTTTGCATGGACTTATGGTATACTAGGAAGAGATCATTCACTTATGAAGGAGAAAATAATGGTTTTACCAAATTTTAAAGAAAACTTAGAAAAATACGCAAAATTGTTGGTGGCGAACGGCATCAACGTGCAACCTGGTCATACCTTGGTCTTGAACATCGATGTGGAACAAAGAGAATTAGCCCACTTGATTGTGAAGGAAGCTTATGCCTTGGGGGCACACGAAGTCATTGTCCAATGGGCAGATGATTTTACTACCCGGGAAAAATTCCTCCATGCACCGATGGATCGCTTGGACAACGTGCCTGACTACAAGATTGCAGAGATGAACTACCTCTTGGAACACAAGGCCAGTCGCTTGGGTGTGCGCTCGTCTGATCCAGGTGCCTTAAATGGTGTTGATGCAGAGAAGCTTTCTGCCTCTGCCAAGGCCTTGGGTATAGCCATGAAACCAATGCGCATCGCCACTCAATCCAATAAGGTCAGCTGGACCGTTGCTGCAGCAGCTGGTATAGAGTGGGCGAAAAAGGTCTTCCCAAATGCGGCGAGCGATGAAGAAGCAGTGGATCTCCTTTGGGATCAAATCTTCAAGACCTGCCGGGTGTACGAAGAAGATCCAGTCAAGGCTTGGGAAGAGCATGCTGCTATTTTGAAGAGCAAGGCAGATACACTTAATAAAGAACAATTCTCAGCCCTTCACTACACAGCACCAGGAACCGATTTGACTCTTGGCTTGCCGAAAAATCATGTATGGGAATCTGCTGGAGCCATCAATGCCCAAGGCGAAGGATTCTTGCCAAATATGCCGACAGAAGAGGTCTTCACAGCTCCTGACTTCCGTCGTGCAGAAGGTTATGTCACTTCCACAAAACCGCTTAGCTACAATGGGAACATCATCGAAGGCATCAAAGTGACCTTTGAAAATGGAGAAATTGTGGATATCACAGCAGAAAAAGGCGATCAAGTCATGAAAGATTTGGTCTTCAAAAACAAGGGAGCGCGTGCCTTGGGTGAATGTGCCCTCGTCCCAGATCCAAGCCCAATTTCCCAATCAGGCATTACCTTCTTCAATACGCTCTTCGATGAAAATGCCTCTAACCACTTGGCCATCGGAGCAGCCTATGCAACCAGTGTAGAAGGTGGCGCAGAGTTCACAGAAGAAGAACTCGAAGCAGCCGGCCTTAACCGCTCAGACGTCCACGTCGACTTCATGATCGGCTCAAGCCAAATGGATATCGACGGTATCCGAGAAGACGGCACCCGCGTCCCAGTCTTCCGCAACGGAGATTGGGCAATTTAAGGAGAAACTATGATTGGAAGTATGTTTGTCGGTCTTTTGATCGGACTTCTAGCTGGAGCTATCACCAATCGTGGCGAACGCATG
This sequence comes from uncultured Streptococcus sp., assembly GCA_902480035.1. GTDB lineage: Bacteria > Bacillota > Bacilli > Lactobacillales > Streptococcaceae > Streptococcus. The sequence continues at coordinate 8,519 of CABSRC010000044.1, read as the reverse complement.
GGATGTTTTGGGAAAATGTTCCTGGGCTGGATTGGTGCCTTTTTAGGACAATTACTCTTTGGTGCTTGGGGACCAAGCCTAAACGGTACAGCGATTATCCCATCGATTCTTGGTGCCATGATTTTATTAGCCATCTTCTGGGAAAGAGGAAGCTAGGTTTAACTTGCTAAAACAGATAGAGTGGTTGGAAATCTTCCAACCTCTTTTTTAGTCAAAACTTGATCATCAAAGTAAAATCAGGTATGATGGAAGGTATGTTCTGTTATGATTAAATAAGATAATTATGGCTGTGGTAGACTGGTGAAAAGTTAGTTTAGTTTCTCCGTCTAAGAATGAAACAGTATAGAAAGTAAGAGACATCTATGTTTAAACCCGCAAAAATCGAGTATTTACCGAAAATGAATTTTCGATATCGTTTGTTAAAAGTAGAGAATGAATGGTATTTAATGGAAGTCGATCGGCCAATTATAACAAGTTATTTTCTTCCATGGTTTACCTATTTTGTGCCTCATAAAAGTTATCAGCTAACAGAGGATGAAGTAGAAGCAATAGCTCCGAAAGTGCTTGAAGGAGATAAGAACATGCTTTCAACTCAGACTAAAGTGGGGATCTCAACACTTGGTGCTGGTTCCTTAGCAGTTTTACTAGGTAGAGCTTTTCCGATAGAGGATTATTTATATTTTACTTCCCATCTACTGAATCTAGTGTTAATGATCCTTGTTCTATGCATTGCTTTTGGAATTCGCATTTGGATCAGTATTGGGAAAAAAGAGTCGGTCATAAAGCCTTCCAAGAAAGCTAAAAAAATGTATTGTCCCCCAGGAAGATTTAGGTTACTACTAAAAAATCTTCTATTAGTAACATTGGCTTTATTTCTTTCAGTTGTATCATTTTGCTTTGTTCTGAGTACCAGTAAACCCAATCTAATTCTTCATGTGGCCTTATTTGCTTTTTCATTGGTTTTTTTATCACATGGTAATTTATTATTATATGCTTCAGGCGAGGATTATAAGGCCAAAGTCAAGTAGATCCAGTGGAGTGAAACCCAGAAGCAAGAGTAGCCTCCATCTACTTTTGGACCTTAAAACAATTTTCTAGAAAGGAGCATGATATGAAAAATGAAAAGAAAGTCGATATTGAGCAGGCGAACAAAGTCTACTTTAAAAGTTTAGCCAATACACGTGCTTCAGCGGCTATGATGATCAATTCGTGGACAGGCGTATTTCTGTTCGCATTTGAAATCCTTTGTTTTTATTCGTATGATGTATCGAAAGGTATAAAACCATTTAGTCATTGGTTTTTTGATATCCTTGTCATCTATTGTCTTTACCATATCATTGCATTTTTCTTGCCGTTAATGGGGGCATTTATATATAGAAGACAAGTGTTGTCAACGACTCTACTCTTATTCACCTATGCAGGAATGTTTTTATCGCTCCAAGTCATGGGCTTGCTCATCATTGTTTCTGCTCTGGCAAATAAAGAATTTGAGGTAGGTTTCCCAAAATATGGCTTCATCGTCATTCCTTTTCTTGTGATTTGTACCTTATTGGGCTTTATTTATCATTATTTTTGGCTTAAGAAGCAGTTAAAGATTGGCTTTTCACCAACTAGAACCTTGGGAAATTATTTCGCAAAATCAAGTAGTTACAGTAGCAATGCCCTGACGATCATCTTCGTCTGCTCCATGATAGGAGCGGCCCTTACTGGCTATTTTGGAGTGGTGCTAGGAGTATCCGTAAGCATACTATTCAGTTACGCCTTTACTCAATTGCTGACAGAAGTAGGCTACCTCTTGTATTTGAAAATGAAAAGCAAGGAATATTGGGAGGATGAACCTGAAGATAATCCGACGTTGTGGGATTTACTATGGAATTGTTTGAAAGGCTTCAGTCTGAAAAAAGCTAAACTTCGCATTCCGTTAGAAATAGTATGCTATCTATTGATGTTTGTAGCACTTGATCATTTAGGGTATGCTGATGCAAAGGTAAGACGACCAATCTGGTTGGTGTGGATTGTCAGAATGATTACCCTAGGAATTGCCTTGGACTTCTTTATTAGCATGGCGCGTGCTATCATACATAAGTTTTCGAATAAAAGGCGAGGCAAAAAATAACGAAAAATACCTAACCGAGAGCTTTCTCAGTTAGGTATTTTTGTCATTTGCTCTATTCTAAAATCAAGAGACCTTCTTTGATTTCAAAAGGGTTGTTTGGGTTGATGCGGTCATAGAACATGATGCCGTTGGTGTGGTCGATTTCATGTTGAACGACGATGGAGTTGTAGCCTTTAAGTTTGATGCGTTTCTTTTCCCCATCTTTTGTGAAATACTCAACAGTCACGCGGGCATGGCGAACCACATAGCCTGGGACGTTGCGGTCTACAGAGAGACAGCCTTCCCCGTCGCCAAGAGCCGCGTCTTGCACAGAATGGGCGACAACCTTTGGATTGTACATGACTTCTTGAAGGCTATAGGCTTCTTTTGGTGGGTTGCCATCGGCATCTTCTGGATTGGGAACCAAAACAGCGATGATTCGTTTAGAGATATCCAGCTGAGGGGCAGCGAGTCCCACTCCTCCACGGAGGCCAAGCTTTTCAGCCATAACAGGGTCTTGAGAATGGTGCAAGAATTGCATCATTTTTTCACCCAGGATAATTTCCTGATCAGACAAAGGGAAGGTCACATCTTCCGCAACCGCTCGAAGTGTTGGATTTCCTTCGCGGATAATGTCATCCATATCAATCAAATGGGATGCTCTTGTAACTTTTTCAATTGCTTTCATCGTTTTACTCTCACTTTCTTTCTACCCTCCATGATAACACAAAAGAGCCTAAAATTAAAGTTATCTGTCGACGGTTTCCGCATGTTTGATGGACAAATCATTCATCCTTTTTGCATCTAAAATCGTATAGACTCGCCCTTCTCTTTGGACTAAGCCCTCTTCGATCATCTGCTTGATGACACGGCTAAGGTGGCGGTAGCTGATCCCAAAACGCAGGGCCAGCTGATTCATCTTGGGCTTGAGGGTCCCATTTTCATCGCAATGTTCCAGAAAATGCGTAGCGAGGCGTTCCTTGACCGAATAATGAAAGTTTGCAGGAGCCAAATAGTTGATCTGGTGCAATTTCTCAGCCAAGGTCTTGGCCGTAGAGCGCAAAAAGGTTGGATCAAACAGGAGGCGCTTCTTAAAGTGCTGGGCTGGGAGCTGGACGACTAGCGAGTCTTGGTCTGCAATGACTGATGAGATACAGACCCGATCGAGCAGGAGCTCAATCTCTCCTAAGAGTCCAGGTTTTTCTTGGATTTCAAGGATGGTGTCGCTGCCATTTTCAAGACTGTGGATAATCTTGAGCCGGCCTTTGAGAAAATAAGGAATGACATCTTGCTCAGAACCTTGGCGGCAGATATAATCTCCAGCCTGATAGAGAACGAGGTCCAGCTGGCTGAGACAGTCGCCTGGAAAGATCTGGTCCAATTGGTAGTCAGTGATGATCTCCTTGAGTCTTGTAGATGGGGAAATTTTTTTCATCTCACTCTCCTAAAATAGGACAAATGTCCTGTTTTTCTATTTCTAAATTGATTATACTAGGATTCTATTGAAAATACTAGTTTGAATCTTTTTTGAAAAAACTAGTGAAATCAAAGTATTACCAGTAAAGTGTAGGAAATAAAAAAATGAAAAAAACAATGGAAAGAATCAGTCTCTTGAGCTTGTCGCTCATGCTGATCTCATCATTTTCAATTACAGCCGGTTTGCCAGCTATGAAGGCCTATTTTAGCCAATTCGGATATTCAGCAGGCCAGGTGGAACTCTTGGTTTCCCTGCCGGCCTTTGCGGTTGTGGGCATGCTCTTTTTAAATAGCCTGATCGAGCGGTGGATGAGTGAGCGCCAGATGATTGTCGCAGGGCTCTTGCTCTTTTCAACTAGTGGCCTTGTGCCTTTGGTCGTGCAGGACTATCCTCTCATCTTTCTGAGTCGTTTTCTCTTTGGTTTGGGGACAGGAATGATCAATGCCAAGGCTATTTCGATTATCAGTGAACGCTACTCAGGCAATGACAAGACTCGAATGCTGGGCTATCGGGGGTCTGCTGAAGTGGTGGGCTCTGCCATCTTGACTTTTATTGTTGGACAACTCTTACCCCTAGGCTGGCCAGCGATCTTTGCCGTATATGGTGGTGGTTACTTGATTTTACTCCTCTATATCCTTTTTGTCCCTTATCCTAAGGAGAAAAAACAGGCTAGCTTGAAGGAGAAAAAGAAAAGTTCCGCACGCCTTCGCTCCCCTCAATGGCGTTTTAGTCTGATGCTAGCCGTGATTGCTGGCATCATCATTTGTTTCAATTCCATCATTAGCCTGCGCGTGCCGGATATCATTGTTGACGCTCGTATGGGAACGGCGACAACAGCTGGAACAGTCCTAAGTCTGATGCAATTGACAGGGATTGTAGCGGGAGTGGGATTTGCTAGTTTGACACATGTTTTCAAAAAGAACTTGCTCATGATCATGTGCTTTGGTTTCGGACTAGCTCTGGCCTTGATTGGCTTGTCCGGACAGCTGTGGAGCCTGGTTCTAGGAACCCTCTTGGCAGGATTTACCTACAGTACAGGAGTAACCAGTATCTTCTATCACTTATCTGAAAAAATTCCGACTAATCTCCTGAATCTTGCGACCTCGCTTGTCTTGATTGGCTGCAATCTTGGATCAGCCCTCTCTTCTTTCTTCATCCAGTTGGTGATGCCACTAGCTCCTTCCAATCACCTGCTCTTTATCTTGATTGGTGTTTTGATGGTTGGAACAGGAGTCTTCGCCTCACAATTACTAGCACGAACGAAATGATTGAGAAATCATTTCGTTTTTTTAATTCAATCTATTGCGTCCTGTCACTAGCTCGTGTTATTATAGGAGGAGTGTGAAAAAAGATTAGCTTAAAGGATAATATAATGAAAAGAATCATGGAGAAAGTGAGTATTCTCGCGCTTTCATTCATTTTGACGACCTCGTTTTCGATTTCGAGTGCGCAGTCGGCCATGTTTGCCTATTACAAGGGAATTCCTCATAGCATGATTGAGCTCTTGGTCTCGCTTCCTTCGGCAGGGATCATGGTCTCGCTTATCTTCAATAAGTGGATTGGGCGCCTGTTTTCAGAGCGTCAAATGATTGTGACCGGTCTAGTTGCGTACGCCCTGTGTGGTTTTATTCCCTTGATCAGTCCAGCCTATCCGGTTGTCTTTTTATCTCGGATTATTTTTGGGATGGCGGTCGGTTTGCTCAATGTATCTGCCATCGCTATTATCAGTGAGCGTTACAAGGGGAAAGAACGTGTCCAAACCCTTGGCATTCGTGGCTCTGCAGAAGTTGTCGGGACAGCAGTTCTGACCTTTGGGGTTAGCCTTTTGATCCGCTTTGGCTGGCAGGCTGCCTTTCTCGTCTATGGAATCAGTATTCCTATCTTGCTCTTGTATCTCTTATTTGTCCCTTATGATTCGAAAACAGTGGATGCAGAGGAGAAACATCGGAATGATCAAATGACAGCTAGTCAATGGCGGACAGCGCTTGGCCTAGCTGTTGTTGCGGCGTCGATCGTCTTATCTAATGTCATGATTACTGTTCGGATTCCAAGTGTGGTGGAGCAAGTTGGGCATGGCACTGCCCAAACTGCAGGGCTTATTTTAGCAGCTATGCAATTTGTCGGGATTCTTGCAGGATTAGCCTTCTCCCCATTAACCCAGCTCTTCCGCGATCGCTTGTTGCTCGTTTCGGGAGTGGCCTATGGCTTGACCCAAATGTTGATCGGGCTTTCTGCCAATCTCTGGATGCTTGCCATTGTGACCGTCCTTGCAGGCTTTGCCTATAGTGTAGCTCTCACAACTGTTTTTAATGTCATATCTGATCAGATGCCCGCTGGAGTACTAAGTCAGGCAACTTCCATTGCGATTTTGGGGTGTAGTGCAGGTTCGATCGCGACGACCTTTGTTCTCAGCCTCTTAGGAACTGTTTCCTCAGCTCCTGCCTTTATTTTTGGATTTTCTGGTATCCTCATGATCCTGGTTTCCTTTTTTGGCCTTTGGATTGTGCGAAAGAGTGGGAAGACATCATGCGCTTAGATAAATTTTTAGTAGATTGTGGTGTGGGGAGTAGGACCGAGGTCAAGCAACTCCTCAAGCAAAAGAAAATTGCAGTGAATGGAAAAAAAGAGACAGTAGGGAAACTTCAGATTGATCCAGCCAAGGATCAGGTGACCTTTATGGGGGAAAACCTGGTCCATGAAACCTTCGTATATTATCTGCTCAATAAACCAGCTGGTGTCATCTCCGCTACAGAGGATGACCATCACCAAACTGTGCTGGATCTATTGGATGAGACAGCTCGTCATAAGGAAGTCTTTCCTGTCGGACGGCTAGATATCGATACCCGTGGCTTGCTACTTTTGACCAATAATGGGAAGTTGGCTCATGCTATGTTGTCCCCAAAGAAGCATGTGGATAAGGTCTACCGCGCCCATGTGGCTGGAATCATGACGCAAGAAGATGTCGTCCGATTCAAAGCAGGAATAGAGTTGAAAGATTTCACGACTCTGCCAGCTGAGTTGGAGATTCTGGAGGTTGATCAAGAAGCCAAGACTTGCTTGGTTCAGATCCGCATCGCAGAAGGAAAATTTCACCAAGTCAAGCGCATGGTCGCAGCCTGTGGCAAGGAAGTGGTTGATCTTGAGCGGATCTCTATGGGACCTCTGAGCCTGGATCCCACTCTTGAATTGGGGGAGTGGCGACGGCTCAAGCCCTCTGAACTGGCCTCCTTAGAGGCGTTTGGAGTTCCTTTATAAGCAAAAATATAAGCAGTCTGCTTCGAACAGACTGCTATTTTTTATTTGTATCAAGAAAATGTACTGAATAGACAAAAAATGAATTTATTTGCTTGTGCTATCAAAGCAAATTGTTTATAATGAAAAAAGATAGGTTGTGCGTAAATTCACAATATGTAGTGATAATTTTTTTCCGCCTATACCTTATCTAGTAAACGTAGAAAAAGGAGTAAAATCGTTTATGAAAAAGAGGCTTTATTCTGTTGTAACAACAGTTGCCCTATTTTTGGTAGCGGCTTTAGGATTTGCCAAACCCAATAGTCTCGCTAAAGTTCATGCAGATACGATCAATGATGTCGTGTCATCTGTCACTATCTCCAAATCAACTGGTGGGGCCATTACAGAACCACTCGGTGTTTGGGAAAGTTTTCAAGTTGAAGCGAACTTTGTCCTGCCTAATGGGCGTGTGAAAGAGGGAGATCAGACCGTCATTCAACTTGGAGATGACTTCAAGGTCTTTGAAACGGATACCATTGACCTGCTCGATCCAAGTGGTCAAAAAGTTGCGACAGCAACGGTAGATGATCAAAGAAAAATCATCACAGTAACCTATACAGACTATCCTGAAAGAATGGCCAATGTAACAGGGAAACTGCGATTTTTCGCGCGTGTGGATCACCAAGTTGTCAAAGGACAAAAGACGCTTGATTTCACTCTTACGGTCGATAAGAACGTCATTTCAGGTGGAAAGATCGATTATAAAGGAGTGAATCCAGGTGAGTATCCTCCAACTCCAGAAGTCTTTAGCAAATGGGGCTGGACTAACTCAGATGATAAATTAAAATTGACCTATACCTTGAACATCAATCAAGGTCACACTGCCCTTCATAATATTGATATTAAAGACCAATTGGCCTTTACAGATGGAAAAATCAAAGCAGATTCTATCAATATCCATACTGGAACTTGGCAGATCGATAACGAAGATGGGGCTTATCATTTACGAGATACCACAAATGTCACTAAAAATTATTCCCCTGTTGTCAGTGCTGATGGTCAATCTCTAACGGTTCATATCGGAGATCTAGCTCCAGAACAAGGAATGACCATTCGCTATGATGTTTATTTGGACAAGGTCCCAGCCATCAATACTTCCTACAAAAACAATGCGAAGATGACAGCGACAGAAGTCCAGGAGCAAAATAAAGTTGCAGACATTCTGTATCAATTCCTTGATGGAGATTTTAATGGGGAGAAATATTCATTCACCATCCACAAAAAAGGAGAAAATGGTCAGGCTCTTGCAGGTGCTGTCTTTGCTGTGACAGCAGATGATACTGGTGAGCAAGTGGGAACCATCACGACAGATGAGAATGGTGTTGGCACCATTACGGGCTTGATCAAACAGGCTTATACAGTTCAAGAGATCAAGGCTCCAACAGGTTATGTTCTCTCAGAAGAACCTATCAAGATCAGCAAGGACGATTTTGGGAATGATCTTGCGATTTCTCGTGATGTTGTGAACCAAAAAGAAAAAACAAGTGTCTCTGGCCAAAAGACATGGAATGACAATGACAACCAAGATGGCAAGCGTCCATCAAAAATCACAGTCAATCTCCTAGCAAATGGTGTCAAAGTCGCTTCTAAAGAAGTGAAACCAGATGCTACAGGAACTTGGGCTTATCATTTTGACAATCTCGATGTGGTCGATGA
>CABSRC010000043.1 GCA_902480035.1 uncultured Streptococcus sp. | reverse complement strand
GATAGAATGATTAAGATAAAGGAAATAATCAAGGATACCTTGTAGTTTTTCCAAAGGAAGTCGAGCAGGCGAAGGATAGAGCCTAGATTTGCTTTTTTCTTAGTTTTCATCTGCTTCTCCTTTCCCTTGTGTTTGCATTTCATATACTTCTTGGTAGATGGCATTGGTCGCAAGCAATTCCTCGTGACGACCGATCGCATCGATTTGGCCATCATTCATCACAATAATACGATCTGCATCTTGAATAGAGGAAATCCGTTGACCAATGATGATTTTGGTCGTCTCTTTCAAGCTGGTTGCCAATCCTTGACGGATCAAACTATCTGTCTTGGTATCGACTGCCGAAGTCGAATCATCCAAGATCAAGATCTTCGGATTCATAAGAAGGGCACGCGCGATACAGAGACGCTGGCGTTGGCCACCAGAGACATTGGATCCCCCACGCTCAATCATAGTGTCATAGCCATCTTTGAAATCTTGAATAAATTCATCGGCTTGGGCAATCTTACAAGCTGCGATGATCTCTTCATCTGTCGCATCCTTATTTCCCCAGCGCATATTTTCTTTAATCGTACCAGAGAAAAGGACATTGGTCTGAAGAACCATGGCCACTTGCTTACGAAGGGAATCCAGATCGTATTCTTTGACATCGTGGCCTGCTACTGTCACCCGACCAGACTCGACATCATAGAGACGAGGAATCAACTGCACCAAGCTTGATTTTCCTGATCCTGTTCCTCCCAAGATACCAATCACTTCCCCTGAACGAATAGAAAGATTAATCCCTTGTAAGACATGGGTCTTGTCGCCATTTTCATCGGTATAAGCAAAGGTCACATCCTCAAAGTTGATGGAGCCATCAGCAACTTCTTTGATCCCATTTTCTGGAGAGTCAATCGTCGTTTTGGTCGTCAAGACTTCATTGATCCGCTCGACAGAGGCCATAGAAATCGACAACATGACAAAGATCATCATAAACATCATGAGCGACATGAGAATGGTCATGGTGTAGCTAAACATAGAGGTCAAATTCCCAGTGGAGAGTTGACCACCAACGATCAGATGTGCTCCAATCCAAGAAATCAAAAGGAAAGAAGCATACATGGAAAGCATCATAGCTGGGCTACTCAAGACAACGACACGGATAGCCTTCATAAACATGTTATAAATCAAACGCGAAGCCTTTTTGAATTTAACGGTTTCATCTGCTTCCTTAACGTAGGACTTCACCACTCGCATATTGGTGATGTTTTCCTGAATGCTGTTGTTGAGATTGTCATAAGCTTCAAATACTTCTGTAAAGAGCGGATACACAATCTTCATGATAATGCTTAAGACAGCTGCCAAAAAGATGGTCACATAGACAAAGATCATGGCCATTTCCGCATTGATCATGAAACAAGCCACGATGGCAAAGATCAAATTGAGCGGTGCCCGTACACAGATCCGGATCACCATTTGATAGGCATTTTGCACATTGGTCACGTCCGTCATCATCCGAGTGACTAACCCACCTGATGAGAACTGATCAATACTCTCAAATGAGAAGGTTTGAACCTTTTTGAAAATGGCCCGACGAAGGTTTTTGGCAAAACCAGCCGATGCATAGGCGCCATAACGGGCAGACTGCATCCCACAAAAGAGGGAGAGAAAGGCACAGACCAGCATGAGCCCACCGTAAAACAAAATATTGTTCATGTTTCTTTGTTGAACACCTTGGTCCAAAAGACTCGCCATGACAAAGGGAATCGAAATCTCAAACATGACTTCAAAGACCATGAACAAGGAAGCCAAAATCGAGGGCTTCTTGAATTCTTTGATCTCGGAAATTAAGGATCGAATCATTATTACCTCCAATGTTATTCATACTTTTTCCTGCGGTAGAAGCAAAGCTTCTTTCCATCGAAAATAGGTCAAAACACACAAAATTCCCTGAGGGAAAGACCCTAGGGATTACGCGTTTTTTATAGTTTTCATTGTAACCTAAATTGCAAAAAAATGCAAGATTTTCAGACAGCATCCGTTTTTCTGTTGATCTAGTACAAAAGAGGCTGGGACAAAAGTCCTAGCCTCTCAATTGTTTTTGGATTGTCGAGCAAGACGCAGTGGCTGAGTGGGCTATACTACGCTGATTTTATCAGCTTTTACAGCCCTACTCAACTGTGCGGAGGTGGGACGACGAAATCGAATTCTAACGAATTACCGATTTCTGTCCCACTCTTTCTTCTATTTATTCAGCTAAAAGCACTTCTTTGATGGTTTGCTTTTGGAGTTTTCTGTTGGATAGATAAAAGAGGCTTTCATAAACCACCGCAAAACCGATCAAAGTCCAGAAGCACACATTCCCATCAAAGTGATGCTCAATCTTTTCAGGAACCGTATCTTTGATCACACCGATCAAAATTTCCATGATACCGTATTGATAAGCCGTCCCAAGAACAAATCCTAGATAAGCCCAAAAACGATAGGGAGCGAGAATATGACTTTGGCATTCACGATCGGTGTAGCCAAAAGCCTTCATAAGAGCCAAGGTTTCGCGACTTTCTGAGACCACAATCCCCAATGACAAAAAGAGAATCGAGAAAGAGAGGATTAAGCCAATCATGATCATCATGGTTTGGATGATATCATCTGTGTAATCCCTGAGGCCAAAGGACAATTGAACCATGGCCGCAAAACACATGGAGCCAAAGACCACAAAAAACAAGATCGATTTTCTCCCCCAAATCAGTGATGAGGACAGCTCTTTTAAGAAGCCATTCTCTTTCTTAGGAACCCTCTTTCTCCTTTTGACCTTGATAGGACTTGGGGACTTTTTCAATAATCGAAGAGCCGGGGTTTGGAGTTGTCTTCTAGCATAACCAATCGCGAGAACCATAAAGAAGGTCGTTGGTAGCATTACCAAAGCAAGCAAGAGCTGCCAGTGAAAATGAATGGTGATTTCTGGCAGAATCCCCTTCTCATTTCGAAAGTCGTAAAAATGTCCCATCATAAGAAAAGAAGCAAAATAGCCAAGAAGCGCTCCAGCTCCAAAACTGAGTCCAAAGGCCCAAAACCGTTTCGCTAACTGGCCATTGCTGTAGCCCAAGGCCTTTAAAATTCCTAATTGTTCCTTGTGGTCATCGACAAATTGTTTGATATAAAAACACATGAGAAGGACCGACGTCAAGGACAAGACGACCCCACTGACCATGGCCACCATCCAGGAAAGCGAAACCTGGGCATCATAGTAGGTCTGAATCATGGGATTGGTTTTCGAAATCTCCAACTGCTCGATATCTAGGTAAAAATTCAAGAAGAGATTAGCCACAAAGACCGCACAGGCTCCAATGATACTGACGACAACTAATTTTCGAATATCTTTTACTGAAAACATGGCTTACCATCCAATCTCATAGGCAGTCTGAGGTTGATCATTGGACACAACTTCGGTAATTTTGCCACTATTGACACGAATGATGGTTCTGGCCATATCCGCAATATTTTGGTTGTGCGTCACCATGATGAGGGTGAAGCCCAGCTTTTCCTTTAACTTCCAGATATAGTCCAGAATCTTGCGCCCTGTTTCTTCATCGAGAGCTCCCGTCGGCTCATCTAAAAAGAGAATCTCTGGCTTTTTGGCCAAGGCCCGAGCAATGGAGACTCTCTGCTGTTCCCCACCAGACAATTCACTCGGATATTTGTCCAGCTTATCGCCAAGTCCCAAATCCTCGATGATCTGCAAAAAATCATGATTGTTTGCCAGGTCAGCCCCCATTTTTACATTTTGTCTGACCGTTAGATTCGGCAATAGATAATACTGCTGGAAAATAAAGGCAATCTTCTCCCGTCTAAAGGCCGTCAATTGAGCATCCGTGAGTTGAGACAAATCTTGTCCTTGAATGAGGATATGTCCCTCATCTACCTTTTCTAAGCCTGATAACACGTTTAAGAGAGTTGATTTCCCCGATCCAGAAGGGCCGAGGATAACCACATCATCCTGGTCTTGAATCTGCAAATCAATCCCTTTTAAAACCTTGGTTTGGCCGTAACTTTTGTGCACATTTTCTAGTTGAATCATTTCTTTCCTACCATTTCTTTGATGAGAGATTGACAAACCTCTGTCAGTAATCCAATCACTTCTTCCATGCCGAACTGATAAATACCAGAAGCAACCATAGAGGCCATCCCGTGTGAGTAGATAAATAGATGCTGGTACAAGCGACTAGCTTCCTCTACAGTCAAAGGATAGTCTGCAACAATCGAATCCAGAACCAATTGGTAACTATGATCCTTCATGGGAAGAAAATCTTGAAAGCGACGAATCGGATCTTTGCTAGGATTTTGGAAAAGCAATTGAAAAAGTTGGGGCTCTTTTGAGGCGAAAAGGATATAAGCAACCCCGACAGATCGGAAAGGCTTTTCATCTTCTAAGGCCTTGCGAATATACTCCACCACGACCATTTCCGCAGCACCAATAACCTCTGCTTGTAACTCAGCCATATTAGCAAATTGCCCAAAAATGACTCTCGGTGTGGCTCCCAGTTGCTCCGCTAATGCTCGAGCCGTTAAACTAACCATGCCCTCTTCTCTCACCAATTGTAAAGCTGTCCCAATCATAGCCTCTTTACTGAATTTAACCTTTGGTGGCATAAGACTCCTTTCACGCAACATTTGTTGCGCAACACTTGTTGCATAAAGAATACCATAAAAAAGAAAGACTTGTCAAGAAAAATCTGAAAACAACAAAACAAAAAACCAGACCACCGATAAGAGTGAAATCTGGTTTACTAACAAGATTCTAAGGCAAATCATTTCCCGCCGCCAAGTAGATTTGATACCATTCCTTGCGCGTCAAAGTGACTGTTGCTGCCTCCCCTGCTTCTAGGACATGTTGGAGCTTGGTCGTTCCGATGACAGCCTGCATCTTACCTGGATAGCGAAGGACCCAGGCAAGGGCGATAGCTGTCGGAGTGACCTGGTATTTTTTCGCCAAGTCATTGAGGACGTGATTGAGGGCCGCAAACTCTTCTTCGCCGACAAAATTCCCCTTGAAGTAGCCATGCTGGAGGACAGACCAAGCTTGAATCACCGTATCGGTTAAGCGACAATACTCAAAGACACTGCCATCTCGCACGGCTGCTTTTGGCCCTTCCATATTGACATGAAAACCAGCTTCAAAGCTCGGTGTAAAGGCTGCACTCAACTGCAACTGGTTGACCTTGAGAGGTTGTTTGACAGCCGTCTTAAGCAATTCCATCATCATAGGATTTTGATTGGACACCCCAAAATGACGGACCTTGCCCGCTTGCTCCAAGTGATCAAAAGCTGCCGCCACTTCTTCAGGCTCCATGAGGGCATCCGGTCGGTGAAGGAGAAGACTATCTAAGCGCTCAATCTGGAGACGCTCAAGAATACCGTCGACGGAGTCCAAAATATAGTCCTTAGAAAAATCAAAATAGGTAAAGCCGTCTTTGCGAATCCCACACTTGGACTGAATCCACATCTGGTCCCGAAGATCCGGACGACGCTTGAGAAGCTTACCCAGCAGGACCTCACACTGGCCATCGCCATAGATATCCGCTAAGTCAAAAGTGTTGATCCCAATCGACAAAGCTGCCTCTACCAAGGCCTCCACCTCGTCTTCACTCATCTGACTGATCCGCATCATCCCAAGGACAATCGTGGACAGACGCTCATTTTCAGCAAACTCAATATAGTTCATGTCCGCCTCCTTTTCTGTAGTTCTATTGTAGTGAAAAGGCTTGCAAAAGTCAATTTGCAATCAAAAAGCCCTCAGCTGTAACCGAGAGCTTATCTAATTAGCGATAGCTAAGAGCACGTTTGATGGTCTTCCATGGTCCAAGGTCATCGGTCTGAAGGATCAGGCTCGCATAGATACGAGCGATGAGAACTGTTCCCACGATGGTAAAGAGAACCGCAATTCCCAATGAACCCCAAGATTCAAGACCAGTCGCATAGCCATTGATGGTACGGAAAGGCATGAAGAAGGTTGAGAAGAAAGGAATGTAGGAACCGATCTTCAATAAGAAGACGTCACCGGCACTTCCCAAGGTGGTTACCCCAAGGAAGCTAAAGATAACTAACATCATCAGTGGCGAAATCGCTTTTCCTGAATCTTCTGGTCGTGCAACTGTGGAGCCTAAGAAGGCAGAGAGCACCACATACATAAAGATCCCAAGGATAATGAAGAAAACGGTATTAAGTGAGATCGCTTCTGCTAGGTGTTGGGTAATTGGAGAGTTTGGAGCGAGAAAATCCTTGACAACAGGGATATCTGCTCTAAAGATCCAAACCGCTACTAAACCAATCACATAGACAAAAATATGGGTAAAGATCACTCCGAAGAGTCCGAGCATGCGTGCGAAGAAATAGTCGGTTGCTTTGATACTAGAGAAAACCACTTCCATGATCTTGGTTCCCTTTTCACTGGCCACTTCTTGGGCTGTGATGCTAGAGTAGAAGATCAAAATCATATAAAGCAACATTCCCAAACCACCTGCAACCATGGTTTGCACCATTTTCAAGCCTTCTTTTTTCTCGTCAATTTTTTCTTTCAGAGAAACCTGTTGAGACAAGGCTGTCAGTTGCTCTTTGCTTAGATTAGCACGGGCCATATTGATCCCCTGTTGGACTTGGCTTAATTTCGCAGCGACAAGGGTTTTCAAATCTGTTTTCATGGCTTGGTCGCCCACATAAGTCGCTTCTAGCTGGCCATCTTTTTCATCGACCGTTAGGTAAGCAGCTGCTTTCTCATCCTTGATGGCTTTTTTAGCTGCAGCTTCATCCTTGTAGTCCAAGGTCAAGCCATCAGTTCCTTTGAGACTTTCTTTGACAGCTGGCACTTCTGTCACCAAGGCCACCTGGTTTTTGGCATCTGTAGAAGAACCTGTCAGATAACCGATTCCAATGCTCAATCCTAAAAAGAGGAAGGGACCGAAGACCATGAAGAGGAAACTCCATGATTTCACTTGTCTGATATAGGTTTCTTTCATTACGACAAACATCTGTTTCATACTTCTACTCCTGATTCAAGTTTAAAGATCTCATCAATAGTTGGGGCTTGGTGGTCAAAGGTTGCTAGGTAGTGGCCCTTGGTCAAGCGGTCAAATAATTCTGGACCAGCTGATGCATCATCCAAGATCAACTTCCACGTCCCTTGCTTGGTCATGCTGACCTTGGTCACGTGTGGCAGAGCTTCTAGCTCTTCTTTGCTAAAGTCGTTAGAGACAAAGAGTCGGGTCTTGCCATAGCTATTCCGGACCTCTTGGACTGGCCCTGAAAGGACAACCGAACCATCACGGATCATTAGGATATCATCACACAACTCTTCGACATTGGTCATGACGTGGTCAGAAAAGATAATGGTCGCCCCACGCTCTTTTTCTTCAAAGATGACCTGCTTGAGCACTTCTGTATTGACTGGATCCAAGCCGCTAAAGGGTTCATCTAAAATGATCAATTTAGGCTCATGGATCAAGGTGATGATCAATTGCACCTTCTGTTGGTTCCCTTTTGAGAGACTCTTGATTTTATCGGTCAATTTCCCCTTCACTTGGAGTTTTTCCATCCAGGTCGGTAATTTTTCCTTGACCTCGGCGGTGCTCATTCCTTTTAAGGCAGCCAAATAGCGGACCTGCTCAAAAATCGTAAGTTTTGGCATAAGACTGCGCTCTTCAGGCAAATAGCCAATTTCCTTGTAAGTCTCTTGTGTAATGGGGTTGCCACCTAGGCGAATCTCGCCGCTGTAGTCCAAAAAGCGCAGGATGCTGTGGAAAATAGTTGTTTTCCCGGCACCATTTTTCCCAACTAAGCCAAGGATATGCCCTTGTTGAGCTGTCAGATCTACTCCGAAGAGAACCTGCTTATTCCCAAAGCTTTTTTCTAAATTTCTAATTTCTAACATGGATGACTCCTTTACTCTTTATAATAACGTTTGGTAATCTTGTATTGTGAGACCAAGATATAGAGATAAATCAGTGATACAACTACTAAGGCTAATAAGATATCGGTATGGAAAAAGGTACCAATCAAGAAAATTCCAATTAAAGCAAAAGGCAAGATATAATTGTTTAACTTAATGATAATTTCATAGTTTTCCTCGTAGCTAATCTGCTTTTCTGCTTCATCCATCATACTCATCATAAATTCACGCACTTCCTTGGCATTAGCATTGCGGGGAATTGGTTTTCCATAAATCAGATGGAAGGTCTTGCGAAAGAAGATATCCGATAGGAAAAATAGGGCAAACAAGACAAGAAAGAGATAGAGCATGGTAAAGTCTCCAAAGATAAAAGCCATGTCCCCAGCGCCAGGTCTATCTAAGTCGACCAATTGACTATAAAAAATGACGACTAAAAAGTAGGGCAAGATCATGATGCCTTTAAAAATGGTCGCTAAGCCATATAGTTTTTTCTTTTGAATGTCATAGTGATAGGCTTCATCATCGTCTTCTATTTGGAGCATCTTTTGATGGACTTTTCTCGCGCACATCAGTAAGACCATCGTGAGTATAAATGCGACTAAGAATAAAACTGCTGAGCCCAAAAGGAGTACTTCTTTACTAAAGAAGGATTGGATTTCTAGGGGCTTTTCGTATCCAAACATTTCTGTCAAAAATCCGATAACTCCTCCGATCAAACCAGAAACGGTAATGATCCCTACATTTCTCCAAAAACGGTAACGCGGGGTTCGTTCTTTTTGTTGCTTTTTCATTGTTATTCCTCTTCCTCTACTAGACTAAAAACATTTTCCACCGGTTCCTTGAAAATCTGGGCGATGGTGATGGCAATGATAACCGAAGGGGTGTATTCACCCCGCTCCAAGAGACTGATAGACTGGCGCGAGACTCCAGCTAGCTTGGCTAGCTCGGATTGGTTGAGCCCATCACGCGCCCTCAGCTCTTTCAGTCGATTTTTTAAGATCATGGCTTTCGCCCCCTTATAGTTGAATATCTTGAATATCTTCAATACGGACTAATTTGGTTTCTCTTTGTTGTTTATTGGTCTCACGACTCAATTTAACCCAATCTTCATCGATATCCATAATCTCATATTCGGTTCCAAATCCATTGACTGTCACCTTGACCGTTTGGCCTTTTAATTCTTCTAAAAGTCTAGACATTTCTTGATTTCCTTTCACTTGTTTTTCTAATCTTTTAATACGTTTGTTCAACTTTTTTATCTTCTTTTCTGAGCTTGCATAAATGATAAGCAGAAAAGGGATAAATAGAATCCATATAGCTCCCATAAGAATACCTCCTCTTCTTTCAACTAAAAACATTGTAACACTTCTTTTTCTTTTTGACAAGTATATTTGTCAAAAAAATAAAAATATTTGTCAAAAATAAAAATATGATTGACAAGATCATTTGAGGTAAGAAATAAAAGGTCCGTATTTACGCACCTTTTAGCGTTCCTTTTTCCATTGACAAGCTCCATAAAAAATTTTTATAATGAAAAAAATACGATCAAGGAGAACCTACATGACGATTCGTTTAGCTCAACCAAAAGATATTCCTGCTTTGCTTGGTCTCTTAGAACAAATTCTTTCCGTTCACCACCAAGCCCGTCCCGATATTTTCAAAGGAAGTGGCGGAAAATATAGTAAAGAAGAGTTAAAGCAGTTAATGACGCAAAAGCAGACACCGATTTTCGTCTACGAAAATGAAGATGGCCAGATCCTAGGACATCTCTTCGTCACTATTAAAGAAGTCTCTGACAATCCTGTACTTCATCCGATAAAAACCCTCTTCATCGAGGACTTGTGTGTCGATCAAGCAACGCGTGGACAAAAAATCGGCGATCAACTTTATCAGTTTGCCCTTCGTTATGCCAAGGAAATCGGATGCTACAACATGACACTTAATGTCTGGAATGACAATGAAAGAGCCCTTCGCTTCTATCAAAGACAGGGAATGAAGCCTCAAGAAACTGTCATGGAAACCATCTTATAAAACTGATTAAAAAACCGTTGATGAATCTCATCAACGGTTTTTCCTATACACATTTGTTACCGCACTTCTGCGTTTACTTTTTCTTCTAGTGAAGCTTGGATTTTTTCCATGTAGCGTGCGACTTCTTCGTCTGTCAAGCTATCTTCTGGATTTTGGAAGGTCAGGCTGTAGGCCATAGACTTCATGCCAAGTCCCAGTTTTTCACCTGAGAAGACGTCAAAGAGTTTGATAGCTGTCAAACGTTTCACACCTGCAGCTTGAATGGCATCGACTACCTCTTGGTGAGTCACTTCTGCTTTGAGGAGAAGAGCGATATCACGGCTCACTGCTGGGAATTTGGTGATTTCCACAAAGGCTGCGGCTGGTTGAAGGGCTGCTTCAATAGCAGATAAGTTCAATTCTGCCACATAGGTTTCTGGGATATCATAAGACTTAGCTGTTACAGGATGCACTTGCCCCAAGACCCCAATCACCTGGTCACCAAGTGAGAGCAAGGCTGTCCGTCCTGGGTGGAGACTCTTGATTTCTTGTGTTGCTGTATAAGTCACTTCAAGACCCAAGCGAGCAAAGAGGGCTTCCAAGATTCCCTTGGCATAGAAGAAGTCAACCGGAACAGCTGGAGTTTGGAAATCTTTTTCAGCAACTAAACCTGTCAAAGCAAAAGCAAAGCTGTTGATTTCATTTGGCAAGTCTTCTTTTGGATTGCCTTTCTGTTCAAAGACTTTTCCGATCTCATAGAGGGCCAAATCTTTGTTCTTACGCGCTACGTTGTAGGCAACTGTATCCAAAATACCTGAAACCATATTTTGACGGAGGACTGAACGATCCACAGTCATTGGCCACATGAGCTCTGTTAAGTTACTTGGCGCAGTTGTGAACTCCACTGCTTTTTCAGGAGTTGTCAGTGCATAAGTGATGATTTCTGTCAAACCAGCACCTTCAGCAATGGTCCGAACTTGACGACGCAATTTTTGAGTCGCTGTCAATTCACCGGCTGTCCCGTCATCTTTTGGAAGGGTTGCTGGTAATTTGTCATAACCATAAATTCGAGCAATTTCTTCAAAGAGGTCCGCTTCGATAGTGATGTCCCAACGGCGACGAGGAACGCTCACTGTGAAGCTTTCTGCATTTCCAGAAAGGCCAAAACCAAGACGACGGAAGACATCTTCGACATCCACGTAGGAAAGCTCTGTTCCAAGGACACGGTTCACGTCTGCAAGGGTAGAAGAAACTTCCACATCAGAAGTATCGAGCTGGCCTGCTGAAACGATTCCCTTGCGAACAGTGGCACCTGCAAGCTCTGCAATCATGCTCGCTGCCGCATCAAGGGCTTCATTGACGGTTGCCACATTGATCCCTTTTTCAAAGCGAGAAGATGATTCAGAACGAAGGTTAAGGCGACCGCTAGTCTTACGGATCGATTTGCCATTGAAGACAGCCGCTTCAAGGACGACACGAGTAGACTTTTCAGAGATTTCTGTAGCCTCTCCTCCCATGACACCTGCAAGGGCTACTGGTTTGTCCGCAACCGTAATCACGAGGTCACTTGTTTCCAACTCACGTTCTTCCCCATCCAAGGTTACTAATTTTTCACCAGCACGCGCTTCACGCACACGGATGTCGTTTCCTTCAAAGGTATCCAAGTCAAAGGCATGCATCGGCTGACCAAAGTAGAGCAAGATATAGTTGGTCACGTCGACCACATTATTGATGGGACGGATACCTTCATTCATGAGGAGGTTTTGCAACCATTGTGGACTTGGTGCAATGGTCACATTGTCCAAAATACGAGCTGCATAATAAGGAGCCTTGTCTGTGTCAATGCTGACAGAAAGAGCATCTGCTGCAGCTTGGTCCGTTTCGGTCAAGGTAAAGTCTCTGAAGTTGACTGCCTTGTCATAGATGGCTGCTACTTCATGTGCTACCCCACGCATCGAAAGAGCATCTGCACGGTTTGGAGTGATAGAAAGCTCGATGATTTCATCATCCAAGTCTAGGTAAGAGAAGACTTCTTCTCCTGGAACAGCATCCTCTGGCAAGATTTGGATCCCATCTGCAAATTCTTTCGGTACAACGGAATCAGAAATGCCCAACTCACCAAGTGAACAGATCATACCAAGGGATTCCAAACCACGGATTTTCCCTTTTTTAATCTTGTAGTTATCTGCGATGCGAGCACCTGGAAGAGCCACCATAACCTTGATACCTGCTCGCACATTTTGTGCTCCACAGACGATTTGACGGGCTTCTTCTTCACCCACATTGACTTGGCAGACATGAAGATGAGTTTCTGGCACATCTTCACAAGACAAGACTTCTCCGACGACAATTTTTGAGAGACCAGCAGCAGGTGATTCCACACCTTCTACCTCGATCCCTGTGGTTGACATTTTTTCAGCCAACTCTTCTGATGGCACATCCACGTCCACCAATTGTTTTAACCATTTATA
>CABSRC010000042.1 GCA_902480035.1 uncultured Streptococcus sp. | reverse complement strand
CATTTAAATATTACATGTTTGTGAAGATTGGAATTGTATTATTATTTATCAAATTCTTACTTGATATATGCTTAGAATATATCAAGAAATGTTTTAAAGATTATTGATAACTCTTCAAACAAAAGAGTCTGAGACAGCGTTTTGTCCCAGACTCTTTTTTGAGTTGTTGGTCTATTTTATAGATCCCACTGCTTGAGGGAGATTTCTCCGCTATTGAGCCAGATTTCTTCTTGTTTATCCAATTGGACCAATAGTTGGCCAGTATCGGAGATGTCTTTGGCGAGGCCCTGATAGGTCTGCTGGTTCTGCTCAAAAGTGACCGTTCGTCCTAAGACCAGGGAACGCTCTTTGTAGAGGTAGACCAGTTCATCGATATCCGTTTGGAAAAATTCTTTCCAGATTTCGCAGATGAGGCTATTTCGAGTGATGGGGCAAGGCCCTTTAAATAAGGAACCAGCCTTGTTTTTTAGCTCTTCAGGGAAAGTAGAGATAGCCATATTAAAGCCGACTCCGATAATGACATCCGTGACAAGGCCAGTTTCAATCGAGGTAATGGCTTCGGTTAATATTCCCCCAATTTTTTTATTTCGGTAATAAATATCATTTACCCACTTGATATCGATATCGATCAGGGTCAGATTTTTAATAGCCTTATAGATGGCTCCTGCGACCATCAAAGTATAAGGGGGGAGCTCCGCAGGTGGGAGTTGGGGCTTGAGATGAAGAGACATATAGATGCCGCCTTGATCAGGAGAGTAGTAGTCGCGACCAAAGCGGCCCTTTCCAGCAGATTGGGACTTGGCCAGGTAGAGAGCCCTGCCCTCTTTATGGGCTTCCATGCCTAATTTTGCGTCCAATTGGGTAGAACTACATTCTTCATTCAAAGTAACGGTCAACTGGGTATTGCTTGCGATGACCTCAGGAAGCAGAATATCGCCTGAGATTAGTTTATAGCCCTTCTTTTTTAGGGATTCGATGACGACCCCATCTTTTTCTAGACGTTGGATGGCCTTCCAGATAGAGGTGCGGGAAACGCCTAATTCTTTTGCCAACTGTTCCCCGTTGACATAATCATCTGCCTGAGAAAGGGTTTGAAAGAGGATTTCGTGTGTTTTCATAAGACTAAGACCTCCTAGCGACTGCTGTCTCGAATCGTCAGTTTGGTGGCTAATTTGACCATGCAGGGAACACTTGGTTGACTTCCTTGAAAGGTTTGCCGCAACAGCTGAATGGCTTGCTTGCCCATTTCTTCTGTGTAGACGGTCACTGTAGAGAGGGCAGGAAAGACATACTTAGCAATCGAGGTATCATTGAAGGAAATGAGACTGACGCGATCAGGCACAGCGATTTGGTGCTCCTGAAGGGACCGAAGGGCCCCAACAGCAATGGCATCACTGGCCATGAAAAAGGCAGTTGGCAAGTCGTCGCCCAGTGCTTGAATCAGCTGCTCCATCATCTGATAGCCTGACTCAGTTGAGAACTGACCGACAGCGACAAAGCGCTCCTCATAAAGCCCTTTTTCCGTGAGAAACTGTTGAAAGACTCGTTGACGAGGATCCATCTGAAGCGGTGTCGCATCTGCGGTCTCTTCTTGACCAACCAAGAGTCCGATCTCCTTGTGATGATGCTCAAGGAAATGCTCGATAGCGGTGATAACAGAATCTTCTAAATCTGTCGTCACGCAAGAATGCCCCAGATAGAGGGTATTGCTATCGACAAAGATCAGGGGTTTGCCGTAGCTTTCTAGATCTTGAATGGTCTTGGGACTGAATTTTCCAAGAGCAATAATGCCGTCTGCCTCCTGAATCAAAGACCAATCGTCCTTGTTAAAGATACGAAAGATCTCATAGCCTAATTCCTGGGCTTGTTTCTCCAAGCCCATCCGAATGGCATAGTAGTAGAGGTCCTCTAATTCTTCTTCGCGCGTGTACCATTCAAAGATGACGATTTTATGAGAATCTTCGACTGGTTGAGGCGCTGTTTTGCGGCTTTTCTTTTGGTAATGCAGGTCCTCAGCGATGCGAAGAATCCGACTGCGCGTGTCTTCACCAACCGATAAGGTCGCATCCTGGTTGAGGACGCGAGAAACCGTTGCCTGAGAAACGCCTGCTTTTTCTGCAATGTCTTTAATCGTTGCCATAGTTCATCCTTTATTGCTTACTAGTTCCAGTATACTCTAAATGCTAGTAAAAAGAAATAAATTTTTACTAAATTTTATGTTTGCTGCGATATTGGCTAGGAGTTAGGTGGCTATAGGCCTTAAAGGCCTTTGAAAAATAGAGGGGATCTGAGAAGCCAACCGAGTAAGCAACAATCTTGATGCTTTCGTCTGTGTTGGTCAGCAACTGCTGGGCCCGTTGCATGCGGACCGAGTGCAGGAATTCCTTGGGAGAGATCTGGTGAAACTCCTTAAAAACAGTTGTCAGGTAAGACCGATGGACATTGAGGTCATCGGCGATCTCTTGAATACTGAGATGCTCTTTAGCGTAATGCGTCTCAATCACATGTTTGCAGGTCAGGTAGAGTTGATAGGTTGGAGATGGGTGGCTCCGATGGATATCGGGTGCCACTTCACTGATAAGAAATAGCAGTTCATAGATCTGAGAGAGAAGGTGGAGTTGGTAGTGCGAGGTCATCTTAGAGTCCTCTGCCTTGTGGACAAGTTGCTCCATAAATAGTCCAATTCTCTCTGTGTCCACCTCTGTTTTCTTTAGAAAGCCTTTGGCATGTAAGGTTGAAAAGCGCATGAAATCACTCACCTTGGTGCCGCTAATCCCAATCCAGTAGTAGGACCAAGGATCTTCTGCGTCTGCCTGGTAGTAGGTCACCATATTTTTAGGGAGAAGGAAGAGATCCCCGGCTTCTAAATGGATTTCATTTTTATTGATGTGAAAGACACCTTTTCCCTTGGTGATAAAATGCAGAACAAAATTGTCTCGAAAGCTAGGACCAAATTCATAATTCTTGGGGCAATCTTCGTAGCCGTAAAAATCAAGGGCTAGATCAATAGTGTCGGTTTGGTATTCAGAAAAGACTAACATAGGTAAACCTCCTACCTAACATTTTACCATATAAGCCCAACAAAATTCTATTTCCGAAAGCGTTTACATAATGTAAAATAAAGACATGTAAAAAAAGAAAAATATTGGAACTAAATATAAAAATACATAGTGATATTTTTAGGGTCCAATGGAGGAAGATATGGTAATTCGTATCGAACAAAATTTGTTCTATGTAGAAAGTAAGGGACTGAGCCTCATCCTTGAAAATCGAGATGGCTACCTGATGCTCAAGCATTTGGGACGTCCGATTCCGTCCTATCATTTTTCCAATACGGTGCATGAGAAGGACCATGCTTTCGCTGGAAATCCAACACCTGACAATCGAACTTTTAGTCTAGATACCCAGCGACAGGTCTTGGGACAGCACGGACTAGGAGATTTTCGAAAGCCGTCTATTCAGATCCAGCACGGCGTTACAGAGGTGACGGATTTCCTTTATGTCGGAGCCAATATCTACTCTGGCAGTGTTGAGGCGGCCGGTCTTCCGAACCCTCACTCAGTAGATAAAGCCGAAACTTTAGCACTGGTCTTTGAAGATGATCAAGCGGCCTTGCGGTTGACCCTCTACTACACCGCCTACGAGGATCGGGCAACCATCACTAGCTTCTCAAAGATTGAAAACTGTAGTGATGAAAAGGTTGTGATCCAAAAGGCTCTCAGTGTGTTGGCCGATCTGCCAGCCAGTGATTACGATATCATCACTCTGCAAGGAGCCTATGCGAGAGAAAAAACAGTTCGCCGTCAGCAAGTGGAGCAAGGAATCTTCTCCATCAGCTCCAACCGTGGTGCTTCTGGACACGCCCAGACTCCAGCCCTCATTCTTGCCGATCATGAAGTGACAGAAGATGCGGGGTCTGCTCTGGCCTTCCAACTGCTCTACAGTGGGAATTTTGAAGGATTTGTTCAGAAAAATCAACTCAATGAAGTTCGGGTTGGATTGGGGATCAATCCTGAAAACTTCGCTTGGGAATTGGAATCCAATCAGAGCTTTGATACGCCAGTGGCCATGATCACATACTCCCATAAGGGATTGACCGGTCTCAGTCAAGAGAGTCAAGCATTTGTCCAAAACCATATCATTCCTAGCCAGTTTGCCCATAAAGAACGTCCAATTCTTATCAACAACTGGGAAGCGACCTACTTTGATTTCAAAAAAGACAAATTATTGGAGCTAGCAGACGAAGCTCAAAAAGTGGGGATCGAACTCTTTGTTCTTGATGATGGCTGGTTTGGCAATCGCTATGATGATAATCGGGCCCTTGGTGACTGGACTGTCAATGAAGAAAAATTAGGAGGAAGCCTAGCAGAACTGATCCAAGGCATCCATGACAAGGGACTTCAATTTGGCCTTTGGGTGGAGCCAGAAATGATTTCTGTTGATAGCGACCTCTATCGGGCTCATCCGGACTGGGCTATTCAAGTCCCAGGCTACGAACACACCTATTCACGGAATCAACTAGTACTCGATTTCGCAAATAAAGAAGTGGTTTCTTGTATCAAGCAGGTCTTGGATGACTTACTTGGAAAGCATGAGATCGACTATATCAAATGGGATATGAACCGCAATATCACCAAACTTGGAAATGGTAAAACCCACGTTGAAACCAAGATGCAATCCCATGCTTATATTTTAGGTCTCTATGAAGTGGTTTCTTACTTGACAGAGAAGTACGACAACATCCTCTTTGAGTCTTGCTCCGGTGGTGGTGGTCGCAATGACCTCGGTATGATGCGTTACTTCCCGCAGGTATGGGCGAGTGACAATACGGATGCCATTGCCAGACTTCCGATCCAGTATGGTTCTAGCTACCTCTATCCTACCATTTCTATGGGAGCTCACGTATCAGCAGTGCCAAATCACCAGATGGGGCGGATGACACCACTTGAAACGCGAGGTCATGTAGCTATGATGGGAAATCTGGGCTATGAATTGGATCTAACCAGTCTTCCTCAAGAAGAGTTGGATCGGATCGCAGCTCAAGTTGCTCATTACAAAACGATTCGACCACTTGTTCAATTCGGAAAACACTACCGCTTGATCAATCCAAGCCAAGGTAGCAATCAAGCAGCCGTCCAGTTCACTTATCAAGACCGCACGGTTGTAACCTATGTACGAATCTTATCAACGGTTGAAGAGATCGAGCCGACCCTGAAACTCAAGGGGTTGGAAGAAGATGCGCTCTATAGCTTAGAAGGGACGGATCAAGTCTATTCAGGAGCTGAGCTCATGTATGCTGGCTTAACCGTCGTTCTTCCTCAGGGAGATTTCCTCAGCAAACAATATGTTTTTGTCAAAAAATAAAAGGAGACAGCCAAATGAAATGGTATAAAAAAATCGGACTTCTTGCGACTACAGGCTTAGCCTTGTTTGGGCTTGGCGCTTGCTCCAACGATGGTAAATCTGCGGATGGCACAGTGACCATCGAGTATTTCAACCAGAAAAAAGAAATGACCAAAACCTTGGAAGAAATCGCGCGTGATTTTGAAAAGGAAAATCCAAAGGTCAAGGTCAAAGTTGTCAATGTACCAAACGCTGGTGAGGTGTTGAAGACCCGTGTCCTCGCAGGTGATGTACCAGATGTGGTCAATATTTACCCACAGTCTATCGAACTGCAAGAATGGGCGAAAGCGGGTGTCTTCGAAGATTTAAGCAATAAAGACTATCTGAAACGTGTGAAAAATGGCTACGCTGAAAAATATGCTGTCAACGGAAAAGTCTACAACGTTCCTTTCACAGCCAATGCTTACGGAATCTACTACAACAAAGATAAATTCGAAGAATTGGGCTTGAAGGTTCCTGAAACTTGGGACGAATTTGAACAGTTGGTAAAAGACATCGTTGCCAAAGGACAAACTCCATTTGGGATTGCGGGAGCAGAAGCTTGGACACTCAATGGGTACAATCAATTGGCCTTTGCGACAGCAGCAGGTGGCGGAAAAGAAGCCAACCAATACCTTCGTTATTCTCAGCCAAATTCCATTAAATTGTCTGATCCGATTATGAAGGATGATATCAAGGTCATGGATATCCTTCGTATTAAAGGATCTAAGCAAAAGAACTGGGAAGGCGCTGGCTATACAGATGTTATTGGTGCCTTCGCGCGTGGAGATGTCCTCATGACACCAAATGGGTCTTGGGCCATTACAGCGATCAATGAACAAAAACCGAAATTTAAGATTGGGACCTTCATGATTCCAGGGAAAGAAAAAGGACAAAGCTTAACTGTTGGTGCGGGAGACTTAGCATGGTCTATCTCAGCTACTACCAAACATCCAAAAGAAGCCAATGCCTTTGTGGAATACATGACCCGTCCAGAAGTCATGCAAAAGTACTATGATGTGGACGGATCTCCAACAGCGATCGAAGGGGTCAAACAAGCAGGAGAGGATTCACCGCTTGCTGGGATGACCAAATATGCCTTTACGGATCGTCACTTGGTGTGGTTGCAACAATACTGGACCAGTGAAGCAGACTTCCATACCTTGACGATGAACTATGTCTTGACAGGTGATAAACAAGGAATGGTCAATGATTTGAATGCCTTCTTTAACCCGATGAAAGCGGATGTGGATTAGGAGTAGAGAGACGATGAAAAAAGTATTACAAAAATATTGGGCATGGGCTTTTGTGGTCATTCCCCTCTTATTACAAGCAATTTTCTTCTATGTGCCAATGTTCCAAGGAGCCTTTTACAGTTTTACCAACTGGACAGGTTTGACCTATAACTACAAATTTGTCGGCTTGAACAACTTTAAGCTCCTCTTTATGGATCCAAAATTCATGAATGCTATTGGCTTTACTGCAATCATCACGATTGCTATGGTAGTTGGTGAGATTGCCCTTGGGATCTTCATTGCGCGTGTCTTGAACTCTAAGATCAAAGGCCAAACCTTCTTCCGTGCTTGGTTTTTCTTCCCAGCAGTTTTGTCCGGCTTGACAGTGGCGTTGATCTTCAAACAAGTCTTCAACTACGGTCTTCCAGCAATTGGGAATGCCCTTCATATCGAGTTTCTCCAAACCAGTCTTTTAGGGACTAAGTGGGGAGCAATATTCGCGGCTGTCTTTGTCCTTCTTTGGCAAGGAGTAGCTATGCCCATCATTATCTTCCTAGCTGGTCTGCAATCTATCCCATCTGAAATTACAGAAGCAGCAAGAATCGATGGTGCGACTAGCAAGCAAGTCTTCTGGAATGTTGAATTGCCTTACTTACTACCAAGTGTCTCTATGGTCTTTATCCTAGCCCTAAAAGGTGGGCTTACCGCCTTTGACCAAGTCTTTGCCATGACTGGTGGTGGTCCAAACAATGCCACAACCTCACTTGGACTCTTGGTTTATAACTATGCCTTTAAAAATAACCAATTCGGTTATGCCAATGCCATTGCCGTAATCTTGTTCTTCTTGATTGTAGTGATTTCGATCATCCAATTGAGAGTATCTAAGAAATTTGAAATTTAAGAGGAGAAGCGCGATGAAACAAGATGAAAGAAAAGCCTTGATTGGCAAATACATTCTATTGATTCTAGGATCGGTTCTGATTTTAGTGCCACTCCTTGCCACCCTCTTTAGTTCCTTCAAACCAACCAAGGATATCGTAGACAATTTCTTTGGATTTCCAACCAACTTCACATGGGACAACTTTAGCCGTCTCTTGGCTGATGGAATCGGAGGCTATTACTGGAACTCAGTCGTTATCACTGTCTTGTCTTTACTTGCAGTAATGATCTTTATCCCCATGGCGGCCTACTCCATCGCTCGCAATATGAGTAAAAGAAAAGCCTTTACCATCATGTACACCCTCTTGATCCTTGGGATTTTCGTACCTTTCCAAGTCATCATGATTCCGATTACGGTTATGATGAGTAAACTCGGTTTGGCTAATACCTTTGGTTTGATCTTGCTCTACTTGACTTATGCGATTCCACAGACCCTCTTCCTCTATGTCGGCTATATCAAAATCTCAATCCCAGAAAGTCTGGATGAAGCAGCAGAAATCGATGGGGCTAATAAATTTACAACCTATTTCCGCATCATCTTCCCAATGATGAAACCCATGCATGCAACAACCATGATCATCAATGCCCTTTGGTTCTGGAATGACTTCATGTTGCCACTCCTTGTCTTGAACCGGGATTCCAAAATGTGGACTCTGCCTTTGTTCCAATACAACTACGCAGGACAATATTTCAACGACTACGGACCAAGCTTTGCCTCATACGTGGTCGGCATTATCAGTATCACCATTGTCTATCTCTTCTTCCAACGCCATATCATCGCAGGAATGAGCAACGGCGCAGTGAAATAAGAAATAAGATACAAAGCCCGTCAAAAGCTCACAGTGAAAATAGGGAATCTGAATAAGAAGCCTTGGCTTCTTGGAAGATTCATCTTTTTCACACAGAGCTTAGGGCGTGTTCAATTTCAGATACAAAGTAACGATTCAGCTTGCTGATTTCAATCGTATCCTAGAAAGCAATTCTAAAATAGAAAAACTCAAGAAAGCCAGGTTTCTTCAGACTTGGCTTTCAAATAAAGAAAAGGAGACCATTATGTCGATTCAAAATAAAACCATGTTAATTACTTACTCAGACAGCTTGGGAAATAACCTCAAGGACCTCTATGAAAATCTGGAGAAATATTTTGGAGATGCAGTCGGTGGAGTTCACCTCTTGCCATTTTTCCCATCAACCGGTGACCGTGGCTTTGCGCCTGTGGACTATGACCAAGTGGATCCAGCCTTTGGAGATTGGGAAGATGTCAAACGCTTGGGCGACAAGTACTATCTTATGTTTGACTTTATGATCAATCATATTTCTCGTCAATCTAAGTATTATAAAGACTACCAAGAAAAGCACGACCAAAGTGCCTACAAGGATCTTTTCCTCAACTGGGACAAGTTCTGGCCGGAGAATCGTCCTACTCAAGCGGATGTGGACTTGATTTATAAGCGCAAGGATCGAGCTCCCAAGCAAGAAATTACCTTTGCGGATGGGACAACTGAGCATCTCTGGAATACCTTCGGGGAAGAGCAGATTGACCTGGACGTGACCAAGGAAGTGACCATGGACTTTATACGCAAGACCATCGAACATTTGGCGAGCAATGGTTGTGACCTCATTCGCCTAGATGCCTTTGCCTATGCAGTCAAGAAGTTGGATACCAATGATTTCTTCGTGGAGCCAGACATTTGGGACTTGTTGGATAAGGTGCGCGATATGGCAGCCAGCTACGGTGCTGAGCTCTTGCCAGAGATTCATGAACACTATTCTATCCAATTTAAGATTGCTGATCACGACTATTATGTCTATGACTTTGCCCTTCCAATGGTGACCCTCTATACCCTCTATAGCTCAAAAGTGGAGCGCCTTGCTAAGTGGTTGAAGAAGAGTCCGATGAAGCAATTCACGACACTCGACACCCATGACGGGATTGGGGTGGTGGATGTCAAGGATATCTTGACAGATGAAGAAATTGACTATGCATCAAATGAGCTCTACAAGGTAGGAGCAAATGTGAAACGCAAATATTCAACAGCAGAGTACAACAACTTGGACATCTACCAAATCAATTCGACCTACTATTCAGCCCTTGGAGATGATGATCGCAAGTATTTCCTAGCCCGTTTAATTCAAGCCTTTGCACCAGGTATTCCACAGGTTTATTATGTTGGATTCCTAGCTGGGAAGAATGATTTGGAACTCTTAGAAAACACCAAAGAAGGCCGCAATATCAACCGTCATTACTACAGCAATGAAGAAATTGCTCAAGAAGTGGAGCGTCCAGTCGTGCAATCCCTTCTCAAACTCTTTAGCTTCCGGAACAACTCTGCAGCTTTTGATCTAGAAGGAAGCATTGAAGTGGAAACACCAGATGATCATACCATTGTCATCACGCGCCAAAATAAAGACCAGACTGTCACAGCAGTAGCTCGAATCGATCTTGCTGAGGGCACTTACCAAGTGACAGAAAATGGTCAAGAAATGGTGTTTTAAAAAAATATGAACGAACTTAAGGATAAGTAAAAAATGCTTATCCTTTTTCTGTTTTAGATATTGCAACCGTTTACAAAACTATAAAACAATGGTACAATATCTATTGAAAGAAAGGAGGTCGCTTTATGAAAAAAATCATTTATCCATCTGCGGCCCTATTAACGGCTTTTGCTCTATTATCCGTTCAAACAGCAAAAGCAGACACAGCTCAAGCGTCGGATCAAGCCAATGAACCGGCAGCAACAGAAGAAGAGGTGGTGGCTTCTCCAACTCCAGAAAGCACCACAGAAAATCAGGGAGAAGTGGCCGAAACGCCGACTTCAACAGACCGTGCAGCTGTTCCTTCTGCCTCCCCAACGGTAACATCGACAGAGACGGCATCTCCTGAAGTGGAAAAACTGATTGAAAACATGCCACTCAAACAAAAGGTGACTCAAATGATCATGCCGGACTTCCGTAAGTGGCAGGAGGCTAATCAGGAATCGCCACAGGATCTCACCAAGGTCAATGCTGAAGTAGCAGATGCGATTGATAAATATGATTTTGGGGGCGTCATTCTTTTTGCTGAAAACGTCAAAGAGACCAAGCAGACCCTGAGCCTGACGCAAGATATGCAAAAGGCTGCGATTGAAAACAAAGCCAATAACGGGAAGATTCCGCTATTGTTAGCCATCGACCAAGAAGGGGGGATCGTCTACCGCTTGGGGACAGGTACAGCCCTTCCTGGCAATATGGCCATTGGGGCTACCAATGATCCCAAACTAGCCAAAGAAGCCGGTCAAATCATCGGACGTGAACTTTCTGCGCTAGGCTTGAATGTGGACTTTGCTCCGGTTCTAGATACCAATAACAATCCTCAAAATCCTGTGATTGGGCTTCGTTCCTTCTCATCTGACCCAAATCGGGTTGCCTATCTTGGTATTCCGATGATGAAGGGCATTCAGGACTACAATGTGGCTGTAGCAGCCAAGCATTTCCCAGGTCACGGAGATACAGCGGTCGATTCCCATACGGGTCTCCCATTGGTGGATAAATCTCTTGCTGAGCTTGAAAAATTAGAACTCCTTCCATTCAAAAAAGCTATGGATGAAGGGGTCGACCTCTTGATGACAGCTCATATCCAGTACCCGCAGATTGAAAAAGATCAGGTCGTGTCAAAAGAAACGGGTGAGAAAATCTATGTTCCAGCGACTCTCTCTGATGATATTTTAACGGGCTTGGTACGGAAGAAATACGGCTATAAGGGCGTGATTGTCTCTGATGCCATGGGAATGGATGCTATCGCTAAGAACTTCGGTGAGGTGGAAGCCGTGAAGATGGCTATCAAAGCCGGAGTTGACCTGGTTTTGATGCCAACGACCCTTCGCAGCAAAGCCGATTTGACCAAGATTGATACCATCGTCAATGCAGTGGTAGATGCGGTCCAAACCGGTGACATCTCAGAAGAACGCTTAAATGAGTCGGTTCGTCGGATCCTGACCCTCAAAGAAAAACGTGGGGTCCTGAATTTTGATCCAAGTGCTCGGACAGCTGAAAAAGCAGAGGAAGCAGTCGGATCTAGTCTCAACCGTGACTTGGAACGCAAGATTGCAGCAGCAGCGGTGACGGTTGTAAAAAATGAAGACAATACCTTGCCATTTAAGGTGCATACAGGGGACCATGTCTTACTACTCGGAGCTTTTGAAAATGAAGTCCCAGGACTAAATTTGGGCATGCGTCGCTTAATCGCGGATGGAGTGCTTCCAAAAGATACCTCCTTTGTGGCCAAGAACTTCACTAAGGAATCCACCCTTGATAGTCTAAAAGAAGACCTTGAAAAAGCCACCCATATCGTAGTGATTTCAGAGATCGGTTATGAAGGGCAACTGGATAAAGATTTCTGGCGGACCAAGATTCCAACAGAAATCGTCAATTATGCCAATACCAACCATAAGAAGGCAGCTGTCCTTTCTATCTCTAAACCTTATGATGTAGCCAACTATCCCGCAGCCAAAGCCATTTTAGCAGTCTATGGAAATAAGGGAATGGATCCAACGGAATCCCTCAAACCAGACAATGCATTTGGTCCTAATATTCCTGCAGGAGTGGAAGTCATCTTCAATGGCAAGGAACATCTAGGTACCTTACCGGTTGATATTCCAAAAATTGTAGACGGAAAAATGTCAGAAACAGAGTATGCCTACCGCATTGGTCATGGTCTTTTCTATCCAGCACCTGCTCCATTGCCAACACCAGAAGTCCAAGATCCAACTTCACCAGTCCAAGAACCAACCCATCGGACACAACCAGTAGAGGTTGGTAACACAGGAACACAGGTCCTTGTTAGCAAGCAAGAAAAAGCTAGCACTCTTGATGGTCCACAAGTTACTCCGATCGCTGTGAAACAAGCCACTGATCAGGCTCCTGCAAGTGTTTCAGCAAGTCCTGCATCATCGGTATTGCCAAAAACCGGTCAAACAGGGAACCTCCTCTCCCTCATGGGCATCAGCCTCTTAACCTTCCTTGGATCTTTTGTCTATCCAAGAAAGAAACACTAAAGGATTAAGAATCTCAATTGGGTGATTTTCCAATTGAGATTTTTGGTAAACTTTTACTAAAATTAACTCGAAATAGCAAGAGTGGAATAGAAGTTGTAATCGGAGGAAAACCC
>CABSRC010000041.1 GCA_902480035.1 uncultured Streptococcus sp. | reverse complement strand
TGCGTCAAATCCTGCCAGAAAAGCGGCTAACCCACTGTTTAGGGGTTGAGAAGGCTGCGCGTGACTTGGCCAAACGCTATGGGGCTGATGAAGAGCAGGCTGGTCTAGCAGGTTTGTTACATGACTATGCCAAGAAATTGTCGGATCAGGAATTTTTGGACTTGATTGATCGCTATGAGCTAGATCCATCATTAAAAAACTGGGGCAACAATGTCTGGCATGGGATGGTCGGGATTTATAAGATCCAAGAAGATCTCGGACTGACAGATCCAGCCATTCTTCGCAGTATTGAGATTCATACGGTTGGGAGTGGACAGATGTCAACCTTAGACAAGATTGTCTATGTGGCAGATTATATTGAACACAACCGGGCCTTTCCAGGGGTAGAGCAAGCGCGTGACATCGCTCAAGTCTCCTTGGATCGTGCCGTGGCCTATGAGACGGCTCGCACAGTCGAACACCTGGCTCACCAAGGATTGCCGATTTATCCCCAAACCCTTGAAACCTACAATGCCTTTGTGAAGTATTTGAAAGAGGAGCAGTGAGTGAAAACAGCTTTAATCATTATTGATGTACAAAATATCCTCGTTGAAATAGGTTTTGAGACAGAAAAACTCTTAGAGAAGATTGCTTATTTGCAAGATCGGGCTAGAAAACAGCAGATTGAAATCATCTACATTCAGCATATTGAAACGCCAGAGGCTTTCACTTCAGAAGATTGGCAGTTATCGCCCCTGTTGAAGAGACAAGAGAATGAAAAGGTGTTTCAGAAACGATACAATAGCATGTTTAAAGAGACAGGATTAAAAGAATACTTGGATCAACAAGGGATTGAACAATTGGTCCTGTGTGGCATGCAGACAGAATATTGTGTCGATACATCCGTCAAAGTGGGCTTTGAATACGGCTATAAGCTAGTCGTTCCAGAAGGAGCTGTCACAACCTTTGATGGAGAGGATATTCCGGCAGAAACGCTTAATGAATTTTATGAAAATATTTGGGCAGAACGTTTTGCGGATGTCTTAGATTACAAATCAATTTTTTAAGGAAAGAGGATTACATGAAAGAAAAAGAACTACTTGAATTAGTTGTCAAAGCAGCAGATGAAAAGCGTGCGGAAGACATTGTGGCTTTGGATGTTCAAAGCTTGACCAGTGTGACAGACTACTTTGTTATCGCAAGCTCTATGAATAGCCGCCAGTTGGAAGCTATCGCAGAGAATATTCGCGAGAAGGTCGTTGAAGCTGGTGGCAATGCTAGCCACGTCGAAGGTGATTCAGCTGGAGGTTGGGTCCTTCTTGACTTAGGTAGTGTGGTGGTCCATGTCTTCTCAGAAGAAATGCGTGCCCACTATAACCTAGAAAAGCTATGGCACGAAGCAAGTGCTGTCGATCTTTCAGCAGCCTTAGCATAAGCAGGTAAACTCAGTTGGTAGCAACTGAGTTTTGTTGGTTAAATTGAAATTCTATGGAAAGAAAGGATGGGGCCTCGTGTTTGGTTATTTTCTTAATTGAACACGAGCTAAAAGCTTTGAGAAAAAGAGGAATTCCCTTTGTATCTGACGATACGGCAGAAAGTTTCCTATTTTCTCTTTGCTAACGCTCTTTGTATCTTAGAAAGGATTTGAACCCGTCCTGTACTCCTCGGAAAATAGATAGGGCTATGTCAAATTGTTAACTTTAAAATTTATTATTTGACGCAGTAGCTGATTGGACTCTTCATTCGCTTTTTAAGCTCGGAAGAGTACCTAATCAGCCTTGCGGGGGTGAGACAACGAACGAATTTTTTTGAAAGCTCGTTCTGTCTCACTCCCCTAATTTTCTATCGGATTACGGGCGGACTTGGTATCATGAATATGGCGACTTATGAAACGTTTGCGGCGGTCTACGATGCGGTCATGGATGATAGTCTGTATGATTTGTGGACGGATTTTTCTCTCCGGCATCTCCCTAAAAGCAAGGATCGGAAAAAATTATTGGAATTGGCTTGTGGGACAGGGATTCAATCTGTTCGCTTTTCCCAAGCTGGGTTTGATGTGACAGGATTAGACCTGAGTGCTGACATGCTGAAAATTGCTGAAAAAAGAGCTGCTTCAGCCAAGCAGAAGATTGATTTTATCGAGGGGAATATGTTGGATCTCTCGCAAGCAGGCACTTATGATTTCGTGACCTGCTACTCGGATTCTATCTGTTATATGCAAGACGAGGTAGAAGTAGGAGATGTCTTTAAAGAAGTGTATAATGCCCTCAATGAGGACGGAGTCTTTATCTTTGATGTCCATTCAACCTATCAGACGGATGAGGTTTTCCCAGGCTATTCCTACCACGAAAATGCCGAAGACTTTGCCATGCTCTGGGATACCTATGAGGATGCAGCCCCTCACTCGATCGTCCATGAGCTGACCTTCTTTGTGCAAGAAGAAGATGGTTCCTTTAGTCGGCACGATGAAGTTCATGAGGAACGCACTTATGAAGTTTTAACCTATGACATCTTATTGGAGCAGGCTGGCTTTAAATCTTTCAAATTGTACGCAGACTTTGAAGATAAGGAGCCGACAAAGACCAGCAAACGATGGTTTTTTGTAGCACAGAAGTAGGCCAGCATGACAGTTACAGGTATTATTGCAGAATTTAATCCCTTTCACAATGGTCACAAGTACCTGCTTAAACAGGCAGAAGGGCTGAAGATTGTGGCCATGTCTGGGAATTTTGTTCAACGTGGGGAGCCTGCCATTGTAGACAAGTGGACACGGGCCCAGATGGCTTTGAAAAATGGAGCGGACCTGGTGGTTGAGCTCCCCTTTCTCGTGGCTGTTCAGTCGGCTGATCATTTTGCTAAGGGAGCGGTAGAAATCTTGTCCCGTCTAGGAATCGACCAATTGACTTTTGGGACAGAAGAGGTCTTAGATTACCAAGCGATTGCGACTGTTTATTCGGAGAAAGAAGCGGAAATGGAAGCTTTCCTGCGAAGTCTTTCAGGCGATTTATCCTATCCACAGAAAACGCAAAAAATGTGGGAAACCTTTGCTGGAGTGGAGTTCACAGGGGATACTCCCAATCATATTCTAGGGCTGGCTTATGCCAAGGCTTGTGCTGGGAAGGGGATTGTGCTTAAGCCCGTCCAGCGCCAGGGTGCGGGCTACCATTCAGAAGAAAAAGAGGTGGCCTATGCTTCTGCGACTAGTCTACGCCTACACAAGGAAGATCAGGACTTTGTTGCTAGATTCATGCCCAATAGCCAACTCTTTCAGTCGGCTCCACAGGTATCTTGGGAGAATTATGACCAACTGCTCCGTTATCAAATCCTAACCCGTCCGGATTTGACACAGATTTTTCAGGTCAATGAGGAACTGGCCAATCGGATAAAGGATGCGGTTCGAAGTGCTAGTTCTGTGGAAGACCTGGTGGAGAAAGTCGCAACCAAGCGCTATACCAAGGCGCGTGTGCGTCGCATCTTGACCTACATCTTGGTAGGGGCGATGGATCAAGCTCTTCCCGACGCCATTCATGTCTTAGGATTTTCCGCAAAGGGACAAACTCACCTCAAAGGCTTGAAAAAATCAGTAGAAATTGTGACTCGAATCGGTAAGGAACCTTGGGATGCTTTGACCCAACAAGCGGATCAGGTGTATCAGCTAGGTAATCCCCAATTGCCAGAGCAGATCTGGGGTCGAGTGCCTGTGAGGGTGGAAGAATAAACAATCTGACGTAAATTTTCTCTGCTCACATTCACGTAAGGCAAGAAGTTTATGATGCACGGAAACAGTGTTTATCTACTGTCTAAAAATTCCTTTAGACAGTAGATTTTTTTTACCAAATTTAGAAATTTTTTACGAATAATTAATTGGAGAAGGAAAAACTTGTACAAGTTCCTGACAAGTTTTTCTTTTTCATGTATAATAATAGAAAAGAGGTAGAATGAGGTATGGCAATGGAAGCAGTCGTTTATTCAACATTTCGCAATCATTTGAAGGATTATATGAAGAAGGTGAATGATGAGTTTGAGCCTTTGACGGTCGTGAATAAGAATCCAGACGAAGATATTGTGGTCATCTCTAAGAGCGAGTGGGACAGCCTACAAGAAACCCTGAGACTAGCTCAGAACAAGGAATTGTCAGATAAGGTCCTGCGGGGCATGGCAGAAGTCCGAGCTGGTCAGGTTCAACTCCATGAGATTGAGGGGTAACGGATGTTACTCAAGTTTACAGAAGATGCCTGGAAGGATTATTGTTACTGGCAAGGTCAGGACAAAAAAACACTGAAGCGAATCAATACCCTTATCAAAGAGATTCAAAGGGATCCATTCGCTGGAATTGGTAAGCCTGAGCCTTTGAAATATGACTTTCAAGGGGCATGGTCAAGACGGATTGATGCAGAGAATCGCCTGATTTATATGCTAGATGAGTCAGGTGTCGCTTTCCTCTCTTTTAAAGATCATTATTAAGTCTTTGAAAGAGGATTTTTTGATAGTTAGGATAGCTATTTAAAATTCCCAACTCGAAGAAAATTCCTATAAAATCCCCTTTCTAAAAATAGAAAAATCTAGTCTAACTTCGATGATTTGTGATATAATGTTAAAGATTGAAAATAATTTGAAAAAATTTAAGGAGAATCCTCATGGGACGTAAATGGGCCAATATTGTTGCCAAGAAAACTGCCAAAGATGGTGCCAACTCAAAAGTGTATGCCAAATTTGGTGTGGAGATCTATGTAGCTGCTAAAAAGGGTGAACCAGATCCAGAACTAAATACTGCTTTGAGATTCGTTATTGACCGCGCTAAACAAGCGCAAGTGCCAAAACACGTGATTGATAAAGCGATCGATAAGGCAAAAGGAAACACTGACGAAACCTTTACAGAAGGGCGTTACGAAGGGTTCGGACCAAATGGTTCTATGTTGATCGTTGATACCTTGACGTCAAACGTTAACCGTACAGCTGCCAATGTCCGTGCGGCTTTTGGTAAAAACGGTGGGAACATGGGAGCTTCTGGTTCTGTATCTTACCTCTTTGACAACAAGGGTGTTATTGTCTTTGCAGGTGATGATGCGGATGCCATCTTTGAGCTTTTGCTTGAAGCAGATGTGGATGTAGATGATGTTGAAGCAGAAGAAGGAAGCATCACTGTTTACACTGCTCCAACTGATCTTCACAAAGCGATCGTTGCTTTACGTGAATCAGGTGTTGAAGAATTCCAAGTAACTGAATTGGAAATGATTCCTCAATCAGAAGTTGAGTTGTCAGGTGAAGATTTGGAAACATTTGAAAAACTTTATAGCGTTCTTGAAGACGATGAAGACGTACAAAAAATCTACACCAACGTAGATGGATTCTAATCACTCGTACGGACTGTAGTGAAATTAAAAATTAAATAAAAGGATAGCTTCTCAGATCAAGCTATCCTTTTTTTGTAAGAAATGTCCTGTATAAGCGTAAATACGGGTCAGGGGTGATTGGGAGAGTGTGGAAACCTTAAAATAGAAATAGTGGTCTCGATGATCTCGACTTTTAGTATGGTGAAGACGAAAGTAGTTTCGCTGGCCTGCCGCCATAGAGTGGAGGATATCGTCTTCTAAAAATACAAGTGGCGTAGAAGTAGCCGCCCACTTGTAAAAGTCTGTCTCAAATTGGTGGTAATTCTCTGAAAAATAATCAAATTGTAATTCGTGTTTAGTCTGAATAGGTTTCATACGGTGTTTCCTCAGCTTCAATAAAAATGATAGAGGTCAGAAGGAGGCGGTGGTAGTGGCCATCGCTTTTGAGAAGAAGTTCAGAAGCAGATAAGGTGTGAATCGAACCTGTGTAGGTTGCAAATTGATTCCCCTCTAGAGTCGTGATCGAGATCGTCGTTTGTTGTTGGAAGGCCTGCTCCAGGAGCTGGATCTGCTCAGAAAGAGGAAGAACGTTGAGTTGACTGCGGTCAATTTCTTTTGTATGCAGGGCAGTTGTGTGCTCAGATAAAAAGAAGCCAGCCCATTTGGCCATGCCACGGTCTTGAAATTCGCGTGCGGATTGATAAGGGAGATAAGAACGGTCGATCATGTTAATCCATCTAAGCCTCCTGCGGAATGTCCGCCAGTTAGTTTACTGCGAGCAATGGCGCGTGAGTTTTCTAGTAGTGAGGAGCCTTTCTGAAGAGAGGTAAAGCCAAATTGGTCCCGAATGCGGTCAATGGTCTGCTGGAGTTTTTCCTCTTTTTCTAGGGCTATTGGATCATCAAAGAGAGAAAAAAGTTGGAGGGACTCCTCGACAAGTTCGCCATAAAAAACACCAATCTGCCGAATGGCTCCGCCTTCGTACTTGGAGCGAAAGAGCCGCAGAACAGTATCGGATAAAACCTTGGTGGATTGCGTGGGTTCAATCTTTTGCTGACAATGAATGGACGGAAGCCCCTCGATTTTGGAGTAGGAGGCATGAATGGAGACTAGCTGGGTCTTCTTTTTTTTCCGTCGCAAGCGGATAGCCACCTGTTCAGCCATCTCACGAAACACCAGTTCAATGTCTGTTTGTAGGTGGTAGTCATAGGGCAAGATTTGAGAATTGCCAATGCCTCGTGACTTCGGACGATAAGGCTTGTGGACATTGCTTTCATCAATGCCATGAGCATGGAACCACAGTTGAAGCCCCATGACTCCGAATTCTTTCTTTAAGAGATCGGGATGAGCCTGAGCCAGTTCAGCAATCGACGTGATCCCGATCCCTTGCAATCGTTTTTCAGTCCGACGTCCAATGCCCCAAAAATCAGTGAGCTGGGGCAGTTTCCAGACCTTACTTTCTACATCTTCATAGGACCAGTTGGAGCGCATATTTCGGCAATGCTTGGCTTCATTGTCCAAGGCTAGCTTGGCAAGAAGGGGATTGGCGTTGCTGAGGCCGATGGTAGAGTAGATTCCAGTTTCCTGCCAGATCCTTTTTTGGATTCTAGCAGAAAGGAGATCCAGTTTTTCCTTTCGAGAGAGGGAGAAATCTGGAATAAAATAATTTAAGGAAGAAGTCAGATCGATAAAGCCTTCGTCGATCGAGTAAGGGAAAATATCATCTGGTGCCGCAAATTCCTGAAAAACCTTCTGAATCTCCATATTGACCTGAATGTAGGCATTCATGCGTGGTGGCACAATCAGGGTCCTCTTGGCCCAAGATTCAATGGATGCAATAAAGGCTGGATCTGTTGGCAATCCTTGTTTTTTAGCGACGTAGCTATTAAATTTTCTGGTCTTGAGATCAAAAGGTAGGTCGTAGCTACGGCTGACATTTTTCTTGCCGAAGACTTGTTTGAAAACGGGAGAGCTCGCCAAAATCAGGCCAGCAGAATTGTCGCTTCGACTCATGACGCAAAGGGAAGTCGTCAAGGGGTTGAGCCCCAGACGGACACATTCACAGCTAGCATAAAAACTTTTCATATCCACAAAAGCAATATCAGAATGAGGCTCACGTGAATAATCAAATAGCATATTTAAACCTCGAGTGGGAGAAAATGCCCGACCACAATGCCGACGATTTTGGGCTCGTCTTCATAGGGAGCAAATAAATCATCGTAGTCAGGGTTGATGGATTCTAAGCGCAAGCCTTCAGCCTCCCGATAGACTTTCTTGATATAGGTCTTTCCATTCCAGATGAGGGCGTAGACAGCCCCATCATAGTCAAAGCCAGTCTGCTTCATGAGGGCAACAGAGCCGTTGGGATAGAGAGGTTCCATCGAATCACCTGATACCCAAGAAGCGAAATCGTGCTGGATCTCTTGGTCAAAATAGACAGTTTCATAGTCCGTTTCGTTGTCATAAAAGGTGTGTCCTAAACCGGCTGCCAACTCAATCGAAAGAACCTTATAAGCAGTCAAGGAAACAACTTTTTGCTGCTGTTCAAATAACTGGCTGGCCAACTGGTCGACTTTCTTTTGATGAGGTGGGGTTAATAAAGGGTAGGTGTAGAGTGCGGAGTCTTTGTTAATAAAGTAGTCCTCTTTAACGGAGAGGCGCTTGGCCAACCTCCTGAGATTTTTTTCGTGTGGCTCCGCTAAGCCATTCTCCCAACTGGAGTAAGTCTTGCGAGAAATCTTGAGATCCTCGTAGACATCTGCTTGGGTCAAGCCTTTTTCCAGGCGTCTTTCTTTTAGTTTTTTTGCATCAAACATGTCGCTTCTCCTATGTAACGTTTTAAAAGTTACATACAGTTTATCAAAAATGAATCCTTTTTGCAAGAGAAAAATTCAGTTGAAAACGAATGAAAAGACTTGATTTTGATTGAAAAAGGAGTATAATCAATTCTAAAATGTCTATAAATGAGGAACTATATGAAAAAAAGTTTTATCCACCAACAAAAAGAAATTTCGTTTGTTAAAACGACGTTTACGCAGTATTTAAAAGATAAATTGGACATCATTGAAGTCCAAGGGCCAATTTTGAGCAAGGTCGGAGATGGGATGCAGGATAACCTTTCTGGGATTGAACATCCGGTATCCGTAAAGGTCCTTCAAATTCCTGATGAGACTTATGAAGTCGTGCATTCACTCGCAAAATGGAAACGCCATACCTTGGCGCGTTTTGGTTTTGGAGAAGGCGAAGGCCTCTTTGTCCATATGAAGGCCCTTCGTCCAGATGAAGATTCACTAGACGCCATTCACTCCGTTTATGTAGACCAATGGGACTGGGAAAAAGTCATCCCAAATGGTCAACGCAATATCGCCTACCTCAAAGAAACGGTTGAAAAGATCTACAAGGCAATTCGCTTAACAGAACTAGCAGTAGAAGCGCGCTATGATATTGAATCAGTTCTTCCAAAACAAATTACCTTTGTTCACACAGAAGAATTGGTGGAACGCTATCCAGATTTAACTCCAAAAGAGCGTGAAAATGCCATTGCCAAAGAATTCGGAGCCGTTTTCTTGATCGGGATTGGTGGAGAGCTTGCAGATGGCAAACCACATGATGGACGCGCACCTGACTACGATGACTGGACAACAGAATCTGAAAATGGCTACAAGGGATTGAATGGTGATATCCTTGTATGGAATGATGTCCTAGGTTCAGCCTTTGAGTTGTCTTCAATGGGAATCCGTGTCGATGAGGAAACGCTTCGCCGTCAAATTGAGATTACAGGAGATCAAGATCGTCTCCAATTAGAGTGGCACAAGGCCTTGTTAAATGGTCTCTTCCCACTCACAATTGGTGGAGGAATCGGGCAATCTCGTTTGGCCATGTTCTTGCTTCGTAAGAAACATATCGGTGAAGTCCAAACTAGTGTCTGGCCGCAATCTGTCCGCGATGAATATGAAAATATCCTATAAGGAAAGAAAGAGAGTGGGACAGAAATCGGTAATTCGTTAGAATTCGATTTCGTCGTCCCGCCTCCGCACAGTTGAGTAGGGCTGTAAAAGCTGATGAAATCAGCGTAGTAGAGCCCACTCAACCACTGCGTCTTGCTCGAAAATCCAAAAACAATTGAGAGGCTAGGACTTTTGTCCCAGCCTCTTTTAATTGTCGCTTGACCATATCAAATCGCAATTTTCTGATTTTTTTTGGTATAATGATCCCTATGAAAATAGTATCTGGAACCTATGGGGGACGTCCCCTCAAAACACTTGAAGGAAAAACAACCAGGCCGACTTCTGATAAGGTCAGAGGGGCTATGTTCAATATGATTGGTCCTTACTTTGATGGCGGAAGAGTGCTGGATCTCTATGCAGGAAGCGGTGGCCTCTCTATTGAGGCAGTCTCTCGAGGCATGTCAGAGGCGGTTCTAGTGGAAAGAGACCGTCGAGCGCAGGAAATCGTAGCAGCTAATATTGCTATGACCAAGGAAAAGGAACGCTTTCAACTACTAAAAATGGAGGCCAAGCAAGCCTTGGGGCTTCTAACGGGCACCTTTGATCTGGTTTTCTTAGACCCGCCTTATGCCAAGGAAGAGATTGTCCGCGATATCGAAACCTTGTGCGAGCGCCATCTCTTATCAGAAAACATCATGATTGTGTGCGAAACCGATAAACATGTAGAACTTCCTGAGGAAATCGGACAAGTGGGAATCTGGAAAGAAAAAATCTATGGAATTAGTAAGGTAACAGTATATGTCAGATAGAACT
Organism: uncultured Streptococcus sp.; assembly: GCA_902480035.1. Classification (GTDB taxonomy): domain Bacteria; phylum Bacillota; class Bacilli; order Lactobacillales; family Streptococcaceae; genus Streptococcus. The sequence continues at coordinate 2,641 of CABSRC010000041.1, read as the reverse complement.
GGATTGTTTACAGGATCGTTTGATCCGATTACCATTGGGCATGTGCAATTGATTGAGCGGGCGAGCCGCTTGTTTGACCGTGTCTATGTCGGAATTTTTTATAATCCGGAAAAAGTCGGGCTCTTTTCTATTGAGCAGCGCGTGCGCATGGTGGAAGGGGCCTTGGCTCATTTGGAAAATGTTGAAATTGTGACGTCGACCCAAGAATTGGCTGTGACTGTGGCGCGCAATCTTGGTGTGGTGACCTTGATCCGGGGCTTGCGCAATGCACAGGATCTAGTTTACGAAGCCAATATGGATTATTTTAACCACCAGTTGGCACCTGAATTGGAGACGGTTTATCTCTACGCCCAGCCTCCTTACCAGGCCATTAGTTCGACGCGTATTCGAGAGTTGCTGGCTTTTCAGCAGGATATCTCACCTTATGTCCCAGAGAGTGTAATGGAGGAAATTAAAGATGACACAAGCGAATAAACCAAGCTTGACCCCTAAAAAGAAAAAAGGACGGTTGAAAGAATACCGATGGCCGATTGCAGGAGTTTTTTTCTTGCTTCTCTTGCTAGCTGCTTTTATGATTCGCCTTCCCTATTATATTGAGATGCCGGGAACTGCCGAAGATATTCGGACAGTCATGACAGTCGATGGAAAAGCGGATACCAAGTCAGGAACCTATGATTTTGTGACCGTAGCGGTGAAAGAAGCAACTCCGGCTGATTTGATCTATGCTTGGGCAACGCCTTTTACAGATATCTACTCTGCCAAGGATATGACCGGTGGTAGTTCGAGTCAAGAATTCACGCGAATTAACCAATTCTATATGGAAACCTCGCAAAATATGGCCATCTACCAAGGATTGAAGACAGCTGGCAAAGAAACCCAGATGGACTTTCTAGGAGTCTATGTCATGCAGGTAGCAGATGACTCGACCTTTAAAGGGGTCTTGAACATTGCGGATACCGTCACCGGTGTGAATGGCAAGACCTTTAAGAGTTCCAAAGAATTGATTGACTATGTTGGTTCTCAAAAAATTGGCGACCCCGTTTCGGTGACCTACATTGAAGATGGACAAACCAAGACCGCAGATGGGAAGATCATCAAATTGACCAATGGGAAAAACGGAATTGGGATTAGCCTGATCGACCGAACTGAAGCCAAAGGCGATGTTCCTGTCCAGTTTGCGACAGCTGGCATCGGTGGCCCAAGTGCCGGTATGATGTTTAGCCTAGCCATCTACACTCAAGTGGCAGAACCGGACCTTCGTCAGGGACGCCATATTGCTGGGACAGGAACCATTAACCAAGATGGAACGGTTGGCGATATCGGTGGGATTGACAAGAAAGTCGTTGCAGCAGATAAAGAAGGAGCAGAAATTTTCTTTGCCCCTAATAACCCTGTTTCCAAAGAAGAAAAGAAAGCCAATCCCAAGGCTAAATCAAACTACGAAACCGCTAAAGATGCAGCAAAACAAATTCATTCGAAGATGAAAATTGTGCCCGTCAAAACCCTTCAAGACGCTATTGATTATTTGAAGAAGAATTAGAGTAGTCTGTTGGACAAGTGATGAAATGAGAGAAAATCAATTTCTCATGTTTATGAAGGATTATGGGTCAAGAAAGTAATGAGTTTATGAAATCATATAATATGTTGCTAATGAATGGGATTATTGGGATTTTAGGAGCGATCGTAATCAGCTATGCCTCTTTTCAACGCTGGGAGTGGACTTTCGTTCATGCTGTTCCTGAGCTGGTTGAAAAAGGTGATTGGGGATTGGTAATCAATACAATCAGTCTCTTGTATCTTGGTATCTCTATACTTGCAATGGCCAACTATAATGAAAATCCAAAAGTAAATAAGAAAAGTCATAAAATTCTCTTCGTTGCTTCTATAGTTGGTTTCGTTCCTTTTGTATCGTCTTTAACTAGTGTGCTAGCAGTCATTTCAAGTTTGTTATATCTATTCGATTATCAACAGTTATCAAATGAAAAGGAGTAGGCTTTGAAAAAAGTAGTTGGTGGTATGAAGCGACACTGCAAAATGGTATGCATCTTCCTAGCAAGTTTTGTAGCTGTAGTGCTAGCCTATCAATGGGGACATTCTTATTTAGAATCAAACAGTGCTAAATATAACGATGAGAATCCTGCAACACATTTGAACATTCAAGTTTTTGACGATCAAAAATTTGTTTTAGTTAGTCAAAAAAATAGTGAAGGTTATATTTACTTTGGTCAGGATTATGTAACAACATTTTCGGAACATTCTTTGTTTACTGGGGATTTAAAAACTCCTCCTTTAATTGGTGAAGAAGAATTTTTTAAAGTAATTAGCTATAGCCTGAATCATTTAGGACAAAAAAAAGAATTTGATATTTATCGTTTATTAGGTAAAGATAATACATACCGTAGTTTTGGGAAAGTACCTGATAGCTATGGATATTATAATGGGAACGATTATCTCACCTTATATTTACAAAAAATTGATAAAGATAATTATTCTGATTTGAAAGACTCTAATAATAAGCGGATTCTTTTCACAGCAAAAGGAGAAATTTTTCAAGATGATGTTGAGTTAAAGATCAAGAAATTAGAAGAACAACCGTCGATCTATGATCTAAAAGTTGATTGGGGCAGAGGCGGGATAAATG
>CABSRC010000040.1 GCA_902480035.1 uncultured Streptococcus sp. | reverse complement strand
ATATAAAAATAATACAGTTTAAAAGTATTTCATGAGACTGTGAAATGCTTTAAAATTTCGCCACATTTCAAATCTTTATATTCCGTTTCGTTAGGAATAGCGATGGAAAGCCAACCAAATATGCTATACTGAAGTAGATAGAAGGAGGAGCGACTGATGAGCAGAAAGTGGGTAAAGATCATTGCTATTTTTATTTTCATCCTATCCGGTAGTTACTTTGTCTACAATAAACTAACGAAGCCGAATCTTGGACCGAAAACAACAAAGCTCTATAAGCATGGTTTTCTTTTGCTAGAAGAACAAATCGGAACCTACATCAAAGAACACTATACTGGGATTGAGAAGATTGAGTTCTCCCCAATCTACGTTACTGAAGAAGGGTCAACATTCTCAAATGCCTATGTGCGTCCGACGATCTATGACAAGTATGGAAATAAAGCTACTCTGGGAGATAAAATAAAGAAATTTATTCCATTAAGTTATGGATTGATTTCAGACATTGTTCTTGATTTTGATGGAGGTGGCAATGAAGTCATTGAGTTACTGGACTCAAATGGCAAACCTGTAGACGTTTCAAATGAGGAGCATTTGCCTAAGAGAGCTATACTCACAGAGGCAAGTAGTACAGATGAAAATATTGAATTATTAGTAGAAGATGGTCAGTTAATAGGAGTCGTAAAGGATGATAAAGGAAGCCCTGGTGCAGAAATTGTTTATAATACGGAACTCCATAAAGGAGACGCGAGAGAGTAGCGCTAACCAATGAAATAGAATGAAAAAGAAAGGACAAAACACATGCAGTATTACTTTATTGGTGGCCTAGGTGGCAATGGCTACCATCTGGCTCCACTTATTGAAGAGCTAGGCTTTCCTGTGACTTTTCTAGATCCCTATAGGGAAATGATTCAGACAGAAAACGATCTTTGTGCTTGGTTTCAAGGTCAGATTGGCCAGGCGAATGAGATCTGTTTATTGGGGCATTCCTTGGGTGGAGATTTGGCTCGTTACCTAGCTGCAGAGTTTCCTCAGATTCAGGCTTTGATTCTCCTGGATGGGGGTTATCTGGATATGGAAAAGATCCTGCCTCTTGAAGAAGAACTAGAAGGAACGGCGTCCTTCATGCAGCAGCAAGTCTTTGCAACTTTAGAAGAAGCCGTGTTATCAGAACTTGGTGATGGAGCAGATCCTACTCCTATAGCGCGAAAAACGGTAGAGGCTAGCTATCGCTGGAATCCAGCGAGTGAACAATATGAATTAAATCTGGATCTAGAAAAGGTCTTGCCCTTATTGCGTCTACGGCGTCAGATCAAGACTTACCAGATTCCACTGGCAGACCTGCCTGTCCTTTTTATCGGGCCTCGGTACCAAGAAGAACCTGAATGGAGAAAAGAAGCTCTGAATCAACTAGATCCCCAGATCGAGCAAGCCTTGCTAGATGGTTTGGGGCACGAACTGTATACAGAGGCGCCAGAAATTGTAGCTAGAGAAGTGAACAATTGGCTCCAAAATGTTCATAAATAAAACCTGTTTCTCTTTTTGAAACGGGTTTTTGTTTTGTAATTTCCGAACGTTATTTCCTATAAAATCATTCCCATTGCATTAAGTCCGTATCTTTGGTATAATCTATCAAGGAAACGTCAAGAGACGTAGCGATGCGCTTGCGCATAGGTAGGTCAGTTTTTAGAAAAGAGATTTTTCAATCTATGTTAAATGAATTTCCTATTTTCGACTATGAAGATATTCAGTTGATTCCCAACAAATGTATCATCAATAGCCGGTCAGAAGCAGATACAACCGTCCAATTTGGAAAGCATACCTTCAAGCTTCCAGTGGTTCCTGCAAATATGCAGACAATCTTGGATGAGAATGTGGCAGAGCAGTTGGCGCGTGGTGGTTATTTCTACATCATGCACCGTTTTGATGAAGCGGGTCGGATTCCTTTTGTCAAACGCATGCATGAGCAAGGTTTGATCGCTTCCATTTCGGTCGGTGTTAAGGAATACGAATACGACTTTGTGAGTCAATTAAAGGCAGATGCTCCTGAGTATATCACTATTGATATCGCACACGGACATGCGGATAGTGTCATTCGGATGATTCAACACATCAAGAAAGAATTGCCAGATACCTTTGTCATTGCTGGAAATGTTGGAACTCCTGAAGCTGTTCGTGAATTGGAAAATGCGGGAGCTGATGCGACTAAGGTCGGAATCGGCCCTGGTAAGGTTTGTATCACCAAAGTTAAGACTGGATTTGGTACAGGTGGTTGGCAATTGGCTGCTCTTCGCTGGTGCTCAAAAGCAGCTCGTAAGCCAATCATTGCGGACGGTGGTATTCGGACTCATGGTGATATTGCCAAATCGATTCGTTTCGGGGCGTCTATGGTCATGATCGGTTCTCTCTTTGCAGGACATATCGAAAGTCCTGGTAAAACAGTAGAGATTGATGGAGAGTCTTTTAAAGAGTACTATGGATCTGCTTCAGAGTACCAAAAAGGCGCTTATAAGAACGTCGAAGGCAAGAAGATTTTATTGCCTGCCAAGGGTCATTTGCAAGACACCTTGACAGAAATGGAACAAGATTTGCAAAGTTCGATCTCGTATGCTGGAGGCCGGAGATTAGCAGATTTGAAACATGTTGACTATGTGATCGTTAAGAATTCCATCTGGAATGGCGATGCACACTAATTGAATTACTTATTTATTTCACGGATGGGCGTGATGTTTCTACAAGGTGCCGGAACACCTAACAATAAGTAAGTCGAGATAAATCCTTTTGTGAGAGGATATTCAAGGCTTGCTTTGCAGGCCTTTTTGTGTTTAGTGAATAAGTAACGGATTTTATAGAAAGTAGGAGGAAGTATGAAATTACTTGAAGAACGCATCTTAAAAGATGGCAACGTTTTAGGTGAGAATATCCTCAAGGTGGACTCCTTTTTGACCCACCAAGTGGATTTCAAACTCATGAAAGAAATTGGCCAGACCTTTGCGGACCGGTTCAAAGATGCGGGTATTACCAAAGTCGTCACCATTGAAGCGTCTGGGATCGCGCCAGCCCTTTATGTAGCGGAAGCACTAGATGTCCCTATAATTTTTGCGAAGAAAGCGAAAAACATCACCATGAATGAGGGGATTTTGACAGCTGAGGTTTATTCCTTCACCAAGCAAGTCACCAGTACGGTTTCAATTGCTGGTAAATTTTTAGATCCAGCAGATAAGATTTTGATTATTGATGATTTCCTAGCAAATGGCCAAGCAGCTAAGGGCTTGATTCAGATCATCGAACAAGCTGGTGCTCAAGTAGAAGCCGTTGGGATCGTCATTGAAAAATCCTTCCAAGATGGACGGGGATTATTAGAAGAGTTGGGATATCCAGTTGTATCCCTCGCACGTTTGGACCGTTTTGAAAATGGTCAGGTTGTATTTAAGGAGGCAGACATCTAATGCAAAAACAAGAAAGCCATTCACAGGCAGCCATTTTAGGCTTGCAACACCTTTTGGCCATGTATTCGGGATCAATTTTGGTGCCGATCATGATCGCGGGAGCTTTGGGCTACAACGCTCATCAGCTGACCTACCTCATCTCTACAGATATCTTCATGTGTGGGGTAGCGACCTTCCTGCAAGTGCAGTTCAATAAATACTTTGGGATTGGTCTTCCGGTCGTCCTTGGGGTTGCCTTCCAGTCTGTGGCACCTCTCAGCATGATTGGGGCTAGCCATGGTAGTGGTGCCATGTTTGGTGCCTTGATTGTTTCAGGGATTTACGTGGTTCTGGTCTCAGGATTCTTCTCGAAAATCGCCAACCTCTTCCCATCCATTGTGACGGGATCTGTCATTACGACCATTGGTTTGACCTTGATTCCAGTTGCGATTGGGAATATGGGGAATAACGCAGCCAAACCAACGGTGCAAAGTCTGATTTTAGCCGTGATCACCATTCTCATCATTCTGGTGGTCAATATCTATACGACTGGCTTTATCAAGTCTATCTCTATCTTGATTGGATTGATTGTAGGAACTGCTATTGCGGCTTCTATGGGCTTGGTGGATTTCACACCTGTATCGCAAGCACCAGTGGTTCACGTTCCAACACCATTCTTCTTTGGAGCTCCTAAGTTTGAAATCACTTCAATCTTAATGATGTGTATCATAGCGACAGTTTCCATGGTCGAATCAACAGGTGTTTATCTTGCACTTTCAGATATTACCAAAGATCCGATTGATAGCATGCGCCTCCGTAATGGCTATCGTGCTGAAGGGTTGGCCGTTCTTCTCGGTGGTATCTTCAATACCTTCCCTTACACTGGATTCTCACAAAACGTTGGTTTAGTGAAATTGTCTGGTATCAAGACTCGTCTTCCAATCTATTATGCGGCTGGTTTCCTTGTTCTACTCGGTCTCCTTCCTAAGTTTGGAGCTTTAGCACAAATCATCCCAAGCCCAGTTCTTGGTGGAGCGATGCTGGTCATGTTTGGTTTTGTATCTATTCAAGGGATGCAGATTCTTGCGCGTGTTGATTTTGAACACAATGAGCATAATTTCCTCATCGCAGCTGTATCGATTGCAGCGGGGGTTGGCTTGAATAACAGTACCCTCTTTAACGGCCTTCCAACAGGATTCCAAATGTTCTTTGCAAACGGAATTGTCGTCGCAAGTGTCTTAGCGATCGTTCTCAATGCGATTTTAAACCGCAATAAATAATTATCTCAAATTTACCGGAGGTCCTTGGATCTTCGGTTTTTTTGACTTTTAAGAAAACATATAGTAGAGTGGAAGAGGAGAAAATCTTATTTGATGAGAAGAGAGTTAGAATCATGTATTTAACCTATCACTTTAAAGAGCGCCTACGCTTGTTTTTGAGTCTGTTTTTGCCGATTTTGATCTACCAATTGGCCAATTATTCAGCCAGCTTTGTCGATACAGCCATGACCGGTCAGTACCGGACCCTTGATTTGGCTGGGGTTTCTACAGCTACCAGTCTGTGGAATCCATTTTTTACTTTCCTGACCGGGATTGTCTCTGCTCTGACACCGATTGTTGGGCATCACTTAGGCAAGGGAAATAAAGAACGGATTGCTGGCGATTTTTACCAATTCCTCTATCTGTCATTTGGTATGGCCATTCTCTTAATAGGCTTTGTTTGGGGGATTGCACCCATGATTCTCAAGCAGATCGGTTTAGAAAATGTTGTTGCCCAAATAGCCATTCGCTACTTATATTTCCTTTCTCTAGGAATCTTACCTTTGTTGCTCTTTAGTATCGTGCGGACCTTCCTCGATACTTTGGGAATGACGCGTCTATCCATGTACTTGATGCTCTTGCTTTTGCCTCTCAATGCTTGTTTTAACTATATCCTGATCTATGGGGCATTTGGTTTTCCTGAGATGGGAGGAGCAGGAGCAGGTCTTGGAACCTCTCTGGCCTACTGGGTCTTGTTGGCCATTGCGGTTTTGATCTTGTGCAAGCATCCCAAGGTAGCACCTTTCCAATTGTGGAAGCCACAGCCTTATGATTTTAAAGGGATGAAAGAAGTATTGCGACTTGGGCTTCCAATCGGTGGAATTGTTTTTGCAGAAGTTATCATCTTCTCGCTGGTTGGTTTGTTAATGGCAAAATTCCCATCACTTACCATTGCGAGTCACCAATCAGCCATGAATTTTTCAACCCTGATGTATGCTTTCCCGGTTAGTATCTCCAGTACCATGGCGATTATCGTATCTTACGAACTGGGAGCAGGAAGACCAGAAGTGGTCAAACAATATTGCCGTTTGGGACGACTGACAGCCTTTGGCTTTGCGATTGTCACCCTCGTCTTTCTCTATACATTCCGCTTCCAACTGGCAGGGCTATACGGCAAGGACCCAGTCTTTGTGCAACAAACAGCTATTTTCATGACCTATAGCCTCTTTTTCCAAGTAGCCGATACCTTCGCAGCACCCCTACAAGGGATTTTGCGGGGCTATAAGGATACAACGGTTCCTTTCTTATTAGGAGTCTTTAGTTATTGGTGCATTTCTATCCCACTAGGGATTTTCCTTGACCATGTGACCAACTTGGGTCCATATGCTTATTGGATCGGCCTTATTTCTAGCCTTGTCGTAAGTGGAATTTGTTACCAACTTCGGCTCTGGCAGATCGAAAAAAAGCAAACAAACTAAAAAGAAGTCTGGGAAACCAGGCTTTTTGTGTACCGTGAATATTATAAATTTTCTGAAAGTTCTTGACAATTGATGTCAAAGTGGTAAGATTAGGAGGTAGAAATGAAGAACTAGAAGGAGAACAAGATGAGAAGTGATATGATCAAAATGGGGATCGACCGAGCACCAGCGCGTGGTCTCCTCTATGCAACAGGGCAAGTAAAATCAGCAAAGGATATGCAAAAGCCCTTTATTGCCATTTGTAACTCCTATATTGATATCGTTCCAGGCCATGTCCACCTGCGTGAATTAGCAGATGTTGCTAAGGAGGCTATCCGCGAGGCTGGTGGGATTCCTTTTGAATTTAACACCATCGGTGTCGATGATGGGATTGCGATGGGCCATATCGGGATGCGTTATAGTTTGCCATCTCGCGAGTTGATCGCAGATGCTGCTGAAACAGTCATCAATGCCCACTGGTTTGATGGTGTTTTCTATATTCCCAACTGTGATAAGATTACACCAGGAATGATTTTAGCAGCCGTGCGGACCAATGTGCCAGCCGTATTTTGTTCTGGTGGACCCATGAAGGGCGGCGTTGACATGACGGGGCATCAAGCGACGCTCTCAAGTTTGTTTGAAGCTGTAGGTACTTATCAAGCTGGTGATATGAGCATGGATGAGCTGGATTTCTTGGAAAAAAATGCCTGTCCAACTTGTGGCTCTTGCTCTGGTATGTTTACTGCCAATTCCATGAACTGTTTGATGGAAGTATTAGGCCTTGCTCTTCCAGGAAATGGTACCATCCTAGCTGTTTCAGATGAACGCCGGGAATTGGTTCGTCAAGCAGCCAAACAATTGGTAGAGAATATTAAAAAGGGTATCCGTCCACGGGATATCGTGACCAAAGAAGCCATCGATGATGCTTTTGCGCTCGATATGGCCATGGGTGGTTCAACCAATACGGTGCTTCATACGCTCGCTATTGCGCGTGAAGCAGGGATTGACTATGATCTCAAAGATATCAACGAGATTGCTAAGAAGACACCTTATCTTTCTAAAATTGCCCCTTCAAGTGTTTATACTATGCATGATGTGCATGAAGCTGGTGGTGTTCCAGCCATTATCAATCAGTTGATCAAAAAAGGTGCCATTAAGGGTGATCGTATCACAGTTACTGGTAAAACCTTGAAAGAAAACGTAGCTGGTGCTGAAATCAAAAATGAAGAAATTATCCATCCAATCGAGCATCCGATTTCACCTGTAGGTGGTTTGTCGATCCTTTACGGAAATATCGCTCAGGATGGAGCTGTTATCAAGGTCGGTGGCGTCGATCCGTCTGTGACCACTTTCCGCGGTAAGGCTATTTGTTGCGATTCACAAGATCAAGCCCTTGAGTTGATTGACAATGGAACAGTCAAGAAGGGACATGTCGTTGTCATTCGTTATGAAGGTCCGCAAGGTGGTCCTGGTATGCCAGAGATGCTTGCGCCAACTTCTAAGATTGTCGGACGCGGTCTTGGTAAGGATGTGGCTCTCATTACGGATGGTCGTTTCTCAGGAGCTACTCGTGGGATTGCTATTGGTCATGTTTCTCCAGAAGCAGCAGAAGGTGGGAATATCGCCCTAATCGAAGATGGGGATGAAATCGTGATCGACCTACCAAACCGCACCCTTGATCTATTTGTCGATGATGCCACTCTTGCAGAACGTCGCAAACATTTGAAACCTTTCAAATCAAAAATCTCCAGCGGTTGGTTGCGTCGCTATACAGCCTTTGCCAAATCAGCCAATGTCGGCGGAACCTTGATGAGTGACGAAGAATTCGAAGAACGGAAAGCAGAACGTCAAGCACAAGAAAAAAAAGAAAAAACCTTTCCTGCTATGTGATATCACAAGCAAGAAAGGCTTTTTTAGTGGAACCATTATTTGGTGCGTATTTCACCTTGAGGGAAGTAGGTTCCTTCGGGCATATCGTTAATGATGACGTGAACAGCTGACTGAGGAGCGCCTGTATTGCGGACAACAGCTTCGGTTACTTCCTTGGCCAAGGCTTTCTTTTGTTCCAAGGTGCGTCCTTCAAATAGGTCAATTCGTACAAATGGCATATGGCCACCTCCTAAATTTTTTATAGGACTATTTTATCACATTTTGGGATACAAAGCTTAGCAAAATTATGGTAAAATGATAATGAAACACATTTTAGAGAGAACAGAAGGAAAATGGCACAATTATATTATAAATATGGGACTATGAACTCGGGGAAAACCATTGAGATTTTGAAGGTGGCCCATAATTATGAAGAGCAAGGCAAGAGCGTCGTCATCATGACCTCGGCAATCGATACCAGAGATGGAGTAGGAGTAGTTTCTAGCCGGATCGGTATGAAACGAGAAGCTGTTGCGATTGAAGACGATACGGATATCTTTGGCTTTATTAAAAACCAAACGATCAAACCTTACTGTGTCTTAATCGATGAAGCCCAGTTTTTGAAACGACACCATGTCTATGACTTGGCAAGGGTCGTGGATGAACTGGATGTGCCGGTCATGGCTTTTGGCCTCAAAAATGATTTCCGAAATGAACTCTTTGAAGGTTCCAAACACCTCCTCTTGTTAGCCGACAAAATTGAGGAGATCAAAACCATCTGCCAATACTGTTCCCGCAAGGCGACCATGGTCTTGCGTACCCAAGCGGGCAAACCTGTCTACGATGGAGAGCAGATCCAGATTGGTGGACACGAGACCTATATCTCCGTATGCCGCAAGCATTATTTTAATCCAGACATACCAACCGAAAGCGTCTAGAACGTTTTAGAGAGGATAATAATGTCTATTTGTTTAAAAGAAATTACAATAGAGAATTATTTTGACGTTTTAAATCTAGAAGTTCATCCAAATCAAAGGAATTTTATTGCATCCAATTCCATTAGTTTAGCTGAAGCCTATGTATATGATAAAAATGGTGATTTTATAGTTCCCTTAGCAGTTTATGATAAGGAAGTATTAGTTGGTTTTGTTATGATTGCCTATGACCAGAAAATTGGGATCAGCAAGGGAAACTACTTGTTATTTCGTTTTATGATCGATAAACGATTTCAAGGTTTAGGCTATTTTAAACCGACTATGGATGCAGTCATTAACTTTGTTCGAACAGAGCCAGCTGGAAAAGCAACAAGTCTTTGGTTATCTTATGAACCGGAAAATAATCAAGCGAGATCTTGCTATCTCCATTATGGATTTAAAGAAACTGGCGAAATCATAGAAAACGAAATTGTAGCAATCTATGATCTAACAACCAATAATTAAGGAGCAAACATGAATATCTATGATCAACTACAAGCTGTAGAAGACCGATACGAAGAGTTAGGAGAATTATTGAGTGACCCCGATGTGGTCTCTGATACCAAACGATTTATGGAGCTTTCAAAAGAAGAGGCTTCCACTCGTGATACGGTGACAGCATACCGTGAGTACAAGCAAGTCCTTCAAAACATTGTTGACGCTGAAGAAATGATTAAGGAAGCAGGCGACGATGCGGACTTGGAAGAAATGGCCAAGCAAGAGCTTAAGGATGCTAAGGCTGAAAAAGAAGAGTACGAAGAAAAACTGAAGATCTTACTTCTTCCAAAAGATCCAAACGATGACAAGAACATTATCTTGGAAATCCGTGGGGCAGCAGGAGGAGACGAAGCACAATTGTTTGCTGGCGACCTCTTACAAATGTACCAAAAATACGCGGAAAGCCAAGGCTGGCGCTTTGAAGTCATGGAAGCTTCCTACAATGGCGTTGGTGGGATCAAAGAAGTCGTAGCCATGGTTTCTGGTCAATCAGTTTATTCAAAACTCAAGTATGAATCTGGTGCCCACCGGGTGCAACGGGTTCCTGTGACAGAAAGCCAAGGTCGTGTCCATACCTCTACAGCAACCGTTCTGGTCATGCCAGAAATCGAAGAAGTCGAGTACGACATTGATCCAAAAGACCTTCGGATTGACATCTACCACGCATCTGGTGCGGGTGGACAGAACGTCAATAAGGTTGCAACAGCCGTTCGTATCGTCCACTTGCCTACCAACATCAAGGTCGAGATGCAAGAAGAACGGACGCAACAGAAGAACCGTGAAAAAGCCATGAAGATCATCCGTGCGCGTGTGGCTGACCACTTTGCTCAGATTGCCCAAGACGAGCAAGACGCTGAGCGGAAGTCTACTATCGGTACTGGTGACCGTTCAGAGCGGATCCGGACTTACAACTTCCCTCAAAACCGTGTGACTGATCACCGGATTGGCTTGACCCTTCAAAAATTGGACACCATCTTATCTGGTAAATTAGATGAAGTGGTCGATGCTTTGGTCTTGTATGATCAAACTCAAAAATTAGAAGAGTTGAATAAATAATGTTGTTGGGACCATTATTAGCCCAGTATGAAGAAGAATTAATAGCCGTTGGAGAGGAAGCAGAAAGCCTCTCCTTCGCGTATCGAGCTTTAAAAAACTGGACCTTTACAGACTTTGTCCTTGCCTTGCAAAAAGAAGTGGAAGTAGAGGATCAGGACTTGCTTCTATCCATCTTTGAGCAGTTGAAACATCACATCCCTGCCCAATATATTATTGGGAGTGCAGAATTTTGTGGCCATGCTTTTACAGTTTATGAGCGTGTGCTGATTCCACGCCCAGAGACTGAGGAGTTGGTGGCTCTCATACTTGAGGAAAACGATGGGGAAACCCTACGAGTTCTGGACATTGGAACAGGTAGTGGTGCCATTGCTATTAGTTTAGCCCTCGCTAGACCTAACTGGCAGGTTCAAGCTAGTGATGTCTCACAGGAGGCTTTGGAGCTGGCTCAAGAAAATGCCCAGCAGTTAGAAGCAGTCGTTTCCTTTAAGTCTTCAGATGTACTAGATGATCTAGAAGGTCCATACGACCTGATTGTTTCCAATCCACCCTATATCTCACGGGACGATGTAGAAGAAGTTGGAGCCAATGTATTAGCCTCTGAACCTCACTTAGCTCTCTTTGCAGACCGTGATGGCTATGCTATCTACGAAAAGATTGCCCGGCAAGTACCAAGTGTTTTAACACCAGAAGGAAAGATCTATCTAGAAATTGGCTATAAGCAAGGAAGCAAGGTCAAAGAGCTTTTTCAAGAGGTATTTCCTAACAAACAAGTTCGAGTCTTGAAAGACCAATTTGGACAAGATAGAATGGTAGTAGTAGAAAATGGATCACATTGAGAAAGAATTAGAAGCAGGACGTGCGGTTATTCTGCCAACTGAAACAGTCTATGGTATTTTCGCTAAAGCTTTGGATCAAGAGGCAGTTGATTATATTTACGAATTAAAACGTAGACCCAGAGAGAAAGCCCTGAACTTGAATGTATCTGACGAAGAGGTCATTCGAATTTATTCGAAAAATCAACCTAGCTATTTAACAAAACTGATTGATTCGTTTTTACCTGGGCCTTTAACTATTATTCTTCAGGCAAATGAAAATGTGCCAGAATGGATTCATTCAGGGATGTCTACGGTTGGCTTTCGGATGCCAGCCCATCCAAAAACCTTGGAATTAATTCGTAAACATGGTCCTTTAGTTGGTCCTTCTGCAAATCTATCTGGACACGCTAGCGGAACAAAGTATGAAGCTATTGTAAAAGAATTTGATCAGGTAATTCCTGGCTTTGAGGATGATGCTTTCCTTACTGGCCAAGATTCGACTATCCTAGATATTTCTGGGGCCAAAGCGAGGATTTTACGACAAGGTTCGATTACGAAAGCTGACTTGCTTGCACAAGTCCCAGAGCTTTCTTTTGAGGAAGATGAACTTCCTCAGTGATAATGTACATAAATAATTTTTATAAAGGAGTAGACCGATGATTTTTGATAAAGAAGATTACAAAGACTATGATGCAGACCTATGGAATGCGATCGCTAAAGAAGAAGAGCGTCAACAAAACAATATTGAGTTGATTGCTTCTGAAAATGTCGTCTCTAAGGCAGTGATGGCTGCTCAAGGGTCTATTCTGACCAATAAGTATGCTGAAGGCTATCCTGGCCGTCGTTACTATGGCGGGACAGATGTGGTCGATGTGGTCGAAAGTCTCGCGATTGAACGGGCCAAAGAAATCTTTGGTGCTAAATTTGCCAACGTTCAACCGCATTCAGGAAGTCAGGCAAACTGCGCTGCCTATATGGCCTTGATTGAGCCTGGTGATACTGTTATGGGGATGGATCTAGCTGCCGGTGGACATTTGACGCACGGAGCTTCTGTGAGCTTCTCTGGTCAAACCTATAACTTTGTGTCTTATAGTGTAGATCCTGAAACAGAGCTCTTGAATTTTGATGCCATCTTAAAACAAGCCCAAGAAGTGAAGCCAAAACTCATCGTTGCTGGTGCCTCAGCCTACTCTCATATTATTGATTTCTCAAAATTCCGTGAGATTTCAGATGCAGTAGGAGCTAAGCTCATGGTTGATATGGCCCATATTGCTGGTCTCGTGGCAGCAGGTCTCCATCCAAGTCCAGTTCCTTATGCTCATATCACGACAACGACCACTCACAAGACCCTTCGTGGCCCTCGTGGAGGCCTAATCTTGACCAATGATGAGGAATTAGCTAAGAAGATTAACTCTGCTATTTTCCCTGGTATTCAAGGAGGACCGTTGGAGCATGTCATTGCAGCCAAAGCTGTCGCTTTCAAAGAAGCGCTGGATCCTGCCTTTAAAGAGTATGCAGCTAACGTGATTAAGAACAGTCAGGCCATGGCTGATGTCTTCTTGCAAGATCCTGATTTCCGCGTTATTTCAGGCGGAACAGAGAACCACCTTTTCCTTGTCGACGTCACTAAAGTCGTTGAAAATGGGAAAGTGGCGCAAAACTTGTTGGATGAAGTTAATATCACTCTCAACAAGAACTCTATTCCTTATGAAACCTTGTCTCCATTTAAGACAAGTGGGATTCGGATTGGTGCAGCAGCTATCACCGCTCGTGGTTTTGGTGAAAAAGAAAGTCGCACCGTTGCTGAACTCATGATCAAAGCGCTGAAGAATGCAGATAATCAAGAAGTATTAGACGAAGTGCGCAGCCAAGTCAAAGCCTTGACAGACGCTTTTCCACTTTACGAGGACTAAACCATCTTATGGATATTTACGTAAAAAAAGCCATCATTCATCAATTTAGCCCAGACGATACCGATCTCTATTTGGCAGATAAATTTCTCAATATCAC
>CABSRC010000039.1 GCA_902480035.1 uncultured Streptococcus sp. | reverse complement strand
CTTGGGTGATCAAGTTTTCATCCAAGTAGAGCGGTTCATATTTGACAACCTCATCCTCACCAGGAATCAGCTTGGTCACAAAGTATGCCAAAGCTCCAATGAATGGGAACTGGATGATGGTATTGGTCACGTTGAAAGCTCCGTGAGAAAAAGCAATGGTCATTTCTGGTGACAAGTGCAAGAGCCCTTGGAAGTATTCAATCATGGCTGTAAAAGGTGTTAACAAGATCAAACAAAGGATTGTACCGATCAAGTTAAAGAGCACATGGGTTGCTGCAACACGCTTAGCAGAAACATTGGCCCCCATCGCTGCAATAATAACTGTCAAGGTTGTTCCGATGTTGTCCCCAAAAAGAATAGGTAAAGAACCGCGAAGATCTAGGAAACCACCTGAATACAAACCTTGTAGAATCCCAATGGTAGCTGAGGAAGCTTGAATCAAAACGGTGATGATGGCTCCTGCTAAAACACCCAGAATTGGATTTTTTCCAAGAGTGATCATGTACTGACTAAATTCTGGCAAATCTTTCAAAGGACTCATTCCCGCACTAATCAGGTTTAAAGCGTAGAAAATTCCTCCAACCCCAAAGAGAATCCGACCAATATTATTGGCCATTCGATTCTTGGTAAAGAAAAGTAAGACCGTTCCAAGAAACATAATTGGAAGGGCATAAGTTCCCAGTTTAAACCCAATAATGAACGAGGTGACCGTAGTCCCGATATTAGCCCCCATGATGATCCCAATGGCTTGACGCAGGGTCAAGAGACCCGCACTGACCAGACCAACGGTAATCACCGTTACCCCAGTACTAGACTGAATAAGGGCTGTCACAACAATCCCTACTAAGACTCCAAGAAAGGGATTGCTGGTATATTTATCAATATAGTAGCGAAGACGGTCCCCTGCAGCTTGTTGCAGTCCTTCTCCCATGGTTTTAATACTATAGAGAAAGAGACCCAACCCTCCCAAAAAGTTAAACAAAATTTCCTGCCAGTTAATGGACATGATCATTCCTCCAAATATGAGATCAGAAATAAAACTCCTCTCCTATTGTAAAGGATAATTTCCAATCACACAAGAGATTTCTGTAAATTTCTATTATTTTTTGAAACCGTTTTTTTCTTTCTGTTTTATTTTCCTCATTTTAAGAGCCAAAAAAGAGAGAGTGGGACAGAAATCGGTAATTCGTTAGAATTCGATTTCGTCGTCCCACCTCCGCACAGTTGAGTAGGGCTGTAAAAGCTGATGAAATCAGCGTAGTAGAGCCCACTCAACCACTGCGTCTTGCTCGACAATCCAAAAACAATTAAGAGGCTAGGACTTTTGTCCCAACCTCTCTAGTCTTTGTTCAAATTGCGCAACATCTCATCGATCTTATTCCCGTATTCGATGGATTCGTCTTTCACAAAAGTAAGATCTGGAATCTTGTACAATTTCAGATTCCGACCTAATTCACGCTTGATGGTTCCTGTTGCTTTTTCAAGGCCTGTCTGAGCCTTTTGATTGTCTGAAGCCAAATCACTCATAATTGAATAATACACTTTGGCCATAGACAAATCACCTAGCATTTGAACATCCGTAATGGTGACGCCTTGAACACGCGGGTCACGGACTTTCTTTTGTAAAATCTCGTTGACTTCACGCTTGATTTCCATCCCTACTCGGTCTGTCCGAAAATGACTTGCCATAGGAACTCCTTTCTGCTCTGTGTTTAAAAACTAGGAAATCAGAGGAGAGCCCTCTTTTTTCCTAGTCAGCTTGCTTATTTTTTAATTTCTTCCATGATATAGGCTTCGATGGTATCATCTGTCTTGATATCATTGTAACCTTCAATCATCAATCCACCTTCACGACCATTTGTGATCTCTTTGACATCATCTTTGAAGTGTTTCAAGCTTGCAAGAGCACCGTCATAGATCACGACACCATCACGAATGACACGGACTTTGGAATCACGTGTAACCTTACCACTAAGGACCATAAATCCACCGATGGTACCCACTTTAGAGACCTTAAAGGTTTCACGAATAACTGCTTCCCCGATGACTTTCTCTTCGAACTCAGGATCCAACATACCCTTCATGGCATCTTCCATTTCTTCAATCACTTTGTAGATGATTGAGTGAAGACGGATTTCTACCTCATCAGCTTCAGCTTGTTGACGTGCTTGTGGCGTAGGGCGGACGTTAAATCCGATGATGAAGGCATTTGAAGCTTCTGCAAGGGTCACGTCAGATTCGTTGATCGCACCAACTGCTGAGTGAACGATGGTCACTTTCACACCTTCTACTTCAATCTTTTGAAGGGAAGCAGCAAGAGCTTCAACCGAACCTTGTACATCGGCCTTGATGATGACATTAACGGATTTCACTTCTCCAGCCTTCAAGGTATCAAAGAGATTTTCAAGGCTGACACGGTTGGTTGCTTGACGTTGTTTCATCAGCGCACGTTTCGCACGTTCTTCACCGGCTGCACGCGCAGATTTTTCATCTTCATAAACCGCAAAGTGGTCACCCGCCATTGGCGCTTCGTTCAAACCAGTGATAGAAACTGGAGTAGATGGTCCAGCTACTTTCACACGACGGCCAAGGTCATTGGTCATGGCACGGACACGTCCAAAGGTATTTCCAACAACGATTGGGTCTTGGACATTCAAAGTACCTTGTTGAACCAGAAGGGTTGCGACCGCACCTTTTCCTTTATCCAAGCGCGCTTCGATAACAGTACCGATGGCACGAACAGTTGGATCTGCTTTGAGTTCTTGGATTTCAGCCACAAGAAGGACCGTTTCCAAGAGTTCATCGATGTTTTGGTTGAACTTAGCTGAGATTTCTACAAACTCAGAATCGCCACCCCAGGCAGTTGACATAACTCCATGCTCTGCCAATTCACCGATGACACGCTCTGGATTAGCTCCCGGTTTATCGATCTTGTTGATGGCCACAATGATTGGAACATTAGCAGCTTTTGAGTGGTTGATGGCCTCGATGGTCTGTGGCATCACCCCGTCATCTGCTGCTACAACCAAGATGGTAATATCTGTAACAGATGCACCACGCGCCCGCATAGAAGTAAAGGCCGCGTGTCCAGGTGTATCCAAGAAGGTAATCTTCTTGCCATTTTCCACGATTTGGTAGGCACCGATGTGCTGAGTGATTCCTCCCGCTTCACCCGTTGCTACACGTGAATTACGAAGGGTATCCAAAAGGGTTGTTTTACCATGGTCAACGTGTCCCATGATGGTGACAACTGGTGGACGCTCTACCAACTCATCTGGATTCAAATAACCATCTTCAACGAAGAAGCGTTCGATATCGGCATTGTCCACTTCAACCTTTTTCTTGGCTTCAATTCCATAATCCACCATCAAGAGCTCAATCGTATCTCCATCCAGCGATTGGTTTTGAGTCGCCATGACTCCCATCATAAAGAGCTTCTTGACGATTTCAGCCGGTTCACGCTTGATGCGTTTTGCGATTTCTGCAACCGTCATTCCATCCGTATACTCAAATTCACTTGGTAATTCATGGAATTTACGCTCTGTTACTGGTTTTGGAGCATCATTACGGTTGTTCTTTCCTTTTTTATTTTTCTTATTGTTATTCCAGTTACTATTTCTCTGATTTCTCACTTGATTTTGACTATTTCGATTCCTTTGTTGTTTTCTTGGACCATCTTCTTCACGATCAAAATCATCGCGTTTCTTATCTGGTCGCGCTTGTTTCTTCCGACGTGTATCGACTTGAGCTGGAGCAGCAGCAACAGCTGGTTTTGTATGGTTCTCAACAGCTGGCTCCTGTACAGGTGCTTTCACTTCTGGTGCTTCTACCCGTTTCCGGCGCTGTTGACGTTCTTGTTCTGCTTTTTCAGCTTGTTGTTTGTAGCGATCTTCACTTCCACGTGCGTATTCAGCATTTTGTTCAGCTTTCAGTGCTGCTGCACGCGCTTTGAAATCAACTTTTGGTGCCACTTGGGGTTGTGCACTACGTCTTTGATCTGATCGGTTATTGCGACGCTCAGAACCTTGATTTCGTTGTTCTTTTCGCTCTTGTGGTCGTTGATTTCGGTTGTCACCATGACGCTGATTGTCTTTGCGATCACGTTTTGGACGATTGTCTTGTTGTTTTCTACGTTCAGCCTGCTCTTTTGCACGCGCTTCTCGTTCCGCTTTAAAGTTACGACTCTTTGGTTTAGCAGCTGGCGTTACTGATTTTGTCTCAGTTGCTCCTTCTTTTTTGACGGGCGCTGCTTCTTTTTTCTCTGCGACAGCCGTTGCCTTGGCAGCCACTTCTGCTACTTTCTTTTCGACTGTTTCTTTTTTCGCTGCAAAGCTCTTGATCAACTTTTCAGCAACATCAGTATCGACACTAGATGCATGACTCTTGACGTCAAAACCTAATTCTTTCGCACGAGTGACGACTTCTTTACTTTCCTTGCCCAATTCTTTGGCAATTTCGTATAATCTTTTCTTAGACAATTGCTGTCCTCCTCTTCTATTCCATAAGAGACCTCATTTTCTTTGAAAATCCAGCATCTACAACAGCGACGACCTTACGGGCACGTCCAATTGCAGTGCTTAATTCTAGTGTTGAAAACACGGTAGATACTTGAACCTCATAATAGTGACCCTTATCTGTCACCTTTTTTGTCAGGTTACTAGCTGCATCATTCGCCAGAAAAACTAATTGTGCTTTTTCTTCCTGGATGGCTTTGATCACGAGTTCTTCTCCAGAAATGAGTTTTCCTGCTCTTTGCGCCAAGCCCAACAAATTACTTATCTTTTGCTTATTCAAGGCCTAACTCTCTTCTCTTCACCTTATGATCTACATAAGCGATCAATTCATCATAGAAAGCTTCTTCCACTTCCATATTAAAGCTACGATTAAAAACTTTCTTTTTCTTAGCAAGTGCCGCTTCTTCATTGTCTAGCTTGATGTAAGCACCTCGACCATTGGCTTTTCCAGTTGGATCGATAAAGACTTGTCCTTCTTTATTTTTGACAATGCGGAGCAAATCACGCTTATCAATAATTTCATTTGAAACGACAGATTTTCTTAAAGGGATTTTTCTTGTTTTTACCATTTTCCCTCCCTCACTTAATCGACTTGCTCTTCGCCACTTTCTACTTGGTCTTCAAAAGTTTCTTGAGCTGCTTCCATTTCTTCGAACTCACTAGCAGATTTGATATCGATGCGGTAACCAGTCAAATGAGCTGCCAAACGAACGTTTTGACCACGACGACCAATGGCAAGAGATAATTTGTTGTCTGGAACCACAACGAGAGCATGTTTGCTATCTTCATCATCAAAAATAACTTGGTCCACTTCTGCAGGAGCGATCGCATTGTAGATGAATTCAGCTGGATCTGGAACCCATTCAATGACATCGATGTTTTCTTCTGTCGGAACCATACGGTCTAATTTTTGATCGTATCGAGCTGGGTGGAACTTGCTGGTAATCTTTTTAATATTCGATCCACCACGACCAACGATAGTCCCAATCGCATCTACGTTTGGATTATGGCTACGAACTGCAACTTTTGTACGATCTCCAGCTTCACGCGCTACACTCATAATCTCAACAGTTCCATCATAGACTTCAGGAATTTCTTGTTCCATCAAACGTTTGATCATTTCAGGGTGGCTTCGACTAACAAAGACATTGACACCACGTGGATTATCTTCTACCTTGTAGACAAATACTTCAATTCGATCATGAGATTGGAACACTTCTCCTGGAATCTGGTCTTGCTTAGACAATTGTGCTTCGATTGAGCCAAGATTAACATAGATAAAACGATTATCAAAGCGCTCCACCGTTCCACTCATGATTTCATTTTCATGTTCTTTATAAGTGTTATAGGTGATGGTGCGCGTTTGCTTACGCATTTTTTCCATGATCGTTTGTTTGGCAGATTGAGCTGCTACACGACCAAATTCAGCTGGTGCTTCTTCAAACTTGATCTTATCCCCCAACTCATAAGCAGAGCTAATGGCCAAGGCATCCTTCAAGCTGATTTCTAAACGGCTATCAAAGACTTCATCCACCACTTCACGAACCGTATAAACACGGAAATCTCCAGTTTTTTCATTGAATTCAATCGCTGCACTTTCTGATTGTCCATAACGACGGCGATAAGCTGAACGCAATGATTCTGTGACGGCTTCGATGATATCTTCTTTTTTGATCCCTTTGTCTTCTTCCAAAATGCGGAAGGCTTCTAGCATTTCTTTACTCATGTTTTTCTTGCCTTTACTATTAAGGCATCCTTTCTTTCATTCTGTTACAATTTTACAGCCAACCTTGCTTTGGACACAAGGTTATAAGGAATTTCTACAGTTTTCTTTCGTGTTTTATCCATATACTCAATGGTCAAAACATCCTCTTCAAAACCTACCAAGTTCCCCTCAAAGACCTTTTGCTTTTCAACAGCCTTATACAAGCTGATATTGACATACTTGCCAACAGCTCCCTCGAGTGCTTCCTTGGTTTTCAAAGGTCTCTCCAAGCCAGGACTGGTAACTTCTAAAAAGTACTGTTCTGGAAATGGGTCTGGTTTGATTTGATCCAATAGCGGGCTAATGATTTCTGTCAAATCCGCTGTATCATTCAGTGTGATCCCTTCTGGTTTGTCTACGAAAATGCTTAAGACGTAGTCACCACCCATTTTGCCATATTCAACATCGACCAATTCAAATGGTTCCTTGATGGCAGGCTGAATCACTTCTGTTACTAAGTCAACAATCGTTGCGATGGTTGCCACCTCCTCATAGATAAGAGGCGAAGATATTTCCCCGCCTCTCCTTTTCTATTCATTTAAGGTATTATAACACGATTCCCCAATGATTGCAAGGAATATGCTAAAACTGTGCTTCTACACGGTAAATGACCTGTCCTTTACTTGAGAACTTTTTCTCATATTCCGTCATGACATTCCCCTCAAAATCACTAGCATGAAGGTCTAGCCAGACTCCCTTCAAAGTCATACCATACTGTGAAAAGCTCACCAAACTGTATTCAAACAAACCTCGGTTATCTGTTTTAAAGTGAATCTCCCCATGTTCTGGAAGAATTTGCTTGAAGGTATCCAAGAAAGTTTTGTAAGTCAAGCGACGCTTCTCATGACGTTTCTTTGGCCATGGATCTGAAAAATTCAGATAAAGCTGATCAATTTCCCCATCTTCAAAATAGTTGGTCAAGCTATCTCCGTCTACCCAAAGCAATTTAATGTTAGGAACATCAGCTTCTAAGACCTTATCTAAAGCATAACTCAAGACCGATTTTTGAATATCAATTCCGATGTAGTTGATCTCTGGATTGGCCTTGGCCATCCCAGTAATAAAGGCCCCTTTTCCGCTACCCACTTCGATATGAATAGGATGGTCATTTCCGAAAATCTCATGCCACTTTCCCTTGGCATCTTCTGGATTTAGGACCACATATTGCGGGTTCGCTTCTAATAATTCAGTCGCTCCCTTGCGATTTCTAACTCTCATATTTCCTTTCCATATTTCAACCGGAAATTGCGCAGAGCATAGATCTCGCGATTGACATTTTCTAAATCATTATTTTCATAGTATTTAGCAATTTGACACAAGAAAGAGTATTGACCAAACCAATAGAGTTTATCAAATACTTTTTGATTGTACTTGTAGCCATAATAGCCTAACCAATCGCGCCAATTAGAATCTGGGATATAATGACTCAAGATATGCGCCACATCCAACATCCGGTCTGTCAAACGAACAGAGTCCCAATCGACTAGATAAATCAAGCCGCTCTCTGTTTCAATCCAGTTACTATGACGAACATCCCCGTGGACGATCGTCGCATAATCCTCCCGGAAGGCAGGCACTGTCTTACGTAAATTCTTTACAACTGATTGGATATAGTGGTTCTGACGTAGGGCAATTGGCAACCGATTGCTCCAAGAATTGAGCAATTCTAATGGAGATTCCACAGGATAGCCAAGTTTTTTCAATTGGGTCATCAAAGGTCTAGAACGGTGCAATCTCGTTAAAATATTGACGACTTGTTTTTTCGACATCCCATTTGGCGTGAGAATTTCCCCATTCAACCATTCTTGGGCACTCATCACATTTCCATCTGGCAATCGTCGACTCCATAATAATTGAGGAGCAATCTGTTCTTTTGCTAGACCCGCAAGGATTGGGGTCGTATTCATTTTTACAAAAACGCGCCCACCATCTGGGTAGGTCCCCATGTAGGCCTTCCCACTCTTCCCAGGAATTGGGGTGAGGCTTAGCTCTTTTTCATTCGAGTCCATCTTTTCCTCCGTAAAAAGTTTCCAATCTATTTTACTAATTTTAACGACTTTCGTCAACCAAGCGCGCCATCTTAAATGGAAGATAGAGTAGGATTAAAGCAACTGTATAAGCCAGTAGACCTAACAACAGGACTTTATCTGAAATAAAGACCAGGCCAATTCCCCCTTCTATCACCGTTATCATCCCCATGACCAGCTGAATCGTTTTGTTCAACCCTGCCTTTTTACTACCCTTTTTCATCGGGAAAAGGAGGGTCAAGGGTTGGTAATCAAAAGCACTGTAAAGCCCCAGTAATTGAAAAATAACCAAGTAATTGAGCAAGGCTACAAGCGCAATCACTACGAGAGGTTGAGGAATAAAGATGATAGCGAGAATGGAAAGAGCCAAGAGTCGGAGAGTCATAGAGAAAAGATCTCCATTCCGTAGGAAGGAGCGCATATACAAGTGAAGCCACGTATTGCCATGTGTTTTAGGAAGAAGCCCTAAGAAACCATCCAAGTAAGCTCTTCTTTTAACACTGTTAGTAATACCTTTCACCGTTGTAAACAAGGCAAAAAAACGAAGAATCAATTGTTTCCTTGCATTCTCACGAGCAATGGCCAAGTTCCAATTCAAATTTCCATCCTGGTAGAAGCGCGCTTCCTTCCAGCTAAAAACAGCCCCTTTAGCCACTCCTAAGACAAGGATATAAGCTACAATAGCAAGTTTATCCAGCCCCGTTGCCAGAAGAAGAGGCACAAATAATAGAAGGACAACACTTTGAATCAAAAACCAAAACACAAAAGACTTCTTGGCCTGCCCTTTGATATAACGTTTCACTTCCTCTTCCTTTACTAAAAGGAATAAGGCATCGGGCTTCTCTATGTAGGTCGCAATCGAGCCTATCGGAACCAAGAGGAGCAAACCAATCATGAGACTCCAGCGAATCAAGCTTGTATCTTTGGGTAACTCTTGCAAGAATTGGCTATACTGAACCGACAAAAATCCTATAAAAATCAGCATAAAGAGGACGAAATGATCATTGAGAACATAGCGGCTATATTTTACACATTGAGTTCGAAACGTTTGTTGCCGTTTTTTCATCAACTCTTTCATGCTGTTTCCTCTTCTGTCAAGGTCATGTAGATATCGTTTAGACTCGCTTGCTCATCCCCAAAAGTTAAACGCAGCTCATCTAAGGTGCCTTGTGCTCGGACCTGACCCTTGTGGAGGATCACAAAACCATCACACATCTTTTCAGCTGAATCCAGAACGTGGGTACTCATCAAAATTGATTTTCCTTTTGCCTTTTCATCCGCCAACAATTGAATCAAATCTGCAATCGCAACAGGATCCAATCCCAAAAAGGGTTCATCAACAATATAAAGGCTTGGATCTACTGCATAGGCGCAAATAATCATAACCTTCTGCTTCATCCCCTTTGAAAACTGGGTCGGGAACCAATCTAATTTTTCAGCCAAACGGAAGCGTTCCAACAAAGGCTGGACGCGCACCATGACCTGATCCATATTTAAATCATAAGCCATAGCTACAGTCTCGATATGCTCTCTCAGGGTTAATTCTTCATAAAGACTAGGGGTTTCTGGAATATAACCAATCTTCTTCCGATATTCAGTTGGAGCTTCTGGCAGACTAAGACCATCAATCCGTACCTCCCCAGCATAAGGATGCAGGAGACCAATAATTTCATTAATCGTGGTTGACTTCCCAGCTCCATTTAGTCCAATCAAACCAATCAGTTGGCCATCCGGAACCGAAAAGCTCACCTCTTTCAGGACAGGGATGTTGACATAGCCCCCTGTCAACTTGTTGATTTCTAACATATTTTCTCCGATTTCTGGTATAATGTTCTTATATTATAACAAAATTTAGTCTAAATGAGGTGTATTTATGGTTGACGATTGTATTTTTTGTAAGATTATAGCTGGCGACATTCCTTCCTCCAAAGTCTATGAGGACGAGGAAGTCCTCGCATTTTTGGACATCTCTCAGGTTACTCCTGGTCATACGTTAGTCGTTCCAAAAAAACACGCCCGCAACCTCTTAGAGATGGACGAAACTGCCACAGCTCAACTATTTGCACGTGTCTCTAAAGTTGCTAAAAAAGTAGAAGCTGCTACCCAGGCCAAGGGAATGAATATCATCAGTAACATGGAAGAAGTTTCTGGACAAACTGTTTTTCACACCCATGTCCACATTATCCCTCGCTATTCCGCTCAAGATGAACTGGCCATTTCATTTACTGAACACGAACCTAATTTTGAACAATTAGCAGTTCTCGCAGAAACCATCAAAAACAGCTAAGAGGAGACCATATGAAACTCAAAAATCTCTTTTGGTTTGCAACAGGAGCTAGCATTAGCTACCACCTGGTTAAAAACCGCAAAGAAATCAAAACTGAGGTGACTGAATCCAGCCAATTGGTTAAGGGCATTCAAGATAACCTAGCAAAAATCCAACGTAATCTGGATATTATCCAAGACCAAAAGACCAATCTTCAAGAATTGGTAACGGATTTCCAATACAAGACCAAACTGTTTCGTCAACAAGCAACTGCCTCCCTAAAAGAAATTCAAGACATCTGGCAACCAAGTAAAAACGATTGAGAAAACTCAATCGTTTTTTTCTTATTCCGACGGCGCAGCTGGTGCGACACTGCTCGACTCTGTAGCTGCAGGGGCAACTGGCGTTACTGGTGCGACAGAACTTTGAGGTGTCACCACTCCCGTATCCTGAGTCGATGGGGCAACTGGCAGTTGGTTAAACTCTTGGTAAACAGGTGCTTCCTCAGATGATGCCACTGGCGTATCATTTTGAGAAGAAGCATTCTTCAAATCTTCATCTCCATCCAATAGATAAGCATTGGTTTTCAGTGTTTTAATTTCTTTCTTGCCTAAAGCTTTGCGGATGATATTTTGAATTTTTAAGATATGTTTTGAAGTGACAATCTGATAACTTCCGCCATCTGCTAAGGTGGCATCTTCTCCTTTCAGCTGGTACTGATGAATCGTTGAAAGGGCATCTTTATATCCTAACAATTGAAGAAGACTGTTGCTATCAAGTGAAATGTTGGTTTGCATATTATCACTAACAGACTCAATGATTCCTTTGTAGTGACTCAAACTATTGAGGCTTAAAACTTTCTCAACAATCTTTTTGATCACTTCACGTTGGCGTTTTTGACGTCCGTAGTCTCCTTCTGGGTCTTGGTAGCGCATGCGTGAATAAACGAGAGCTTGGTCCCCATTAATCTCCTGACGTCCTGGTGCGATCTTAGCCGTATATTCTGGCTCATTTTCCTCGATCGAGATATCGAAGTCAAATGGATTGTTTACCGTGATGCCACCAACCTTATCCACTAATTGAACCAGCCCCTTCATATTGATCATGACATAGCGGTCAATATGGATATTCAAAAGATCTTGAATGGTCTTAATGGCTAACTTGGCACCACCTTGAGCATAAGCCGAATTCAATTTTGCTTGGACCGTTTCGCCATCTGAAGTAATATTGGTTAGGATATCTCTTTCCAAGCTAGTCATGGTTGTTTCTTTTGTTTGAGGATTAACAGTCACCAAAATCATAGTATCACTATTTCCGGCCCAAGGATCTTCCCGAGAACCGCTACCTGTATCAACCCCCATCAAAAGGATGGTCATCGGCTTGTTTTCTGCAATGACATTGGTCTCATTTCCAAAGCCTTTATAGGTCTTACTGAGAGTCCCAGTCGTTTGGTTTAGGATGGTAAGGCCATAGGCCCCAATCCCAATCACTGTTACCGTCAATAAGCTCAAAAACATTAAAATAATTTTTTTAACCATATAGAATCTCTCTCTAATCTATCAGTTTCCCCATAAGGTAAACATCTAAGAATTCTCCTTCAGCTGAACAAGCTCCACGAGCTTGGCAACCTTCGATCTCAAAACCTAACTTTTTATACAGGTGAACCGCCCGTTCATTGCGCACTTGGACATTCAAGACTAGTTTCCTAAGAACACCGGTCGAGTGCGCCCACTCGATCCCTTCTTCCAACAGGATCTGTCCAAGCCCTTGATTCCAATAAGCTTTTTGAACCACAATAAAGACATCACCAATATGCCGAATGGACCGTTGAGAAGCTGCAGTGATATTTAACAAAGCTGCCAGTTCCTGATCTAGAAATAGCAAGAGGCAAATCCGGTTTTCCGCCATCTCTTGCACCATCAGAAATTGCTCCATGTCTGCTGGAGACATGCCAATTCCAGCTTCATCTAGTGTCATGTAATCTGACTCTTTCCCAACTTGATTTAAGAAATCAACGACAAGAGCCGCATCTGCACAGTCAGCTTGCCGAATTTCTACTGTCACTTCCTTTTCCTTAGTCATCCGTTTTTTCCACCTGCTCAAAGGATGTCAGTAAAGCTTCTGCACGCGCTCCATGAGCTTCAAAAGCTAACTCTCGCCCATCTTCTAATTTTCGGATAAAAATTTTTAGATAAGCATCCGAAAGACTCGGCTCAATCAGCTCTCCCCATTCAATAATGGTAGCACCATCTCCAAATAGAAAATCATCTAAATCAATAGAATCTGGATCATTCCCAATCCGGTAAACATCCAAATGGTATAAAGGCAAGCGACCTTCGTATTCACGAACAATGGTATAGGTCGGGCTTTTAATCATCTGATCAATCCCTAACCCCTTTGCAATTCCTTTGGTAAAGGTCGTTTTTCCTGCTCCTAGATCACCTGATAAAATGATCACGTCTTGCTTTTCTAAGAGTTTTCCTAGCTGTTTTCCTAGAGCGATCAGCTCCGTTTCATTGTGACTAATCATTTCTCTATTATACCAAACTTTTTAAAAATCTGCTCTTTCTTTTAGAAATTGTTCGACTCAGGTTTGCTTTTTAGATAGATAGACAAACTATTTTAAAGTAAAATAAGTTAAGTGATGCTGCAAAAAAATAAATTTGAGTTCCAATTTTTAAATCGATTTAAGAAAATACTGAAACTTTCCGCCGTGAGAAAAGTGCCTGAAACAATAACGTTTCAGGCACTCGGAATTATTGAGACCTTAGGCTCAATAATTAGTCATGGAACTTC
>CABSRC010000038.1 GCA_902480035.1 uncultured Streptococcus sp. | reverse complement strand
AAAGGAGCAAAATCATGATTCAAATTGAACATCTAAGTGTTGCTTACCAGCAAACACTGGCCTTGGAGGATCTTTCCCTCACCATCCAGGGTCCAACCATCCTAGGCATTCTTGGACCCAACGGAGCAGGAAAGTCAACTCTAATCAAGGCCATGCTAGGACTTCTCCCTCATTCGGGAAGGGTCCTGCTCGATCAAAAAGATCTCGGCCAAGTTCTTCAACGAGTGGCCTACGTCGAACAGAAATCCGCTATTGATTTCCACTTCCCCATCACGGTGCGGGAGTGTGTCTCACTGGGTCTCTATCCCCATCTTTCGATCTTCAAGAGAAAAAGCAAAGAGGATCTCCAAAAGGTGGAAAATGCCTTGAAACTTGTCAATCTTCTTGATCTAGCGGATCGCCAGATCGGCCAGCTTTCAGGAGGGCAATTCCAACGGGTCCTGATCGCCCGCTGCTTGGTCCAAGAAGCAGATGTCATCTTTTTGGATGAGCCCTTCGCAGGGATTGACTCTGTCAGCGAAGACATCATTATGCAGACCCTTCAGACCTTGAAAAAAGAAGGCAAGACCATTCTGATCGTCCATCACGACCTCAGCAAGGTCCCAGCTTATTTCGACCAGGTCCTCCTCCTTCATCGCAAGCTGATTGCTTTTGGGAAAACAGAAGAAACCTTTACCAAGGAGAATCTTCACGCAGCCTATGGGCATGAACTCTTTATAGGAGGTGGCGTCGGATGATTACAGAATTTATCGATGGATTACAGCAATTCCACTTCTTACAGAATGCCCTGATCACAGCCATCGCCATCGGGATTGTCGCTGGAGCCGTTGGATGCTTCATTATTTTAAGAGGCATGTCTCTCATGGGAGACGCTATCTCACACGCAGTTCTTCCTGGTGTGGCTCTCTCCTTTATCCTGGGCATCAATTTCTTTATTGGCGCTATTGTCTTTGGCCTCCTGGCGTCCGTCCTTATCACCTATATCAAGAGCAACTCCATCATTAAGAGCGACACTGCAATTGGGATTACCTTTTCTTCTTTCCTCGCCTTAGGAGTCATCCTGATTGGAGTCGCTAAAAGTTCCACCGACCTTTTCCACATCCTCTTTGGGAATATCTTGGCCGTGCAAGACCAGGATATGTGGATAACCATCGGTGTTGGTGCTGCGGTCTTGCTGGTGATTGTCCTACTCTTTCGACCCTTACTGCTCACATCTTTTGATCCTGTTCTGGCTCAATCCATGGGCGTCCGGGTCAAGGTCTATCACTACCTCCTTATGGTGCTCTTGACCTTGGTTTCTGTCACTGCTATGCAGAGTGTCGGAACCATTCTCATCGTCGCCATGCTCATTACACCCGCTGCGACGGCCTATCTCTATGCCAATAGTCTCTGGTCCATGATGCTCCTTTCATCCGGATTAGGTGCTCTTGCATCCATCCTGGGACTCTTTATTGGCTATAGCTTAAACATCGCCGTCGGGTCTTGTATTGTCCTCACTTCTGCTGTCTTCTTTCTCATCAGCTTCTTTATCGCTCCTAAGCAGAGAAAGAACAAGCACGCTCTTTCATCTCATTAAAGGGGAAACACATGAAAAAAACCGCTTCTGTCCTCGCCCTCTTTGTGGCGCTCTTATTCGGTCTGTTGGCCTGTAGCAAAGGCTCTTCTTCTGGAGCTTCTGGTAAATTGAAAGTGGTCACCACCAATTCAATCCTTGCAGATATAACTAAAAATATTGCTGAGGATAAGATCGATCTGCACAGTATCGTTCCTGTCGGCAAAGATCCTCACGAATACGAACCGCTACCAGAAGATGTCAAAAAGACTTCGCAAGCAGACCTGATCTTCTACAACGGGATCAACCTCGAAACCGGTGGTAATGCTTGGTTTACTAAATTGGTCAAAAATGCCAATAAAGTTGAAAACAAAGACTATTTCGCAGCTAGCGACGGAGTCGACGTCATCTACTTGGAAGGCCAAAACCAAGCTGGAAAAGAAGACCCTCATGCTTGGCTCAATCTCGAAAACGGGATCCTCTACGCTAAAAACATTGCCAAACAATTGATCGCAAAAGATCCCAAAAATAAGGACTTCTACGAAAAAAATCTAGCTGCCTATACTGAAAAACTTAGTAAGCTGGACCAAGAAGCCAAACAAAAATTCAACAATATCCCAGAAGATAAGAAGATGATTGTAACCAGCGAAGGCTGCTTCAAATACTTCTCCAAAGCTTACGGCGTCCCATCTGCCTATATCTGGGAAATCAATACGGAACAAGAAGGCACACCTGACCAAATCAAAACGCTGGTAGAGAAATTGCGTCAAACCAAAGTACCGGCCCTCTTTGTCGAATCCAGTGTCGATGAGCGTCCTATGAAAACTGTGTCTAAGGATACCAATATCCCTATCTTTGCAAAGATCTTTACTGACTCGATTGCCAAAGAAGGGGAAAAGGGTGATAGCTACTACAGCATGATGAAGTGGAACTTAGACAAGATCGCAGAAGGATTGAGTCAGTAGACCATTCAGATTTCTAAACAAATCAGTGGCTCTTCCCCCTTCATTGATGTACAATGAAAAGAAAAAAGGAGTCTTTTTATGGCAACATTTTTAGGAAACCCTGTGACCTTTACCGGATCTCAACTTCAAGTAGGGGAAATGGCCCATGATTTTTCATTGATCACTCCAGCTCTTGAGAAGAAATCTTTAGCTGATTTTGCTGGCAAGAAAAAAGTCCTCAGCATTATCCCATCCATCGACACAGGTATCTGTTCGATGCAAACACGTCACTTCAATCAAACCTTATCGGATATGGAAGACACTGTCGTCTTGACGGTCTCTGTCGACCTTCCTTTTGCTCAAGGTAAATGGTGCGCTGCTGAAGGGCTCGACAATGCCATCATGCTCTCAGACTACTACGACCATTCCTTCGGAAAAGCCTACGGCCTCTTGATCAATGAATGGCACTTGCTCGCACGCGCTGTCTTGGTCTTAGATGCGGATAATAAGGTTACTTACGTTGAATACCTAGAAAATATCAACAGCGAACCAAATTACGACGCTGCAATCGAAGCCGTCAAAGCACTTGGATAAATGAAAAAAAGAGGTCTGCGACCTCTTTTCTATATCTACAAAATCTGTTCAGAACCTTTCCTTAAGTGAGTACGGACGTCAGCGAACTTCTAGGAAGTTCCATGACTTAGTTTTGAACCTAACGTTTCAAAACTCCCGAGCGCTTGAAACAACAATGTTTCAAGCACTTTTCTCACAGCGGAAAGGCTCATCACCTGATAGATCAGCTCTAAGAACTTAACTGTTTTAACTTCTTTTAAGAACCCTTAGGCTATTTTATGTAAAATAACAGTTCTTTCGTTGCTATAAAATCCGATGGAGCCCATTCTGGAGGAGAACCCGCCAGCGTAAGCGAGGGATGCCTCTGAGGAAACTCCGCACGCGCTGTGCCACTTGTTGCTTGTAGCTCTTACCTCCCTGTGCAAAGACTCCTTTTCGACTCCAGTAGCCTTCGACACTGCGATCATTTTTAGGGGCTAGATAGCGAACACCTTGACGATAAAGGACCTGCTTCCGAAAGGCTGGGTCCCAAGCTTTGACGGGGTCAATATCTAAGTCCTTATGGGTCCGTCCCCTAGCCAGCCCGTAGTTAAAACTAGCCCCATTGACAATGCCATTTTCAGAAACTTCTACTGGATCGACTTCATTGAGAAAACGCCCGGCTTGATCGAGAATATACTCCGTATGGAAATTTAACAAGACCTTGAAATTGACTTGTTGGGAGGCCCCTGATGGATAATGAAGGTGACCATCTGGCCCTAGGGAGACCTTATTGTGAAGGCGGGCAGCCGCATAAGCATCCACCGTGACCGCTCTAGCCTTTTGTATGTAAGCTTGTAAGGCCTCCTCGTCAGTCTGTCCAGCTCTGGCCTTATGCGTCCGAACCCATTGGGCTTGGTAACTTGAAAGTAGGTAGCGTAACTGGTGAACCTGGCGTTTCAAGAGCTGATCTCCCGACTGATCTGCTAAGGGATCCTTTTCAAAGGCGATTTGCACGACGTGTGAAAAAGCCTTCCAAAAGTCGGAACCTGGCGGACAATCTGGAGCCATCCTACTCAGAAGAAAGGCTGTTTCTTCACAAGTTCCGGACAGGTCACTTGGCATAAGAAGAATTTTCATGACTCCCCTCAGCAAGTCTTGGGCAGCCGTTTCCGTTAGATCTTTGATCTCTTGAAACCACATATTTTGAAACAGAGGACTGGCAAAGAAAAAGACAGACTGGTATTGTTCTTGGTAGGCTTGTGGATCTTTCAATCCCTGCAAGTGCTTCTCTATATAGGCTAAACTACTCTCTCTCCAGCCTAATCTCACTAATTCCCGTCTGTTCATAGTGCCGTCCTTTCTATGCTTCTATACTACCATCTTTTGGAGCTTGAGACAATTCTCATTACTCCACTAGCGTTTTTGAAGAGATTTTTGATATACTAGAAGTGAGCGAAGAAAAGAGGAAAGCATGACACCAAACAAAGAAGATTA
This sequence comes from uncultured Streptococcus sp., assembly GCA_902480035.1. Taxonomy (GTDB): domain Bacteria; phylum Bacillota; class Bacilli; order Lactobacillales; family Streptococcaceae; genus Streptococcus. The sequence goes on along the minus strand of CABSRC010000038.1, from coordinate 9,051 downwards.
CCTCAAGTGCATTTATGAAATTGGCACAGAAGTAGAAAAAATTAGCAACAAGGAAATCGCGAGTCGCATGCAGGTCTCTCCACCCGCTGTGACCGAGATGATTAAGCGCATGATCTCAGAGGGTCTCTTGGTGAAGGACAAGTCTCGTGGGTATTTGCTAACGGATCTAGGATCGCAGTTGGTCTCTGATCTCTACCGCAAGCACCGCTTGATCGAAGTATTTCTTCTGGAAAAACTTGACTATACAACTGAAGAAGTCCATGAAGAGGCAGAAGTTCTCGAGCATACCGTTTCTGAACATTTCATTGACCAGCTGGATCACATGCTTGGAACTCCTAAGACCTGCCCTCACGGTGGGACAATTCCAAAAAAAGGCGAAAGGCTTGTCGAAGCCTACCAAGACCGTCTCAGCGAAGCGACCCAACCTGGTCTGTATATTCTGCAAAGGGTCCATGACACCTATGAATTGCTAAAATTCTTAGACCAGATCCATCTCCAGATTGGGAATACTATCGCGTTTCAACGGTATGATGACTACACAGGCCTCTATCACTTAATCATCCATGGACAAGAAATTTCTATCAACCAAGTGATCGCCCAACAACTCTATATCGAAAAACATGCAGTCTAATCCGACTGCATGTTTTCTTACTTATGGATTTTTTGTATCTAACAAAATCGTCACTGGACCATCATTGATGAGTTCGATTGCCATATCAGCTCCAAAGATCCCTCGTTTGACAGGGACTTCTTTTTCTAATTGATCATTAAAGGCATCATATAACTGACTGGCCATATCTGGCTTGGCAGCCCCTGTAAAAGCAGGACGGTTGCCTTTTTTGGTATCCGCAAAGAGGGTAAATTGAGAGATCGACAAGATTTCCCCTTGGACATCTTTGACCGAAAGATTCATCTTATCTTCCTCATCTGAGAAAATACGCATCTGCGATACCTTGCGGACCGCATAATCCAAATCCTTCTGGTCATCCTCAGGCCCCACTCCCACTAGGAGCAACAAGCCTTGCTGGATCGCATTGTAGACTTGACCATCAATGGAAACCGAGGCACTCTTAACCCGTTGAATCACTAATTTCATTTGATTATCCTATTTTATAAATCTATTTGGCATTCACTACTAACCTTCAAAGAACATCAACTTCAGACAAGGCAGTGAGACGCAGGCAGACTATCCGAAAACCAAAGGCTGTTCAGTTGCTTTTAGGGCAAGGCAGCGAGACACAGACAGTACTTCAGTACGGCAAGGCGAGCTAACGAAGCTATAAAAGATAACTGAGTAGCCGATTAGCCGTTGGTACGCTTAACAGAGTAAACCTCCGGCACACTCTTAATCTTATCCACAACCGTTGTCAACATCGATAGGTTCGGAATCCCAAAGGAAATGTGGATATTGGCAAATTTCATGTCTTTGGTTGGTTGGGCATTGACAGTTGAGATCATCTTAGCTGTATTGGAGAGGACTTGGAGTATATCGTTAAGAAGTCCGGCACGGTTGAGTCCGTAAATATCGATGTGGGCGATATAGTCTTTGGTCGTGTTGTTATCTTCCCATTCTACATCAATCAAGCGTTGCTCGTAGTTGTCTTGAGCGCGAAGATTCATACAGTCTCGGCGGTGAATAGCGACACCACGCCCTTTGGTAATGTAGCCGACAATTTCATCGCCTGGAACTGGGTTACAGCACTTAGCAATCCGAATCAAGAGGCCAGAAGCGCCTTGGATAACCACGCCACCTTCATGACGGACCTTCAAGGTATCTTTTTTATTTTCAACCTTGACCTCGCCACCTTTGACCAACTCTTCTGCTTCTGCGCGTGCCTTAGCCCGCTCTTCTTCTCGGCGTTCATCCTCCGTCAAGCGGTTAAAGATGGTAATAGCCCCAATCTCTCCAAAACCAATCGCCGCAAACAAGGCTTCTTCTGTCTTATAGCTTGATTTTTGTAGCACTTTGTCCATGTGCTTTTTGTCCATGAACTTATTGGCTACCAAGTCATGCTCGTGGAATTGGGCCATCAAGAGGTCACGGCCACGGTTAATAGACAATTCCTTGTCTTGATTTTTAAAGAATTGACGGATCTTGTTGCGCGCCTTGCTAGTTTTAACAAGGGTCAACCAGTCACGACTTGGACCAAAGGAATTGGCATTGGTGATAATCTCCACCTGATCTCCCGTCCGAAGTTTGGTATTGAGGGGCACCATCCGGCCGTTGACCTTGGCACCTATGGCTTTTTCCCCAACTTTGGTGTGGATTTCATAGGCAAAATCGATCGGTCCGGAATCTTTGGGAAGCGAGCGCACAGTTCCATCTGGAGTGAAGACGTAAATCTCTTCTGCCAGAATGTCTTCTTTTACATTTTCTACGAATTCCTTGGCATCGCCTGACTGGTCTTGGAGTTCCATCATCTCCTTGATCCAGTTCATCCCAATAGCAGATTCCTTACTGTTGACTTGACCTTTGATGCCTTTTTTATAGGCCCAGTGAGCCGCAACCCCGTACTCAGCGACTTCATGCATTTCCTTGGTTCGGATCTGGAATTCAATCGGTCCTTTAGGACCATATACAGTCGTATGGATGGACTGATAGCCATTGGCCTTCCGGTTGGCAATATAGTCCTTAAAACGCCCCGGCATCGGTTTCCAGAGTTCATGGATATAACCCAGCATGGCATAGACATCGCTTGGAGTATCCAGGATACAGCGGATGGCAATCAAATCATAGATTTCATCAAAGCGTTTCTTTTTATCCTGCATCTTGCGGTAGATCGAGTAGATATGCTTTGGTCGGCCATAAATTTTTCCATGCAAATGGCGTTCCCCTGCATAGGTCTCAATCTTGTTGACAACCTCTTCGACCAATTCTTCTCGCTCGCGACGTTTTTCCTTCATCATATGAGAAATCTTGTAGAATTCTGTCTCATTCAAATAACGGAAAGACAAATCTTCAAGCTCCCACTTGACGCTAGAAATCCCGAGACGGTGGGCGAGTGGTGCATAGATTTCCATGGTCTCACGCGAAATGCGTTCTTGCTTGTCCTTGCGCAAATGCTTGAGAGTGCGCATATTATGCAAGCGGTCAGCCAATTTAACCAAAATCACGCGGATATCTTGAGACATGGCCATAAGCATCTTGCGGTGGTTTTCCGCCAACTGCTCTTCGTGGGACTTGTACTTGACCTTCCCGAGCTTGGTCACCCCATCGACGATCACGCGCACATCATGACCAAATTCACGCTCAAGATCATCCAAGGTCGCGTCCGTATCTTCCACGACATCATGCAAAAAACCACAGGCAACCGTCACAGCATCCAGTTTCAGCTTAGCAAGGATTCCTGCCACTTGAATCGGGTGAATAATATAAGGCTCACCAGACTGACGGAATTGACCACTATGGCAATCAACTGCATAGACCAAAGCCTTTTGCACAAAAGCAACATCCTCAGGTGATAAATATTTTTTTGTAAGGGCAACGACTTGGTCCCCAGTTAAATTCTCTTCTTTTGGCATTCGTTTTCTCCAGTTTCTTGGATACTATTTTAACACTTTTAGAAGCAGATGGGAACCAATGAAGCTACTTTAATATACGGTTACTACTCGAAGATCATTCTGGGATCCACCTTGCTTTCATCATTCGTAAAAGTTTTTTGTAAAAAAATAACGAAGCGATTTCTTCACTTCGTTAGTTCATTAATTCTGTAACAACACTCACAGCGCTGAGAGCGTAGAGTGGAGCGGTTTCTGCTCGTAGGATGCGAGGACCAAATCCTGCAAGGACTGCTCCTTTAGCTTCAAAACTTTCAATTTCAGCAGGTGAGAGACCACCCTCTGGTCCAAAGATAAAGAGCAGTTTGCTTCCAGCTTCTAGTCCGGTCAGCGACTGAAGTAAAGCTGCTGCCTCTCCTTCTTTGGCTGACTCTTCATAAGCCACTACGATAGAGTCAAACTGGTCCAGTTGTGCAAGAAAATCAACCTTTTTCTCAAAAAGAGCAATGCTCGGGACCAAATTTCGCTTGCTTTGTTCGGCTGCTCCAAGGGCGATTTTTTCTAGTTTCTCGACCTTTTTACCCAATTTTTTGCCGTCCCACTTGGCCACTGACCAGTCGGCAGGGAATGCCCAGATTTGGCTAGCACCTAGCTCCGTCACTTTCTGAGTGATGAACTCCAGCTTGTCTCCTTTGGGAAAGCCAGAGGCGATGGTCACTTGAATCGGCAGTTCCACCTTGTCAGCCAATTCTTTGATTAGCTCCAACTGACGGGCTTCTACATTGACCACGCGCGCCAAGCGCTTGATCCCATCATCAAATACTAGAGTAACTTCGTCATCCTCCTTCAAGCGCATAACCTGAAACATGTGCTTGCTGGTCTCCTTGTCCTCGATGGTGACAGGCGATGTGGCAAGGCCTTTTACAAAATACTGCTGCATGCTAGCCTCCAATCACACCGGAAACATCCTTGGTCTTCTTGAAGACGCAGGCATTCCATTCCCCTTGGATCATGTGGGTTTCAAGGAAAAATCCAGCTGACTCAGCCGACTCACGCACCATCTCCCACTTGTCCTTGATAATGCCACTCATGATCAGGTAACCTTCGTCCTTGACCAAACGATAAGCATCATCTGTCAGATGGATAAGGATATCCGCCAAGATATTAGCCACGATGACATCTGCCTCAATCTCCACGCCTTTAAGCAAATCACCTGGGGCTACATGGATATTTTCCATGCAAGGGTTGAGTTCAATATTTTCCTGAGCCACTCGAACCGCTACATCATCCAGATCATAGGCAAATATTTCCTTAGCACCCAGAAGTGAGCTAGCAATAGAAAGGACACCTGAACCTGTCCCCACATCCAGCACTGTTTCTCCACCACGAAGAACCTGTTCCAAGGCGAAAAGGCTCATCTTGGTAGTTGGGTGGGTTCCTGTCCCGAAGGCCATACCAGGATCTAGCTTAATAATCTTTTCCCCAGCAGTCGCCTCATAGTCTGTCCAAGACGGCACGATAGTCAAATCATGAGTGATACGAGCTGGCTCATAGTATTTCTTCCAGTTATCTGCCCAGTCTTCCTCAGCCAAGGCAGTCGTCCCCATCTTGACCTCTCCTAGATCCATAAAATCTGTCAATTCTGCTAGGCGAGCCTGCAAGTCTGCCTCAACCACTGCCACATCAACCGTATCAGGATAGTAGGCTGTCACTACGATTTCTTCTTGCTGCTCTACCTCTGGGAAAATCTCACCAAAACGATCCACATTGCCCACATAGTCCATGCTATCTTCAATTGCTACCCCTTGGGCACCTAACTCAATCAAGAGGTTGGAAACCAACTCCTCTCCCTCACGCTTCACTGTAACTTTTAACTCTTGCCATGTTTCCATCATTAAGATACCAAGCCCGTAAAACACAAAGCCAAAATAGGAAACTCTCTGAAGACGTTTGTGTCTAAGAGAAGTTTATCTTTTTGGCATAGTGTTTAGGGCGGGTTCAGTTTAGAAATTTAACCGAACCGTCCTTTCTATTTGTCAATCAATTTTTTCATGTAGACCATATCCATACCTTCTTTTTCAGGCTCGATATGGGTTTGATGGTAGCCATTCTTCTCGTAGAACGCGACCATGCCTGCATCCTGTAACACCGTACACAAATCCCACTGTGTGATGGTTGGAAATTCCTCTTCTAGCAAGCGCAATCCTTCAGAACCATACCCTTTTTCCTGATACGGAGGCAAAATCGCTGCTGTTCCCAACCAAGCTTCCGTTAACTCTTCATTGGTATGAATTCGTAAAAAACCAATCTTCTCTTCGTTTTCTTTCACAAAGTAGTAATAGCTATTGGGACGCTCGACTAATTTCCACTTGATTCGTTCGCGGTCCTCGAGATAAGGGTCATATTCATCATGGTATTTTTCATAAACAGCCTTAAAGCTAGCTCTTTGAATCGCAATGACGTCCTCTAAATCCTCTTCTCCTGATCGTTCAAGTCTTATCATAAACCTTCCTCCAAATAATCCCTCAATCTCCCCTGTAGCTGAGGCACTGCCTGTTTAGACTTCAAAAATTCCTCAATAGGCATCAGTTTATAGGCCTGTCCTTCATTCCCAAAGGTAATATTGTCAAATTGTTCTTGTCTTAGCTGACCAACCATAAAGACCGATTGCTTGTCTTTAAAGATTACGCTAGGATAAATCTTGCTCCAAAGCAGACAGTCTTCATCTAAATGAATTCCCAATTCCTCATAAACTTCACGCGCTGCGCACTCGAAAGGGCTTTCGTTTCCTTCACGACCACCACCTGGCAACTCCCACATGTTGGGACAAGGGATATCGTCCTTGTCATCACGTAAGATAGTCAAGACCTTATCCCCACAAATCAAGGCAATCTTGCAACCTTGGAAATCCATTCTGCTATCCAATAATTCCATGATATTTACTCTTTTCTATGATAACAATTACTCTCTAGGAAAATACAAGCTAGCGTTCTTCGATTACTTTTTGGCACTCTGCATCCCAGTATGCTTGCCATCTGCCATGTTTTTTAGCAAAATAAATCGTAAACTCATCATTTACATAATCTGCAACATAGCGAAGATTAGGCGTTTTTTCCTCACCGCTTAATATCCAAGGATGGAAGTAAAAGGTTTTCTCCCACCTCTTCTGAGTATAGCCGAGATTCTTGGCATACTGAGGGATGGGTTGTTGCATCTCACTTTCCAAATAGGACTGAATAGCATTGTCAATACTATTTAAACGAGCTAATAGTTGCTTAAACTGCTCTTCCTCTTCCGTATTAAAACCAACTAGAAATTCAAATTCCGCAAAGTCTTCAGGAAATTCAAGTTCTGTGACTGTACCATCTTCTGCATAGCGCCCCTCCTCATCGACAAGGCGACGAGTTCCAGACTTCAATACTCGCTCGAAATCTAGATCCGCAAAGCGATTGCGGGGAAGAATATCAACTGACGGATCAGTTTTAGCTGACCTTCTCCTGAAAAACTGTTTAACTTTTTCTAGCATAGTCTCCCCCTTCTCCTTGAATTCATTATTTAAAAATGTCCACTTAGAATCTTTTCTAATATCTCGGATAAGGGTAAAATTCTCCTTCTTCCAATCCAACTTTTCCTTCTTCAAATACTTCTTGGTTCCAGACGATCTCAAAGCTCTCTGCTTCTTCGTCTGCTAAGAAATCCATGAGCTCATCCAAGGCCAACTCAGCTGTATCCCGAAGGAAAGTCGCAAAATAGGCTAGAAATTCACGAGATAAGCCTTTTTTAGGCTCATAAGGAATCGCTGTTAAATAGGCATCTTCTTCCACATGAGACTTGGCTGGATTGTAGAAGATAACAGCTTCTTCAAAGAAGATATCCTCATCAGACTCTTCGCCAGCTTCATCAACTAGTGCAACCCCTCCTGTGTTTTGCGCTTCCAAGAGAAAAGCCACTTCTACCGCGTGGTTTTTCTTATCCCAATTGATCTCAAAATCAAAGGGAAAAACCTTGTCCATCTCCTCTTCTAAAACATCCAAAAATCCGTATTTAGACATAGCGTCCTCTTTCTAATTTCCCACTCTTAGAGCGGAATATGATACAATAGTTACTACAATCTTACCATAAAAAACGCCTCTTTGAAAGGAGACAAAGCTAGAAAGGAGAAGGAAATGCCCGACAATCTCGCACTCCGTATGCGACCACGAACGATCGATCAAGTCATCGGTCAACAGCACCTGGTCGAAGAAGGCAAAATCATTCGTCGCATGGTCGAAGCCAATCGTCTGTCCTCTATGATTCTCTACGGACCTCCGGGGATCGGAAAGACCAGTATTGCTTCTGCGATCGCAGGAACAACTAAGTACGCCTTTCGTACCTTTAATGCAACGGTGGACAGTAAAAAACGCCTCCAAGAAATCGCAGAGGAAGCCAAATTTTCTGGTGGCTTGGTCCTGCTCTTGGACGAGATCCATCGCCTTGATAAAACCAAGCAAGATTTTCTCCTGCCTTTGCTCGAAAGCGGTCTGGTCATCATGATCGGTGCAACGACTGAAAATCCCTTTTTCTCTGTCACACCCGCTATTCGTAGCCGCGTACAAATCTTTGAGCTGGAACCGTTGACGACGGAGGAGGTCAAGCAAGCTCTGAAGACAGCGTTGGATGATCCCGAGCGTGGCTTTGACTTTCCAGTCGTGCTCGATGAGGATGCTTTGGATTTCATCGCTACCTCAACCAATGGAGATCTTCGCTCTGCCTTTAATTCTCTCGATCTAGCTGTGCTGTCGACCTCTGAAAATGCAGAAGGAATTCGCCATATTACGCTAGAGATCATGGAAAACAGTCTCCAGCGCAGCTACATCACCATGGACAAAGATGGAGACGGCCACTACGACGTGCTCTCTGCTCTGCAAAAATCTATCCGTGGTTCGGATGTCGATGCTAGTCTCCACTATGCAGCTCGTTTGATCGAAGCCGGAGATCTACCCAGCCTAGCTCGTCGCTTGACTGTCATCGCTTATGAGGATATCGGTCTGGCCAATCCAGATGCGCAGATTCATACCGTGACAGCGTTACAAGCAGCTGAGCGCATCGGCTTTCCTGAGGCCCGCATTCTCATCGCCAACATCGTCATCGATCTAGCCCTTTCGCCTAAGTCCAACTCGGCCTACGTCGCCATGGACAAGGCGCTAGCTGATCTTAGAAGTTCTGGCAACCTTCCCATTCCTCGCCACCTCCGCGATGGTCATTATGCTGGAAGCAAGGAACTGGGAAATGCGCAAAATTATAAATATCCCCACAATTACCCCGGCAACTGGGTCAAGCAGGACTACCTGCCAGACAAGCTCAAACACGCTTCCTACTTTATTCCCAATGAAAATGGCAAGTACGAACGTGCTCTCGGAGCTACCAAGGAGAAGATTGATCAATTCAAGAAAAAGTGACATCGGTTTCAAATAATTGAGATTTTCCCTTGAAATATTTTCAAAATGTGGTATCATATACATATAGAAACGCTGTGGTGTACGACTTCACACTTAAGTGTTGACCGACTATTTT
>CABSRC010000037.1 GCA_902480035.1 uncultured Streptococcus sp. | reverse complement strand
CCCATATTGACAGCCTTATCTGCGTATTGACCGGCCACCAACATCTTTTGGATCTCATCAGCAGATTTGATCAAGCGCATGCGGTTAATCCGTGGTGTTAAGTTAGTAAATTCCGCTTTTTCAAAGACAGTGCGCAAACCATTGTACTTGGTCAGAATCAAGTTATCATATTCAAGTGCAACAGTTTTGGCATCTGGTTTAGCGATAGCCCCTTTAATCTTTTCCCAAGGGTTTTCAGAATCTACATAGCCAACCACTTGGAAATCGACAACTGCAGTCGCCCGTTCCACTTCAAGTGCAGGAACGAAGAGAAGGGGTTCGTGGTCTGTATAGACGAACAAGAAGAGTTGGCGTTCGTGGGGATCACTGTAAAATCCAGTCAAGTAATTGATGGTGACAGGATCAGATACAACAGCGACATCTGTTTTTTCAGTTTCAAGAAAATCGACGATTTGATCTAATTTAGACATAATGCTACCTTCTTTCTATGGATCTATTTTGTCAAATTTTCCCCAAAAAAGCAAGAGTTTACAAAATTTTACCAAAATACTTGAAAGTGTTTACAATCCATGATAAAATAGGATTAATTAGAGAGTGAAAACGAAATTTTCAATAATGAAAGGAAATCTTATGAATACAGACGATACAGTAACGATTTATGATGTCGCCCGTGAAGCAGGGGTTTCAATGGCAACCGTTAGTCGTGTAGTGAATGGAAATAAGAACGTTAAAGAAAATACACGTAAAAAAGTTTTGGAAGTGATCGAACGCTTGGATTACCGTCCAAATGCTGTTGCGCGTGGTCTTGCCAGCAAGAAAACCACAACAGTCGGTGTTGTGATTCCAAACATTACCAACAGCTATTTCTCTACCTTGGCTAAGGGGATTGATGACATTGCGGAAATGTACAAGTACAACATCGTCCTTGCAAATAGCGATGAAGACGATGACAAAGAAGTTTCAGTAGTAAACAACCTCTTTTCAAAACAAGTGGATGGAATCATTTTCATGGGCTATCACTTGACAGAAAAGATTCGCTCAGAGTTTTCACGCTCTCGGACGCCAGTCGTCCTTGCTGGGACAGTCGATGTAGAACATCAATTACCAAGTGTCAATATCGACTACAAGCAAGCGACTGTGGATGCTGTTGCACAATTGGCAAAACACAACAAGAAAATTGCTTTTGTAAGTGGTCCATTGGTGGACGATATCAATGGAAAAATTCGTTTGTCAGGCTATAAGGAAGCTTTGAAAGCGAAAAAATTGAGCTATAGCGAAGGGCTTGTGTTTGAATCGAAATACCGTTATGATGAAGGTTACAACTTGGCAGAACGCATCATTGCGTCAAAAGCAACAGCTGCTTTTGTGACAGGTGATGAATTGGCTGCAGGTCTCTTGAATGGCTTGTCTGATCACGGTATCAAAGTACCAGAAGACTTTGAAATCATTACTAGTGATGATTCACAAGTAACACGTTACACGCGTCCAAATCTATCAACGATTGGCCAACCTTTGTATGACCTTGGTGCGATTAGTATGCGTATGTTGACCAAGATCATGCACAAAGAAGAGTTGGAAGAACGCGAAGTGTTGTTGTCTCATACGATCAACCAACGTGGTACGACGAAAAAATAGGGATTAGTTGACTAGAGTCTCGACTTGGGAAGACGTGTCTACTAGTCTGAGAGGTTAGAACAAAACTGTTCTAGCCTCTTTTTTATACTAGAAACAGGTAGAGACTTGCTGGGCACTCTTTATTTCGGTATAATAGAAGGTATGAAAGTTTTACTGTATTTAGAAGGAAAATCCGTATTACAAAAATCAGGAATTGGTCGAGCCTTGCAGCACCAAATGCATGCGCTTGATTTGGCTGGGATTCCGTATACGACAGATATTTTAGGAGATTATGATGTGGTGCATATCAATACCTATGGCCCACGGAGTTTCCTTTTGCTCCATGCAGCAAAGCGTCGTGGAAAGAAAGTCATCATGCATGGCCATTCAACCCGTGAGGATTTTGAAAATTCCTTTATCGGGTCTAACTTTTTTGCGCCCTTGTTTGGAAAGTATTTGGCTCACATGTACCAAAAGGCAGACTATGTGATCACGCCATCTGAGTATTCCAAACACCTGATTCAGTCTTATGGGGTGACTACACCGATTATCGCGGTTTCCAATGGAATTGATTTGGAAAAATACAAGAAGGATCCGAAAAAAGAAGAAGTCTTTCGCAAGCATTTTAATATCCAAGAAGGCCAAAAAGTTGTTATCTGTGCGGGGCTGTATTTTAAACGCAAAGGAATTGAAGATTTCGTAGAAGTGGCCCGTCGCATGCCGGATGTGCGCTTTATTTGGCTTGGATCGATTAACAAATGGATCATTCCGCGTAAGATTCGTCGCATAGTGGAAAAGGATCATCCTAGTAATGTGGAATTCCCTGGCTATTTCAAGGGAGCGGTCTTCCAAGGAGCTATGACGGGTTCAGATGCTTTCTTCTTCCCATCTTATGAAGAAACGGAAGGAATCGTTGTTTTAGAAGCCTTGGCTAGTCATCAGCATACGGTCTTGCGGGACATTCCCGTATACAATGGCTGGATCGACGAAAGCTCATCTGAATTGTGCCACAATGTGGATGAATTTGTGGATTCCTTGAACAAGGTCTTGAACGGACAAGTAGATAAGCGGGAGGCTGGCTACAAGGTCGCTGAGAGTCGTTCGATCGACTTAGTGGCTCATCAATTGGTCGAAGCCTATCAAACAGTTTTGGAGATGTAAGATGCGTGTAGGATTATTTACAGATACCTATTTCCCGCAAGTTTCGGGAGTGGCGACCAGCATTCGGACGCTCAAAACAGAATTAGAAAAATTGGGTCACACGGTCTTTATCTTTACGACAACGGATAAAGATGTGAACCGCTATGAAGATTGGCAAATTATTCGGATTCCAAGTGTGCCTTTCTTCGCCTTTAAGGACCGCCGCGTTGCTTATCGTGGTTTTTCAAAGGCACTTGCCATTGCCAAGCAATACCAGTTGGATATTATCCATACCCAGACTGAGTTTTCATTAGGCCTTTTGGGAGTTTGGATTGGACGCGAATTGCGGATTCCAGTCATTCATACCTACCATACCCAGTATGAGGACTATGTCCGCTATATTGCGAGAGGCATGGTCATTCGCCCAAGTATGGTCAAATACATTGTGAGAAGTTATATGAATGATCTGGACGGCGTCATCTGCCCAAGCGAGATCGTCTATGACTTGCTCCAAAAGTACAAGGTCAAGGCAGAAAAACGCATTATTCCGACAGGGATTGATTTGGCCAAGTTTGACCGGCCAGAAATTACTCCGACAGAGACTGCGGCTCTTCGTGAAAAATATGAAGTCGCAGAAGATGAAACGCTTTTATTGAGCTTGTCGCGGGTCTCTTATGAAAAAAATATTCAGGCTGTTATTGCGGCTCTTCCTGATGTCCTTCAAGCCAATTCTAAAGTTAAGTTGATTGTGGCTGGGGATGGACCTTATTTGGATGATCTGAAAAAACAAGCGGCGAAACTTGGCGTTTCAGATGCGGTTGTCTTTACAGGAATGATCCCACCCAATGAAACAGCTCTCTACTATAAGGCGGCTGACTTCTTTATTTCAGCTTCAACGAGTGAGACGCAAGGGTTGACCTATTTAGAGAGTATTGCAAGTGGTACCCCAATCATCGCTCATGGCAATCCTTATCTCGATCATGTGATTGATGACCCTATGTTTGGAAAGCTATTTTATGAAGAGAGCGATCTGGCACAAGCGATTCTTGAAGCGATTGACGAGATGCCTGCAATCGATGAGACCAAGTGGGCAGAAAAGATTGATGATATTTCTGCAGCAACCTTTGGCCGTCGGGTCTACGAATTTTACCTGGATAAAATCATTTCTAAAGACTTTTCAAATGATTTGAATCCTGAGCAAAGTCGGGTCAAGCGGATGTCTAAGACCATTGTGAAAATCCCGACCAAGGTGATTGCTCTTCCGGTCAATGGATCTGTGAAGATGATGAAGGCTTCGGTCAAACAAGTGAAGAAAATCCGTAAAATCACGCATTTCTTTGATTGAAAATGAAACTTTTTCTTGCAAAATTTTTCAATCGTGCTATAATAACTGACAGAGACATATCAAATCTAGGAAATCTGATAGAGAGCGCGTGGGGCTGGAAATCGCGTAGAGGATAGGTTTGGGACTACTCGTGATTCTTTTATGCAAACATAAAACGGTGGCTACGTTAGAGCCAATCAGAGGTGTCCCTCTTTTTTGAGGAACATAAATGAAGGTGGAACCACGTTGCGACGTCCTTTCGAGGAGGTCGCTTTTTTGATTTCTTCATGAAGACATCAAAAGGAGTGACGATTCCAATGTTCAAAGACACCTCCCACCCATTTAGCTACTAAAAACTTTATAAGGAGAAAATCATGATTAAGATTACTTTCCCAGATGGCGCTGTTCGTGAATTCGAATCTGGCGTTACAACTTTTGAAATTGCCCAATCTATCAGCAATTCTTTGGCTAAAAAAGCCCTTGCTGGTAAATTCAACGGCAAATTGATTGACACAACTCGTGCTATCACTGAAGATGGAAGCATTGAAATCGTGACACCTGATCACGAAGATGCTCTTCCAATCTTGCGTCACTCAGCGGCACACTTGTTTGCCCAAGCAGCTCGTCGCCTCTTCCCAGATATCCACTTGGGTGTCGGTCCAGCGATCGAAGATGGTTTCTACTACGACACTGACAATGAAGCTGGCCAAATCTCTAACGAAGACCTTCCTCGTATCGAAGAAGAAATGAAGAAAATCGTTAAAGAAAACTTCCCATCAATCCGTGAAGAAGTGACTAAAGACCAAGCGCGTGAAATCTTCAAAAATGATCCATACAAATTAGAATTGATCGAAGAACACTCAGAAGACGAAGGTGGGTTGACCATCTACCGTCAAGGTGAATACGTTGACCTTTGCCGTGGCCCACACGTCCCATCAACTGGTCGCATCCAAATCTTCCACCTTTTGAATGTTGCTGGTGCTTACTGGCGTGGAAATAGCGATAACGCTATGATGCAACGGATCTACGGTACTGCTTGGTTTGACAAGAAAGACTTGAAGAACTACCTTCAAATGCGTGAAGAAGCTAAAGAGCGTGACCATCGTAAACTTGGGAAAGAGCTTGATTTGTTCATGATTTCTCAAGAAGTTGGTCAAGGTCTTCCATTCTGGTTGCCAAATGGTGCGACGATTCGTCGTGAGTTGGAACGCTATATCGTTGATAAAGAAGTCGCAGCAGGCTACCAACACGTCTACACTCCACCAATTGCTTCTGTAGAACTTTATAAGACTTCAGGTCACTGGGATCACTACCGTGAAGACATGTTCCCACCAATGGATATGGGGGATGGAGAAGAGTTTGTTCTTCGTCCAATGAACTGTCCTCACCACATCGAAGTTTACAAACACCATGTGCACTCTTACCGCGAATTGCCAATCCGTATCGCTGAAATCGGTATGATGCACCGTTATGAAAAATCTGGTGCTCTGACTGGTTTGCAACGTGTGCGTGAAATGTCTCTGAATGATGGTCATACCTTTGTGGCTCCAGAACAAATCGAGGAAGAATTCAAGAAGATCCTTCAATTGATCATCGATGTGTATGAAGACTTTAACTTGACAGATTATCGTTTCCGCTTGTCTTACCGTGATCCTGAAGACAAACACAAATACTTTGATAACGATGAAATGTGGGAAAATGCTCAACGCATGTTGAAAGCAGCCGTTGATGATATGGGTGTTGAGTACTATGAAGCTGAAGGGGAAGCAGCCTTCTACGGACCAAAATTGGATATCCAAGTGAAAACAGCTCTTGGTAAAGAAGAAACCCTATCTACCATTCAATTGGACTTCTTGCTTCCAGAACGCTTTGATCTTCATTACATTGGAGCAGACGGGGAAGAACACCGTCCAGTCATGATCCACCGTGGGGTTATCTCAACCATGGAACGCTTCACAGCGATCTTGATTGAAAACTACAAGGGTGCCTTCCCAACCTGGCTTGCGCCACACCAAGTAACCCTCATCCCAGTATCGAACGAAAAACACGTAGACTATGCTTGGGAAGTGGCTAAGAAACTTCGTGACCGTGGTGTTCGTGCCGATGTGGATGAACGCAATGAAAAAATGCAGTTCAAGATCCGTGCTTCTCAAACACAAAAGATTCCTTACCAATTGATCGTTGGGGACAAGGAAATGGAAGAGCAGGCTGTAAACGTTCGCCGTTATGGTCAAAAAGAAACAGAAACCATGCCGGTAGATGCATTTGTAGAATTGATTCTTGCAGATATTGCAAATAAATCTCGTGTTGAGAAATAAAACGATCACAGTCTGAGAAATATTTTTTAGTAAGAAAAAGCAACAACTATTTCAGTTGTTGCTTTTTCTATTTTGTTTAACCTGAGCTAGTAGTGATCGGTCAAACCACCACAAATAGTATCCTCATCAACAATCCTTTCTATCCATTAACTTTTAGATATAGGATATCCTCCTAAGATTTGCTTCCATGAGTTAGATAAGTTGACTATCCTCAATCCTTGTCTGCTTCATTTTCTTTTACGAGATCGTTTTGTGAATCTTTTTCAGAGAGTTTTTGATCGATATACTTGTCAATGTTTTCGTAAAATTCCTTGGTCGTCTCACTATCTAATTTTGTCGAATTATGGACTTGATTGACTTTCAATTGAACAGATTGAATACCGTAAGAGTCTTGTTTTTGGCGAATGGTTTCTAATTCTTCTTCTGAAATCGGATCTCCAACAACTGTCAAGACCAATTCATTGCTACTTGACTTGTAGACTTGATTAATGATCGTATGATTGGCAAACTCTTTTCCTACAAACTGTTTGATCCCTTCTTTTCGTGCTTGATCCATCGTCAGAGTGACTGCTGAATAGCTGGCTGGAAGAACCAATAATACAATCAAGGAGATCAACCCAATTCTCATTTTCATGTTTAGCTCTTTAAATGAACTTAAGGGAGATTGTCTCATCATAATTCTTGTTCCAACAATATTGATTAGCATGATAAAGACACAGTTGATCAAGAAAAGATAGAGAGCCCCAAATAAAAATCGTACATTTCCATTAGCTAAACCATAGCCTGCAGTGCAGATAGGTGGCATCAGAGCTGTTGCAATAGCTACTCCTGGTACGATATTGTTTGCTTCTTTTTTTCTTGAACCAATGACACCTGCTATCCCACCCGCAATAGCAATGAGAACATCCCAAATGGTTGGAGAGGTTCGTGCAATCAATTCGCTACTTGCATAAGATAAGGGAGAAATCCAGAAATATAGAGTCGAGACAAGCAAACTGACCAATACTTGAGTAAATAAAACCCCTAGAGATTGCTTGATTAAACGCGTATCAAAAATAGCTAAACCAAACCCCAGTCCAATAATCGGTGTCATAAGAGGGGAAATCAGCATGGCTCCAATAATGACAGCTGTTGAATTCATATTTAGACCTATAGAGGCAATAAAAATCGAACACATCAAAATCACTGTATCTCTTAATCGAACATGAAGGTCATCATATAGTTTCTCGCGGAATTCACGTGTTGAATAGTTTCCGGACATTGGTTACTCCTTTTATTTCATATAATCTTGTTTCTGCATGGATGATGGTAGAGAGACTTCTGTCCAAACTGACATGTTTTTAATTCTTACCTGTGATTCTTTTGAACATTATCTTTTAAATATCCATCAGTCCATCCTGCATATTATATCAAAAATTTTACAGTCTTTCTCTGAAGAAATCAATAATTTAAAAGATAGAGAAAGGAAGAAATTTTGTATCCTTATCTGAAGAAGAAAAACGTTATCTCCTCTGAAAGTAGATACCGTTTTGATGTTTAAACATGATGAGTTTGTAGCAGCAATCCTAGCTGATATCGTCAACAAATCACGTGTTGAGAAATAATGAAAAAATAAAAAGATTGAGGATAAAACAATCTAAAAAACCTTCCTTAGGTGAGTAAGAACGTCAGCGAACTTCTATGAAGTTCCAAAACTCCCGAGAGAGAGTGGGACAGAAATTCTAGTCTCTCAATTGTCTTTGGATTATCGAGCAAGACGCAGTGGTTGAGTGGGCTCTACTACGCTGATTGCATCAGCTTTTACAGCCCTACTCAACTGTGCGGAGGTGGGACGACGAAATCGAATTCTAACGAATTACCGATTTCTGTCCCACTCTCATTTTTCTCACGACGGAAAGTTTTTAATAAATGATTCATTCATTCATTCTAGCAAGTAGGAAATTAACCTTTTTTAGAATCACTCAAGTGATTTTATCTTCTACATATCATTCGTTTTTTCTGAGACTGAGATTTTAACTTCTCGGTCTTTTTTACCCTTTCTTATCGGAAAGTCCAGCAATTGAGGCTCCACATTTCTTCATAAGTTTGATATAATAAGAAGATAGAGATTGATTAGGAAAAGAAGCATTAGAAACAGGTATGTAAGATGAAAAAAATATTAGTAGTTGATGATGAAAAACCAATTTCAGATATTATCAAATTTAACATGGCAAAAGAGGGCTATGAAGTCTTGACAGCCTTTGATGGCCGGGAAGCTTTGGAAGTCTTTGCGGCTGAGAATCCGGATATTATTATTCTAGATTTGATGTTGCCAGAGATTGATGGTCTGGAAGTGGCGCGTACGATTCGCAAGACCAGCAATGTGCCCATCATTGTCCTTTCTGCCAAAGATACAGAATTTGATAAGGTGATCGGTCTTGAAATTGGGGCAGATGACTATGTAACCAAACCCTTCTCTAATCGGGAATTGCAAGCGCGTGTGAAGGCCTTGTTACGTCGTTCCGAGTTTGCAGCGGATCCTCAGCTTGAAAATGAGGCCGATACGGAAATTGTAATTGGTGATCTTCACATCCTTCCAGACGCTTTCTTGGTTCAAAAGGCCAACAAAGAATTGGACTTGACCCATCGTGAGTTTGAATTGCTCTATCACCTTGCGACCCATGTCGGTCAAGTCATGACCCGTGAGCACCTTCTTGAGACGGTGTGGGGCTATGATTACTTTGGTGATGTTCGGACGGTGGATGTGACGGTTCGTCGTTTGCGTGAAAAAATCGAGGATACACCGGGGCGTCCAGAATATATCTTGACCCGCCGTGGTGTCGGATATTATATGAGAAACAATGATTGATCTAATAAAACAATTTGTCATGTCGTCGAACTTTGTCTTTGTTCTGATTACGGTTGGGTTTATCATTGTGGTTGCCTTGCTTCTCCTAGAAAACCGTAGGGACAATATCAAGCTCCGACAACTAAACGCCAAAATTAAAGATCTGATTGCTGGGGATTACTCTGAAGTGGTCGACATGCAAGGAAGCCCAGAGCTGACCGATATGACCAACAGTATCAATGATCTATCTGAGGTCATTCGTCTGACGCATGAAAACCTAGAGCAGGAAACCAAGCGGCTGACTAGTATTCTAGCCTATATGACAGATGGAGTGCTTGCGACCAATAGACGGGGTCAGATCATCATGGTCAATGAAATGGCAGCCAAGCAATTGAATGTCAATCCGGACGAGGTTCTCAATACCAGTATTCTTGATTTGCTCTCGATCGGAGACGACTATGATCTGCGAAGCTTGATTACTGAAGTACCAGAGTTAACCATCGATTCCCAGGATGAAAATGGGGAGTACTTAAGCCTTCGTGTGCGCTTTGCCTTGATTCGTCGCGAGTCAGGTTTTATCTCTGGTCTGGTAGCTGTCTTACACGATACGACAGAGCAGGACAAGGAAGAACGGGAACGTCGCCTCTTTGTCTCCAATGTGAGTCATGAACTGCGAACACCTTTGACCAGTGTGAAATCCTATCTGGAAGCCCTAGATGATGGCGCTTTGTCAGAGCCGGTGGCACCAGACTTTGTCAAGGTTTCACTGAATGAAACCAACCGCATGATGCGTATGGTCACAGATCTTTTGAGCTTGTCACGAATCGATAATGAAACTAGTCAGTTGGACATCGAGTTGACCAACTTTACAGCCTTTATTACCTTTATTTTGAACCGGTTTGATAAGATCAAGAGTCAATCGCAAGAAGATACCAAGAAGTATGAACTGATCCGTGAATATCCGATCACCCCGATTTGGGTTGAAATTGATACGGATAAAATGACCCAGGTAATCGACAATATCTTGAACAATGCCATCAAATACTCACCCGATGGTGGGAAAATCAAGGTAGGGATGAAAACAACAGATGCCCAGTTGATTATCTCTATCTCAGATGAGGGCTTGGGAATTCCCAAGAAAGACTTGCCACGCATTTTTGATCGCTTTTACCGAGTGGATAAGGCGCGTAGCCGGGCCCAAGGTGGGACTGGTCTGGGCTTAGCCATTGCTAAGGAGATCATTAAGCAGCACAAAGGCTTTATTTGGGCCAAGAGTGAATATGGTAAGGGATCTACCTTTACCATTGTCTTGCCGTACGACAAAGATGCGATTAAAGACGACTGGGATACAGAAGAGGAAGAATAAGGAGTCAATGACAGAAGAGGGATTTAAGTACAGTATTTTAGCTTCAGGTTCTAGTGGAAATTCTTTCTACCTTGAGACACCAAAGAAAAAACTGCTCATTGATGCAGGGCTCTCAGGGAAAAAGATTACGGGACTATTGGCTGAAATTGATCGCAAACCAGAAGATTTAGATGCCATTCTGATTACGCACGAACACTCAGACCATATCCATGGTGTGGGTGTTTTAGCGCGGAAATATGGGATGGATCTATATGCTAATGAAGCCACTTGGAAGGCTATGGAAGGGACCAAGTATCTAGGAAAGGTCGATGATGCTCAAAAGCATATCTTTGAAATGGGCAAGACCAAGACTTTCGGGGATATTGATATTGAGAGCTTTGGCGTTAGTCACGATGCTGCAGCCCCTCAATTTTATCGCTTGATGAAGGATGGGAAGAGCTTTGTCATGCTGACGGATACGGGCTATGTGAGCGATCGCCTAGCTGGAATCGTCGCGGATGCGGATGGCTATCTGATTGAGTCCAACCATGATGTAGAAATTCTTCGAGCAGGTTCGTATGCTTGGCGTTTGAAGCAACGGATCTTGTCTGACCTGGGCCACCTTTCTAATGAAGATGGGGCAGATGCCATGATCCGGACCTTGGGAAATCGTACCAAGAAGATTTATCTGGGGCATTTGTCAAAAGAGAACAATATCAAAGAATTAGCCCATATGACCATGGAGAACCAACTTGCTCGAGCAGATCTAGCAGTCGGTCATGATTTTGAGGTGCTGGATACATCACCAGATACCGCGACTCCTTTGACGAAGATATAAGATAGAGAACCACCTACGGGTGGTTTTTTGATAGCTGTTGAAAACCCCTTCATCTAGTGATGAATTTGCTCTTTACCTTAAATTCGTGTATGATAAGAAAGAGCGAATTCTGAATGATAGTCACGTTTTGTACAATCAAAGAAGAGGAGAAATGAAAAATGAAAAAGATGATGTTATTACTGGCAAGTTTAGTTGCTTTAACAGCTTGTAGTCAGTCTAAGCAAGATACGAAAGAGTCAACCTCCACTCAAACGGCGAAGGAAACAAAAGTATCAGAGTCTTCTAAAAAAGAAAAAGAATTGAAATTTGTGGTGGCCCCTCAAAATGAAGGAAAGACGTCTGATCTTATTGAGTTAGGGAAGAAATTGGTTAAAGAACATCCTGAAGTTGGTAGCGAGGGGAATATGGCGATCTATTTTACCGGGGCTGTTTCAGATGGCAGGGCGGCACTCATGCTGGTCAATAAGACAGATGTAGATATCAAGAAAGATTTGAACTTTTCAATTACCTGGTCTTATGATGGAAAGGCTATTTTTGAGAATCAAAAGGTTAGCTTTTTTATTAAGGATAGTGGGGAATTACCTTCTCATACAGCAACTATAATATTATTGCCATTAAATGAGGAACAACAGAATATTGTGGATGGAATGTCAGATCCATCTAAGATGAAGCTTCTAATGTCAGATGTGAACACTGTAGAGTGATTATGAAACAAGAAACATACAAAGGAGAAGTAAATGCGTCTTGTTTATCTTACGATTGGTTTTGTGTCTTTGGGATTAGGAATTATTGGTATTCCATTACCGATTTTACCGACGACTCCCTTTTTATTGCTGTCGATGGCTTGCTTTGCTAAAAGTTCCAAACGCTTTGAAACTTGGCTTTACCAAACCAAGCTTTATCAGACCTATGTAGCGGATTACCGAGAGACTAAATCGATTGCCAAAGAACGGAAAAAATGGATCCTTCTTCAGATCTACATTCTGATGGGCATTTCCATCTATCTAGCCCCGATTATTTGGGTGAAGCTTGCTTTAGGAGCTTTGACGATTTTTATCACCTTTTATCTCTTAAAAGTGATCCCCAATAAGCCTGAAAATCCAACAGACGAAGATCCTAATTAAAAATGGAGAAATCAGGCCCTAGAACTAGGAAAAGAAGTGCGTTCGTGCTTCTTTTTTGGTATACTTAAAGGTATGAATTTATTAGAAAGAAGGCTTCCTATGGAGAAATTACAAGCCCTGTTATCGGAACGGTTTCAGATCGTTTTTTCAGATAGCAGTTTATTAGATACAGCTTTTACACACACGTCTTATGCCAATGAGCACCGCCTCTTAAAAATTTCACATAACGAACGTTTGGAATTTTTAGGAGACGCTGTTCTTCAATTAGTTATTTCCGAATATTTGTATAAGGAACACCCAAACAGACCGGAGGGAGATTTGTCTAAATTCCGTTCCATGATTGTCCGTGAAGAAAGTCTGGCTGGTTTTTCTCGGGATTGCCAATTTGACCGTTATATTAAACTAGGCAAAGGCGAAGAAAAATCAGGCGGTCGGGACCGCGATACGATTCTTGGCGATTTGTTTGAAGCCTTTTTAGGTGCCTTGCTCTTAGATCAAGGTGTGGAAGCGGTCAAGCGCTTTGTCTATCAGGTCATGATTCCCAAGGTGGAAACGGGTCAATTTTCCCAAGTTATTGACTACAAGACCCGCCTGCAAGAACTGTTGCAGGTTCACGGAGATGTGGAGATCCAGTACCAAGTGGTAAATGAGTCTGGTCCCGCTCATGCAAAGGAGTTTGAAGTGGAAGTGTTCGTGAACGGCAAAACCCTAGGACACGGTCATGGTCGCTCCAAGAAATTAGCGGAACAGGAAGCAGCCCGCAATGCAGTTGAAACGAGGAATGATGGCTCATGTATCTAAAAGAGATTGAAATCCAAGGCTTCAAATCCTTTGCGGATAAGACCAAGGTCGTATTTGACAAAGGAGTCACTGCTGTTGTAGGGCCAAATGGATCTGGAAAATCAAATATCACGGAGAGCTTGCGCTGGGCCTTAGGGGAATCCAGTGTCAAGAGTCTACGTGGAGGCAAGATGCCCGATGTCATTTTTGCAGGGACAGAATCGCGTAAACCGCTGAATTATGCTTGTGTCACAGTTGTCTTAGATAACCAGGATGCTTTTATCCAGCAGGCAGGTAAAGAAATTCGGGTCGAACGCCATATTTATCGCTCGGGAGACAGCGAGTACAAGATCGATGGTAAGAAAGTACGTCTCAGAGATGTGCATGATTTGTTCATGGATACGGGATTGGGACGGGATTCTTTCTCGATTATCTCCCAAGGTCGTGTAGAGGAAATCTTTAACTCCAAACCGGAAGAACGCCGGGCTATCTTTGAGGAAGCTGCTGGTGTCTTGAAATTTAAGACGCGGCGCAAGGAAACGGAGACC
This sequence comes from uncultured Streptococcus sp., assembly GCA_902480035.1. GTDB lineage: Bacteria > Bacillota > Bacilli > Lactobacillales > Streptococcaceae > Streptococcus. The sequence goes on along the minus strand of CABSRC010000037.1, from coordinate 270 downwards.
AAACTCAACCAAACCCAGGAGAATTTGGACCGTCTAGAGGACATCCTCTATGAATTAGAAGGACAGATCCAGCCTCTTGAAAAGCAAGCGACGGTTGCTCGTCGTTTCTTGGAATTAGACCAAGAACGCCAGGTTCTCTTACTGGACGTTTTGGTCGCTCAAGTCGATCTGACAAAGGACCTTTATGAAAAGGCTGATCAAGAAGAAAAAGCCATTCAAGAACAGTTGGCCTCTTATTACCAACGTCGTCAGGTCTTGGAAGAGGATAAC
>CABSRC010000036.1 GCA_902480035.1 uncultured Streptococcus sp. | reverse complement strand
GGAAGATGGATGATATGGACCATGTCAATGTGAAAACATACAAAGACATGGAGCAAGCCAAAGAAGACTTGGCTGATGAGAAAGTCGACGCCGTCATTTCTTATAAAGACGGGGAGTATCAGGTAGATTATGCCAATACAGATGCTTCGAAAACTGCTATGACCCGTCAAGTATTGCGGACCAGTATCGCCAGTGAAGGCACCAATCAACTATTAACTCGTGTTAAACAGGCCCTTCCTCAATTGAAACTCGATGCAAAATCACCAGAAATTAAGGAATCTTATGAGTATGGGAATGAAGATACAGGTTTCTTTGCCAAAATGATTCCAGTCTTGATTGGATTTGTCGTCTTCTTCTTTGTCTTCTTGATTTCAGGGATGGCGCTGTTGAAAGAACGCACCAGCGGGACCCTAGATCGCTTATTAGCCACTCCGGTCAAACGTTCTGAAATCGTCTATGGTTACATGATGTCTTATGGAATCATAGCTATTCTTCAAACAGCAGTTGTTGTTTTAGCAGCTATTTGGTTGTTGAATATTGAAGTTGTCGGAAGTTTATTAAATGTTATAATAGTTAATGTGGTATTGGCTCTTGTAGCACTCGCCTTCGGAATTCTCTTGTCCACCTTGGCCAAATCAGAATTTCAAATGATGCAATTTATTCCTCTTGTGATTATGCCGCAGCTCTTTTTCTCAGGAATCATTCCTCTTGGTTCAATGGGAGAGTGGGCAAAAACAATTGGGAAATTCTTGCCTTTGACCTACTCAGGTGATGCCATGAGTCAGATTATTCTTTACGGACGTAACCTTGGGGATATTTTGCCAAATATCGGTGTTTTACTGCTTTTCCTTGTCGCTTTGACAATGCTGAATATTGTCGGATTGCGTCGGTATCGTAAGGTATAAAAATAAAAAGGATGTGAGGATGGACATGAACGAGAGTATTTTTGAGTCGTTTGAAGCTTATTTAGAGGGGGCAGACTATCCCAAAGGAAAGAAGAAAATTATGCAGGCAGCCGTCGATTTGATCTCGACCAAGGGTTATAATGGGACTTCAACCCTTCAAATTGCGGAGCATGCCGGGCTTAGCCAAGCCACTCTCTTCAAGTATTTCCAGGCCAAAGATGAGTTGCTGACAGCTATTTTACATCCGATCCTTCCTAGTCTTCTGGGGAATTTTCTGGATCAACTCTTAAAATTTCAAACAACAGAGGAGAAAATTCACTATTTCGTTTATGACCGAATGAACTACCTCAAAACCAATCAAGCTCTCTTAAAAATCGTGTTACAGGAGATGTTTTCGAATGAAAAGATCAAGAAGGAGCAAGAACATATTTGGAGTTTCATTCAGGGTAGAATTGGTGACCTCCTCCAAGAACTGAAAACGGACCCTCGCATCAATCCTGATCTGACTATTTCCCAATTCCTGCGTATTCTGATTGGCCCGCTGCTTGCCTATTTTGGTCAGCTCTATATTCTTGGAACTGATGGGCCAGTGACTGATGAAGATCTTTCCTTGGTCGAAAAACAAATCTTAGGTGGCTTGTGGAAATAGGGGGATCTGATAGAAACAACCTAAAAAACCATATTCCTATTAAAAAGGAATATGGTTTTTTTGCAAGTTCTATTTCAAATCCGACATCACTTGTTTCTTGGTGAAGGTGCGCTCTTGTTTGTTGGCTAGGGCCTTGATTCGCGCATCAAGGAGAATGGCACGGCCTTCCGCACTTCGGGTATAGACGAGGTCATACTTACCCAGGCTCTTTCGGATTTGCTCCACAAAGGCTTGGGCATCCTCTTTTCGTTTGTCAAAGAGGCTTGGTACAGCGAAATATTCTGTTTGATCAGACACTTTTTCCTGTGCTTTCAAAATATAGCGTTGATTTTCAATCGGTGCGAAAAACTCGATCATGGTTTGCGAAAAAAGTTCTTTCTCCCGCATGGTTCCGCCCTTCAAATAGATCAGCGTGTTGATGGCATCCTTTCTGTCTTGTACGACTTGGATGCGGGTTGCTTGAGTCTGGATCTGACCTGAAAGGAGCAGGGCTTGGTGAATAGCTTGACCAAAGACTTCTAGCCGTTTATAAGGACTCTTATAGAGATAGTAGCGGAGCCAAGCAAGGAGAGCGAAAACAGCTAAGACGAATAGAAGAATTAGAGACGCTTTATTCCCTCCTCCTCTATATGAATAGTAAAAAAGGTTGGCGAAAGCATCGGTCAAAGTGGTGGCCGTCAGCCAACGAGCTAGCTTCCTGGCGTCAAAAAATAGGGCTAGGGGCAGGAAGTGTTTATCCACTTGGACCTCATTTGCAATCTCCATATTCTCCAGAATCGGAAGGGCTTTTTGCCAGCCGTCTCGGAGCTCTTGGCGATGGGTGGAGCGCTCTAAGGTTTCCTCATTGAGTTTTTGCAGCTGTTTTTTGGTATAGCGGATATTGTCAAAGGCTAGGCGTTCGATACCGGATTCGATGAAGGGCTCCTTGTAATGGAGGCCTAAAAATTGCTTCATCCGTCTTTCTAAGAGCTCCAGATCAGGACTGTATTCTTTCAGTTGATCAGTGATAGCCTCGATTTCTTCCTTTTCAAGATCGGACTTTTCATACCATTTCTTTAGAGAAAGATTAATGGAGACCAGGTGCCAGATGTTACTGGTCTTGTCTGGATCCTCAGGCCACACTCGGATGGCACGACCTCGCATTTGGTTACTGAGCATAAAACTGCCGACAAAGCTCGCTAGGATCAGGGAATTAACGCAAGGTGCATCCCAGCCTTCCCCTAGAAGAGACTTGGTTCCAATGACGACTTGAATGAGCCCCTCTTGAAAGAGCTGGGTTACGGCTGTCACCAAATCATGTTGAGAACCAACCAAGCGAACCTTGAGAAAGTCATCAGGAGATAATTGGCCGACGCTTTGGTAATTCAGTCGATTCCCTCCTAGAAGGTCTTCTAATCTTGGCTTAGCGACCGTTGGTATGATGACGATGCTACCGGTTAAGACAGCGATGGCAGGAGGAGTTGCTTGCTCTAAGCTTTCCCTGCGAATAGATTCGAAATAAGAGAGCACTCCTAATTGAGTAAATTGGGCATCCTTATCCCCGAGATGAACTTCAAAATCTTGACGAATATAGTCTGTTAAGACCAGTTGTCGCAATTGGTTTCCGAGGGCCTGGTATTCCGCCTTAAAAATCTCTCGAACCGCATTGAGTTTTCCGAGGGATTGGTTGAGCAGAAGGTCTTGTTTTTTGTTGCGGACTAGTTTAACTTGTTTTCGATCGATCAAGCTGGCTGCTTTTAATTCATGGAGGAGTTGCTTTGCGTATTCTTCTGGTAGATTGTACCAGTGAGGAACCTGAAAGAGCAGTCCTTGCAGGAGAATTTCTAGCCAGTCCAGAGTGAAAGAAGGTAGTTTTTTAGCTCCTAAAAGGTCCTGGAAACGTTTGGGAAAGGCGATTCCCTTGCTTCGAAGAAAGATCAGGGTAGCAGAGAGATACTGGGGCTCATTGAGCAATTCATCATCGCTGATCTGACCCGATAAGGCCTGGCAGGTTTGGAGGTATTGGCAAAAGAGGGGATCGGAAGTCAGTTGCTGCAAGAAAGCATTCTTTTGTTGGCTAAAGGCGTCCAACTGCTCTTGCTCTTCCTTGGTTGGAAAGGCAAAGTAAACATAGTCTTGATGGGGACAAAGGGTGTCTTCTTTGACCAATTCGGGGACGGTGATTTCCTCATCGATCTCACCACACATGCGGATATAGCGATCCCAAAGGGCAGGATCCCCTTCATAGGGAGGGGTAGCAGTAAGGGAGATCATCTTTAAGTCAGGGAAGGCTTGACGAAAGGCTTCCAAACTCTTCCACCACTCATTACGCAGGTGATGACACTCATCCAAACAAAGGGTTCCGAGTGAGATGGCTTGGAAAGTAGTAAAGATATCAAAGCCTTTGAAATCAAATGTTTCAATCTCTGCCTGGTCATCGGTATCCTCAGCTTGTGATTGACCGACGACTTGGTTCATGGCGCTGTGTAGGGCCTGATAGGTAGCCACTGTAATCAGCTTAGGGTGTTTGAGGTCCTGAGAGATCAATTGCTCCGCTTGGCTTTCATCACTCAAGAATGCCTGGATAATCCGGTCCACCCATTGCTGACGAATGGTGACCGTAGGAGCCAAGATCAGGGTTGGCTGGCCAAAGCGTCTGATAAATTCGATTCCCAGGGTTGTTTTTCCAGAGCCAGGAGCTGCTACCAAATGTAGATGGCCATCCGCCATAAAAGCGTCACTCTTATCGAGAACGCGTTTTTGATAGTGTCTCCATTGGCCTGTAAAGGCTAGTTCTTGTAACATTGGTTTCCTCCCTTGTACTGTCCCCATTATATCATAGCGGAGGACAAGAATCTTTTGGTAGAAGCTGAAGATTTCTACTTTCAAATGGAAATGGCAAACAGGAATCATTCGTACAGAGCTAAAAAGGCCTAATCATTTGATTAGGCTTTTTCATGTTAGTCTTTTTTTGTTTTACGAGAGAGTCCAAAGGCAGCACCCATGCTAAGAAGACCAAGACCTAGAGTCGTCAAAGCAATGGAGTTTTTGCTTCCTGTATTTGGAAGACTTGCTTCTTTTTGAGGAAGAGCTGCAGGTGCGATATAGACTGCTGTTTTGGCAGGCTCGTTTTTAGCTGGTGTGAATACTGTCGGTTTCGCAGGAGTTACAACAGCTGGTTTTTGAGGAGTAGGAGTCGGTGTTGCAGGCGTTTGGATGCTAGGAGTTTGTGGTTTTGCTTTTGCCACACGGTGGGTTTTTGAAATCAACTCATACTTGTCTGTTTGTACCTTAAAGACACGACCTTTTTGGACGGTTTCAACGACTTTATTGGCAAATTGAACGTTCAACAAGTCAGCAAAGTTTTTGTCAATATCTAGGTAGAGACCATTTGTCCCATTGACCAATGGAGCAAAGTCTTTTTTAATATATGTATATGTTTTACCAACTACGGTCAAAGAGATACCGGCATCTTGAAGGGCCTTCAGTGTTGCTTCTTTGGTTGGTGTATCTTTTGTAAGATCAATGTCTTCGTCTGTGATCAAGAAAGCAAAGCGATGATTGTTTGCTCCAGTCCCCCAGTTATAATCCGCTGAAGTAGCGATATGGTGCAATGGAACAGTAGCATTTTCATAACCACCGTAGGTTTTGATTGCTTTTAAAGCAGAAATAAAGCTTTCTGGATCTGTTGTGAATTTTGATCCATTAAAATCATGGTAGTTGGTATGCTTTGAGTCTTCATAATCAACCAATCCCAAGCGTGCTTGGATATTTTTTGCAGATAAATTACGGACGAATGTCTCAACATTTTTCATCGTATCATTGATGTGGGAATCCATTGAGAATGATTTATCAATGACAAAGACGATGTCGGATGTTCCTTGGACTTCTTTTTTATTGACCACATCTGCTTCTTTTGTCACTTCGACTACAGTTGTTTTATTAACTGTTTCAGTTGTTGTCTCAGTGTAGTCAGCTGTTTCTTTGGTTGATGTAGCTGTCTTGGTAGATGACACTGGTTTTGAAGTGCCAACAGGTGTGTCTTGATCGGATAAGCTAGTCGTTTTGATGGTTGCTGTTGAAGTAGTGGTTGTGTCTGCGCCGTCTGTTTTAGCAGATGGGCCAGTTTTCTTGACGTCCACAGCGATGACATCCCCAGTTTTTGCTTTATCAGCAGGAACAACTGGTGTATTGGCTTTGGCGTTAATTTCTTCTGTTGCAGCCGTGATAGGTGATTTTGCTGCTGTAGGAGCTGCAGGAGCAGCTTGGGTTGTGCTAGGTGCAACGTCGTCAGCAGAAGCAATAGTAGTCCCTGTGAAGACCGTTCCTAAAACAACGGAAGCTAAAGTTAAAGTTTGTTTACGTGAAATAGTATATTTTTTCAAAATACGTCCCCTTTTTAATAAACTTTTTTCTATCATACAGGTTTTTGAAAAACTTGTCAACGGTATAATAATCAAGGGTTTTGTTGGTTTTTATATCCCTAATTATTGATAAAAAACCAAGCGGGAGAAATATGCATAAAATAGGTTTAATATACAAAATGTATAAAAAGAAATAGGATTCCTACAAATTTGCAGGAATCCTTATTTTATCGGCATTTCTACTATATTTTTTATCCGTAAAAAATACTAGCTAGTCACTTTATTTATGTTTCTAAATCAACACATAGGTTTCAACCGCTTGTCCAGCCCCGTTTTCATTGTTGGTTTTTGTTACGACAGTCGCTCCGTCTTTTACTTCTTGTGGAGCATTGCCCATAGCGACCCCGATGCCTGCTTTTTTGAGCATAGGGAGGTCGTTGAAGTTGTCTCCCATGGTGAGGACTTCTTCTAAGCTCAAGTGGTAGTAGTTAGCGAGCTCAACCAGAGCATCTTCTTTGGAAACGTTCTTAGCTGTGACTTCTAGGTAGTTGGCTTTGGAGAGATAAAAGGCGGTAGAAGGGAAGTCGTCGGCAGAAATAGTGCGATAGAGAGCTTGGATCTCTTCTGGCTCTCCAATTAAGAGCAATTTGTGGAGGGGCTTTGTCGCATCCAGCAAAGGATCCAATAGGGGAAGAATGAGAGGTTTTTCTCCTGTAATCCGGGCCTCCTCTTGACTCCATTGGTCAAGGCGGTCGGTCATCCAGTCTTTTCCGCTATAGAGGTTGATCGAAACCTGAGGAAAGTGTTGGTTGGCCCAGTCGATAAAGTTCCGGGCCTCCGTCTTGTCCAAAGGATGCTCGAAAAGAACCTGCTCTCCCTTTTGGATCAAGGCACCATTGTAGCAAGCCATGGGGCACTCTTCTATACCGAGTTCTCTGGCAATGGGAGCCATCCCTTTTGGAGAGCGAGCAGAGGCCAGTACGAAAGGAATGGTTTCGCGTTTTAAATCCGGGATCAATGCTGCCAACAGTGGATCGATCTGATGGTGATCATTTAAGATGGTACCATCGATGTCGCTGATGATGAGACGAATGTGAGACATAATGAGGACCTCCTAATAGAGAATAGTGGTTTCACTGCCGATTTGTTTAAGGATGTCAGGGCTTGGTTTTTGATCAGTAATCCAATAGTCAAATTGCTGGAGACGAGCGAGATAGTAGTTAGCATGTTGGTGGAACTTGGCACATTCTGCTACCAGCACCTTGGTACGAGTCCGCTCAAAAACGAGAGACTTGACTGCAACGTCTTCAGCATCCTCAAAGGTGACTTCGCCATTGGCTAAGCTACTCGCTCCAAAAAAAGCAAGATCAAAGCGAAGATTGTCCAGTATGTGTGCTTGATTCGCGTCATAGTAGAAGCGGTTTTTAGGGTAGAATTTCCCGCCTAAGAGATGAACGTCAACCTGGGAATGGCTACTGAGCTGGATGGCATTGTCAAGGGAATGCGAATAGACCGTGACTTCCTTCTTCAGCATGCCAGCAAGCAGGGTCATCGAGGTGGAAACGTCGAGAAAAATCACTTGTCCATTTTGGATCAATTGCAGGGCCTTTTGAGCCATGGCAGTCTTTTCCTTGTTGGCTTTCTGACTGCGGTCTAGGTAAGAAGGGACGGGTTCTTTGTTTAAGGGGAGAAGTCCACCATGGGTCCTACGGACTAGCTGGCGTTGGCTCAGAAGGGCAAAGTCTCTGCGGATAGTATCTTTTGAGACCTTGAAATAATCGACCATTTCTTTAGCGGATAGCTGTTTTCGCTCTTCTAAAAGTTCTAGGATTTTTTCGAGCCGTTGTTCCTGGTACATGAATTCGCTCCTTCTTGCTGTTCTTGTCTTTATTGTACATCATTTTGTAAGCGGGTGCAAGTTTTCTTAAGTGTATTTAAGTTCTTGTGATCTTTTTCTTAGAAAACCTTATTACTGACGTTTGTTTTAAAGGGGGAATTCTGCTATAATATGTCAAAATAACGTGGAGGTTTCCTTATGGCCAGTGAATATGAAAAAATGATTGCAGGTGACTATTATAGACCTGCGGACCCTGAATTACGGGCTTTGGCAAAAGCCTCTCGGGAGAAACAAGAGGCCTTTAATCAAGAGGTGGACCCTAAAAAAGGAGCGGCCATCATCAAAGAGTGGTTTGGCTCTACTGGCGACAACCTCTATCTCAATCGTCAGGTTCTTGTGGATTACGGCGTCAACATCCATTTGGGAGAGCATTTCTATGCCAATTACAATTTGACCATGTTGGATATTTGTCCCATTACGATCGGAAAGAATGCCATGATTGGCCCCAATTGCCAATTTTTGACCCCCTTACACCCGCTGGATCCAGATGAGCGCAACTCGGGTCTTGAGTACGGAGCTCCGATTACGATAGGAGACAATTTCTGGGCAGGAGGAGGGGTCACCATCCTTCCTGGTGTCACGCTGGGTGATAATGTGGTCGCTGGCGCTGGGGCAGTCGTGACCAAGTCTTTTGGAGACAATGTGGTCCTTGCAGGAAACCCAGCCTGTGTTATCAAAGAAATACCCGTCAAAAAGGAGAAGAGATGATCCATAAACATGAAATTCCTATTTTAGAGTTTGACGACAATCCGCAGGCAGTCCTGATGCCGACCCATGAGGGGTTAGACCTGCACCTACCTGAAAAATGCGTGTATGCTTTCTTAGAGGATGAGATTGACCGCTTTGCCAAAACTGTTGGAGCTGAGCAAGTGGCTACCTTTGTCTCAGCTACCAAGGCTTATCCAGTCTATGTTCTGAAGCACCAAGGGGAGAAAGTCTGCTTGGCACAAGCGCCAGTTGGATCTGCAGCTGCTGCCCAATTCATGGATTGGTTGATTGGCTATGGGGTGAGGAAAATCATTTCCTCAGGAAGCTGTGGCGTCTTGGTAGACATAGAAGAAAATACCTTTTTGATCCCGACTAAGGCCTTGCGAGATGAGGGAGCCAGTTACCATTATGTAGCGCCTTCTCGTTATATTGAAGTGGACAGTCGTGCACTGATCGCCATTGAAACGGTCTTGAAAGGAAAAGATATTCCTTACCAAGAGGTCATGACCTGGTCGACGGACGGTTTTTATAGAGAAACACCTGAAAAGGTGGCCTATCGCATTGAAGAAGGGTGTCGTGTTGTGGAGATGGAGTGTGCCTCATTGGCAGCAGTCGCCCAGCTTCGTGATGCAGTTTGGGGCTTGCTCCTATTTACCGCAGATTCTCTTGCAGACCTGGAAAATTATGACCAGCGTGACTGGGGTGCTGAAGCTTTTGAGAAGGCCCTAGAATTGTGCCTAGAGATGGTTCATCACTTGTAGGTCTTTTCACTTTTTATGATACAATGAAGCTATGTTAGTCAAATTATTTTTTAAACAATGGCGGGCCAAACTGACTCGCCTGTCTCCGGCAAGGCGAATTTTTCTCAGCTTTGCCTTGGTTATCCTGGTGGGCTCGCTCTTATTGAGTTTGCCCTTTGTCCAGCAAGTAAGCTCAACAGCAGGCTATATCGACCACCTCTTTACAGCAGTCTCTATGGTCTGTGTGACAGGACTCTTTACCCAGTCGGTGGCTTCGACCTATAATGGCTGGGGGCAATTGATTTGTATGCTCTTGATCCAGATTGGGGGATTAGGGATTTTGACCTTTATCGGTCTCTTCTTTATGGAAGGTCGCCAAAAGCTCAGTTACAAGGATCGGCAGACCATTCGGGATAGCTTTAGTTTTAGCAATAACCAGAGTTTGGCCCGTTTTGTCCGCTCCATCTTTATTACCACCTTTACCATTGAAGGACTGGGGGCCTTGCTCCTCATGACTCGCTTTATTCCTCGCTTTGGCTGGGGCCATGGGATCTTTAACTCCATCTTTGTTGCAGTTTCCGCCTTTTGTAATGCGGGCTTTGATAATTTTGGGGGCGATAGTATGATGAGTTTCCAGACCGATTGGTTGGTCAATCTGACCTTGTCTGCTCTGATCATTACTGGGGGCTTGGGCTTCATGGTCTGGTTTGACCTAGCTACCAAGGCCCGTAACCAATCAGGACGACGGACTCTTCGCTTTCATACCAAGGTGGTTCTCTGGTTAACAGCTGCGATCCTTCTGTTTGGGACAGTGACCAGTCTCTTGACAGAGTTTGATAATCCAGCAACGATTGGGTCCCTGCCATTGGGAGAGAAGATCTTGGTCAGCTTTTTCCAAACTGTCAGCATGCGGACGGCCGGTTTTGCCTCCTTAGATTATACAGCAGTTCGGCCAGTGACACTTTTTATCTATCTCTTGCAGATGTTTCTAGGTGGCGCACCTGGTGGGACAGCAGGAGGGATGAAGATCACCACCTTCCTGGTCTTGATCCTCCTCGCTCGCAAGGAATTGCTGGGGTTGCCACACACCAACCTAGGCAAACGAACCATCGCACCAGACTTGGTCCAACGTTCTTTGGGCACAGCAGTGATTTTCCAGTTGACCTTTCTTCTTGGTCTCTTTGGCCTTTGTCTCGTGACTCCGGATGGCCAACGATTTCTGTATCTGGTCTTTGAGGTGGTGTCGGCTCTAGCGACAGTAGGTGTGACGGCTAATGTGACCTCAACCTTAAATGGAGCGGGACTTGGCATCATCATGGTCCTCATGTTTATCGGTCGGATAGGTCCCCTGACCCTCATGGTCAGCTTGAACAATTACAAAGCCAAGAAGGCAGACGCCTTGCAGTATGCCAAGGCAGACATCATTATCGGATAGGAGAGACTTATGGCAAATCGAACCATTGGAATTCTGGGCTTAGGGATTTTTGGACAGAGTGTCTTAAAAACCCTGCAGGACCAGGATGTGGATATCATTGCAATTGACGATCACGCAGATGTGATCAACCAGTATGAATCCATGATTACAACTGGAATTGTTGGAGACATTACGGAGTTGGACCTCTTGGATGCAGCAGATATTGGGAACTGTGACACGGTCGTCATCGCGACGGGTGAAAACCTGGAGTCCAGTGTGCTGGCGGTGATGCACTGTAAGGCGCTTGGAGTCGAGCACGTCATTGCCAAGGTCAAAAATGAAGTGACCAAAGAAATTCTGGAAAAGATTGGGGCTGATTTGGTCATCCTGCCAGAGGTAGAAGCAGGCATGTCCCTCGCCAAAATGGTTCTTTTCCAACACCGGATTGAAGTTTTCCAGTTGGATGAAGAAGTGGTAGTAGTCGAGTTTACGGTTCCATCCAGCTGGGTAGGAAAAAGCCTTCAGGACTTGGCTGTCAGAGAGGAGTACCATCTCAACATTATTGGTTATCGAGATGCGGAAGATCAACCGCTTCATATTCAGATTGCTCCCGACTTTATCTGGCCAGAAGGGGTGCGCGTGATGGCGGTGACAGACAACCAGTATCTGGATAGAATCCAAGACTTGTTAGACTAATCGTGTAATTGAGAGTGGGACAGAAATCGGTAATTCATTAGAATTCGATTTCGTCGTTCCACCTCCGCACAGTTGAGTAGGGCTGTAAAAGCTGATGAAATCAGCGTACTAGAGCCTACTCAACCACTGCGTCTTGCTCAACAATCCAAAAACAATTAAGAGGCTAGGACTTTTGTCCCAGCCTCAGAATGTTGATAACCTATTTCTTAACTAAAATAGGTGAAATGATTCTGCAGAAATATGATTTTTAATTTTTACTCCGCAGACGCCCTCTGTATCTTAATTTAGTCATGGAACTTCCTGGATTGCTGAAATCATCCACCGGATAATTTCACCTAACGTCCGTCCTCAAGGTCGTCAAGAATCTCTTGCCATTTTTCCTCATGCATGCCTTGGCAGATATGTTTGGCTCGAGTCTCATGTATCTCTTGATCAATTGGGGAAGTTGATCTTATAAAATTTTAGGAAAGGCTCTGTCAAGTGTTGACAGGCCTTTTTTTGAGTGCTATAGTAAAATCGTAAACGCTTACTCAGTAAGGTGAACCAGATGAAAAGAGGGCGAATCGGATGCCCTATAAAAAGAGGAGGACAGACAAATGGCAGGACCAGTCATAGAGGGAGAAAACTATCGGATCTCCGTATTAACGGAATCTTTGGTGCGCTTGGAATACTCAGAGGATGGTGTTTTTGAAGATGGTCAGACGCAAGTTGTACAAAATCGAGATTTTGGACCTGTTGCCTGTGAGGTTGTAGAGACAGAAGCTGTTCTCGACCTTCATACAGAGCATCTCCACCTCCATTTTGAAAAAGGACCTTTTGCACCGGATCGACTTTATATCGAACTCAAGGGTCAGTATGCAGTCTATGGGAGCCGGTGGCACTATGGAGATCAGCCGGAGACCTTAAAGGGGACCAGTCGGACACTTGACGAGGTCGATGGGGCTATGGAGCTGGAAGATGGGATCTTGAGCAAGGCAGGCTATGCTCTTTTGGACGATTCCGGTTCCTACTTGTATGATGTCGAAAGCGGATTTAGAGCACGGCCATGTCCAGAAGTGGATCTGTATTTCTTCGGTTATGGGCGCGATTATCTACGAGCCTTGAAAGATTTTTACCATCTGACGGGACAACCCCCCCTCTTGCCACGTTATGCTCTGGGAAACTGGTGGAGTCGGTATTGGCCTTATACCAGTCAGGAGTACATAGATTTAATGGATCGTTTCAAAGCTGAAGGGGTGCCTTTGGCTGTTAGTGTGATCGATATGGACTGGCACAAGACAGCGATTCCTGCTCGCTTTGGAAGTGGTTGGACGGGCTATAGTTGGAACCGGGACTTGATTCCTGATCCAGCTGCCTTCTTACATGGTCTTCATGAGCGTGGTTTAAAGGTGACCTTAAATGTCCATCCAGCAGATGGCATTCGCGCCTTCGAAGATGCTTATCCCATGGTCGCAAAACGCTTGGGACTGGATGCTGAAAAAGAAGAAGCAGCTAGCTTTGACTTTTATAGTCCAGCCTTTCGCGAAGCTTATTTCGAAGATGTTCACCATCCTTTGGAAGATCAAGGAGTGGACTTTTGGTGGATTGATTGGCAGCAAGGTAGTCATGGCAAGATGGATCCCCTTTGGTTGTTAAATCACTATCATTATCTAGACAATTGTCGAAAAGGCCAAGCTGGTCTCATCTTATCGCGTTATGGGGGTCCTGGTAGCCATCGGTATCCGATTGGTTTTTCAGGGGACACTATTGTGACTTGGGAATCCCTAGCCTTTCAACCCTATTTTACCAGCACAGCTTCCAATATCGGCTACACATGGTGGAGTCACGATATCGGTGGCCATATGCGGGGCTACTATGATGAAGACTTGGCTCTTCGCTGGTTGCAGTTTGGGGTTTTTAGCCCGATCAATCGTCTTCATAGTTCTTGTAATGCCTTTAACAGCAAGGAACCGTGGTTTTACTCGCCTGAGACCTGTCGCTTGATGAAGCAGTATTTGCGCCTGCGCCATAGCTTACTGCCTTATCTCTACACCATGAATGTGGCAACGCACGAAGAAGGGCTGCCCTTGGTTCAGCCCCTCTATTACCACTACCCAAACGAAGAAGAGGCTTATGAAGCGAAGAATCAATATTTCTTTGGCAGTGAACTCATGGTGGCACCAATTACCGAAGCGCTGGATCCTGTCTTTCATAGTGCTTCTGTGAGCGTTTGGTTTCCAGACGGCGTTTGGTACGATTTCTTCCATGATTGGAAGTATGAAGGAAGAGGCAAGCTCACGGTCTTTAGGACCAGCCAGGATATTCCAGTCTTTGCACGTGCGGGAGCCATCATCCCTATGGATGCACAACCACAGACAGGAGTGAACCTTCCAGAAATGCTGGACTGGCATCTCTTCCCAGGTGACAATCGTTCCTTCGTACTCGTCGAAGGAGAAGGAGTTAGCAAGGTTGAAACCCGCGTAACAGTCGATTGGGATGAAAGAAAGATTAGACTGGATTTAACAGGTGATCTAGCCTTGCTTCCTGAAAAGAGACAGCACCGTTTCTTGCTCCATACCTTTGAGACAGCCCCTATTTTAGTGGACAATCAAAGTCAAGAAATTGCGATGGGTGAGCTGCAATCGCGTCCTACCGCAAAAGAAGAACGGATGTTTGAGCTCTTGAAATCTGCCAACCTGGCCTACGATAGAAAGAATGAATTATTTGCGGCTTGTTCAACAGCCAAGGATTGGAAACAGTTGATGAAGATCATCACGCCTTTAGAGGAAGGTTTGCGTCAACGTCTCTTTGAAGTGATTTATTCCAGTGAAGAGAATGAAGACTTGTAAATTCTTGCAATTTCACCCCTATTTTTGTATGATGAAAGTGATTTCACAATCATAAAGGAGAAGAAAAAATGGAACA
>CABSRC010000035.1 GCA_902480035.1 uncultured Streptococcus sp. | reverse complement strand
ACGCGAGCTGGGTTCAGAACGTCGTGAGACAGTTCGGTCCCTATCCGTCGCGGGCGTAGGAAATTTGAGAGGATCTGCTCCTAGTACGAGAGGACCAGAGTGGACTTACCGCTGGTGTACCAGTTGTCTCGCCAGAGGCATCGCTGGGTAGCTATGTAGGGAAGGGATAAACGCTGAAAGCATCTAAGTGTGAAACCCACCTCAAGATGAGATTTCCCATGATTTTATATCAGTAAGAGCCCTGAGAGAAGATCAGGTAGATAGGTTAGGAGTGGAAGTTGTGTGAGCAATGGAGCGGACTAATACTAATAGCTCGAGGACTTATCCAAAGAGTCAGAAGATATTGACAACGTGAGTTTAACTTGTTAGAATATAGATATTCAATTTTGAATGTTTAAGCATTCAGAGTTAAGTGACGATAGCCTAGGAGATACACCTGTACCCATGCCGAACACAGCAGTTAAGCCCTAGAACGCCGGAAGTAGTTGGGGGTTGCCCCCTGTGAGATAAGGTAGTCGCTTAGCAAGAGATTGAGCCTAGTTAATTCTAGGCTCATTTGGGAGTTTAGCTTAGTTGGAATCGAGAGGTAATCGAGATTCCAATCGGCGGATAAGAGAAACGTAGTTTCTCACCGTTGGCTGAGTTAAACGACCATTTGGGAGTTTAGCTCAGCTGGGAGAGCATCTGCCTTACAAGCAGAGGGTCAGCGGTTCGATCCCGTTAACTCCCATTTAAGCGGGTGTAGTTTAGTGGTAAAACTACAGCCTTCCAAGCTGTTGTCGCGAGTTCGATTCTCGTCACCCGCTTTGAACTTTTGTTCAATTTTTACCAAGTTGTTTGACTTGGGCGCGTAGCTCAGGTGGTTAGAGCGCACGCCTGATAAGCGTGAGGTCGGTGGTTCGAGTCCACTCGTGCCCATTAATAGTATGGTCCGTTGGTCAAGGGGTTAAGACACCGCCTTTTCACGGCGGTAACACGGGTTCGAATCCCGTACGGACTATATTTTTGGAGGATTACCCAAGTCCGGCTGAAGGGAACGGTCTTGAAAACCGTCAGGCGTGTAAAAGCGTGCGTGGGTTCGAATCCCACATCCTCCTTTTTTAAAATTAACGCGGGATGGAGCAGCTCGGTAGCTCGTCGGGCTCATAACCCGAAGGTCGTAGGTTCAAATCCTGCTCCCGCAATTTGGCTCGGTAGCTCAGTTGGTAGAGCAATGGATTGAAGCTCCATGTGTCGGCGGTTCGATTCCGTCTCGCGCCATCAATTCAATAATCAGGAAGGGTAGCGAAGAGGCTAAACGCGGCGGACTGTAAATCCGCTCCTTCGGGTTCGGGGGTTCGAATCCCTCCCCTTCCATCCTTTACGGGCATAGTTTAAAGGTAGAACTAAGGTCTCCAAAACCTTCAGTGTGGGTTCAATTCCTACTGCCCGTGTTAATAATTATGGCGGGTGTGGTGAAGTGGTTAACACACCAGATTGTGGCTCTGGCATGCGTGGGTTCGATCCCCATCACTCGCCTATTTATTATTTACATTATTGGGGTATAGCCAAGCGGTAAGGCAAGGGACTTTGACTCCCTCATGCGTTGGTTCGAATCCAGCTACCCCAGTTAAATTTATGCCGGCGTGGCGGAATTGGCAGACGCGCTGGACTCAAAATCCAGTGTCCGCAAGGACGTGCCGGTTCGACCCCGGCCGCCGGTATAGATTATAAAAGGAGTTTTGCTCCTTTTTTTTGTTTATTTTTTTTCTTTTTTGTGATATAATTAACCGGTAAAGTTTCTTTTAATGAATTAGAAGGAGTTAATTTTGTCTGAAGTTGCAAACAAAATCGATCGATTTTTAAATTCTATTTTATTGTTATCAGAAAATCAGCATGAGATTTTAGTTGGTTCTTGTACAAGTGGTGTTTCATTAACCAACACTCAGGAACATATTTTGATGCTGGTTGCTGATGAAGCTCTAACCAATTCTGTCTTAGCTAAGAAATTGAATGTTAGTCAGGCGGCTATCACGAAGGCTGTGAAACCTTTATTAAGCCAGGGGATGTTAGAGACTTATCGCGATGAAAATGATGCTCGGGTTCTCTATTATCGCTTAACTGAGATTGGTAAGCCGATTGCATTAGAGCATCAGCACCACCATCAGCATACTCTTCACACTTATGAGGATGTTTTGTCGAAGTTTACTAAGAATGAGCAAGGGGTTATTTCGCGGTTTTTAGATTTATTGGAAGAGGAGTTATAGTTTGAGGTATATTACGGTTTCAAATTTATCGTTCTATTATGATCGAGAACCGGTTCTGGAAGGGATCAATTACTACTTAGATAGTGGAGAGTTTGTTACGCTGACTGGTGAGAATGGGGCTGCTAAGTCTACCTTGATTAAGGCTAGCCTTGGCATCTTACAGCCCAAGGTTGGGAATGTTGAGATTTCAAAGACGAATGTTAAGGGAAAGAAGTTAAGGATTGCTTATTTGCCACAACAGATTGCTAGTTTTAATGCAGGATTTCCCAGTACGGTCTATGAATTTGTGAAGTCAGGTCGGTATCCTCGTAAAGGCTGGTTTCGAAAGTTGAATGAGCACGATGAAAAGCATATTCTAAAGAGTTTAGAATCTGTTGGGATGCTGGAGTTCAAGGATCGGGCGATTGGTTCTTTGTCTGGTGGTCAGAAACAGCGGGCCGTCATTGCTCGGATGTTTGCTTCAGATCCGGATATCTTTGTTTTAGATGAACCGACAACAGGGATGGATGCGACGACAAAGAGTGATTTTTATGAGTTAATGCATCATAGTGCGCATCACCATCAAAAATCTGTTTTAATGATTACGCATGACCCTGAAGAGGTTAACCAATTTGCGGATCGGAATATTCATTTGGTTCGTGACCAAAGCTCTCCTTGGAGATGTTTTAACGTCCATGATACAGAAGGGGAGGGTGACCATGCTTGATTTATTCCAGTATGATTTTATGCAGCGGGCCTTGTTGGCTATGGTTGCGATGAGTCTTTTTTCTCCTGTACTAGGGATTTTCTTGATTTTAAGACGGCAGAGTCTGATGAGTGATACGCTGAGTCACGTCTCTCTTGCGGGTGTCGCTTTTGGACTTTTTCTTGGGATCTCTCCGACGCTCTCGACTATGATCATTGTCATTATTGCTGCGGTCTTTCTTGAGTATTTGCGGACCTTATTTAAGGACTTTATGGAGATCGGGACGGCAATTTTAATGTCCACTGGTCTTGCCCTAGCTTTAGTACTGATGCGTGGTGGTGGGAAAAGCTCGATGAGCTTGGATCAGTATTTGTTTGGTTCTACCCTAACCATTACGGATGAACAGGTGATCGCCTTGTTTGTGATTGCTTTCGTTGTATTAGTGCTGACGGCCTTATTCTTGCGTCCTATGTATATTTTGACCTTTGATGAAGATACGGCCTTTGTAGATGGCCTTCCGGTTCGGACCATGTCTATCTTATTTAATGTGGTAACGGGGGTTGCTATCGCCTTAATGATTCCTGCAGCAGGATCGTTATTGGTTTCAACCATCATGGTCTTACCGGCTAGTATTGCGCTGAAATTAGGGAAGAACTTCCGTGGGGTCATGCTGATTGCGGTCATCATTGGTTTTATCGGGATGTTTAGTGGCTTGATTTTGTCTTATATTGCAGATACACCAGCGAGTGCCAGCATCACGCTTTTATTTGTGGCACTGTTCTTGCTTGTGAATCTTGGATCACGTTTGAGGAAATAGATATGAACGTTAAAAAATTTGGTTGGTTATTGTTAGTGGCTTTGACCCTTGTTTTGACAGCTTGTGGCAAAAGTCAGAGTCAAAATGGGAAATTAAAAGTGATGACCACTTTTTATCCTGTTTATGATTTTACAAAAAATATTGTCGGAGATGAAGGAACGGTAGACCTGCTCATTGGAGCGGGATCAGAGCCTCATGAATATGAATTGTCTGCTAAGGGGCGGGCTATGATTCAAGATTCGGATGTTTTCGTCTATGAAAATGAAAACATGGAAACCTGGGTTCCAAATCTTTTGAAATCAATGAAGGATAAGAAAACCAAAGTGATCGATGCTACCAAGGGCATGGTCTTGCTTCCTGGATTGGAAGAGGAACATGAACACGAAGGGGGCGAAGAACACCATCATGAATATGATCCTCACCTTTGGCTCTCTCCACATCGTGCCATGAAGATGGTAGAGTCGATTCGTGATCAGTTGGTGGCAGCTTATCCAGATAAGAAAAAGACGTTTGAGAAAAATGCCCAAGCCTATCTAAAGAAATTACAGGCTTTGGATCAAGCTTATCAGGATGGGTTGAAAGATGCGAAACAAAAGAATTTTGTAACCCAACACGCGGCTTTCCGTTACTTGGCCTTGGATTATGGATTAAACCAGGTGGCCATTTCAGGGATTTCACCTGATAGTGAGCCTTCTGCTGCACGATTGCGTGAATTGACAGAGTATATCAAGAAAAATGAGATCAAGGTCATTTACTTTGAGGAAAATGCTTCTAAATCCTTGGCGAAAACCTTGTCTTCTGAAGCTGGTGTCGAATTGGCTGTCTTAAATCCTTTGGAAAGCCTGACGGAGAAAGAAATGAAAGATGGCGAAGACTACGTGTCTGTTATGAAGGAAAATCTAAAGGCGCTAGAGAAAACCACATCCCAAGCTGGTAAGGATATTCAACCGGAACATGAGGAAGATTCTAAGACGGTTCAAAAGGGCTATTTCGAGGATAACCAAGTCAAGGATCGTAGCTTAGCAAATTACGCGGGTGATTGGAAATCGGTTTATCCATACTTGCAAGATGGAACTTTGGATCAGGTCTTTGATTATAAGGCAAAATTAAATCCAACCATGACTGCTGCTGAGTATAAGGAATATTATACCAAGGGTTACCAAACAGATATTGATCGGATTAAGATTGATAAGGATTCAATGGAGTTTTATCAAAAAGGATCTTCTAAGAGATATACCTATAAATACGTAGGTAAGCACATTTTGACTTATAAGAAGGGGAATCGTGGTGTTCGGTATCTCTTTGAAGCCAAGGAGAGCGATGCGGGAGACTTCAAATATGTTCAATTTAGTGACCATGAAATCACTCCGGTAAAGGCAGCTCACTTCCACATTTTCCATGGAGGAAAGAGTCAAGAGGCGCTTTATGATGAGTTGGAAAATTGGCCAACTTATTATCCTTCCAACTTATCTGGTTTAGAAGTTGCACAGGAAATGCTGGCTCACTGAGAGTAGTATCCAAAGAGAGATTGGGATGTATTATCCCGGTCTTTTTTTGATCCGAAATAGGAAGTAGAGCTTGTCAAATGTTTGAAAATACGTTACAATGAAAGGGCTTTAAACTAAAAAAATGTATGGGGAATTTTAAATGAAAAAAGTTGGTGCAATTCTGGTGAGTTTTCTTAGTGTGCTCCTGTTGGTAGCTTGTTCGCAACAGAGCGCGAGTAAGAAATCAGATTCTTCTTCTAGTCAAACGAGTGCTTCTTCTGAGGTGAAAAAGACGACAGCTTCTAGTTCAGAAGTGAAGGAAAAAGAAAAAGAAAAAAAAGAAGAGAAAAAAGAAGTGAAGAAAATGGATCTTGAGGCTATTGCTAATGGGGATTACAGCAGTATTGCTGGTGTCTGGCAAGATGATAAAGGAAACAAGCTGGTCTTTAACGACAAAGGGTTGGTTTCACAAGAGTTGGAGGGCTATGGTGCTTCTTTGACGGATTATGGGACAGCCTCAGAAGGTATCTATGGTGGTCGTGATGGCGGCTTCTTGTTGGAGTACATCCCTGCAGGAGTGACCATTGGTGATCAGGTCGATGATCAAGGACAAGTCGTTTTTAAGGATACATCCGATGCCTCTATGAACCGCTTGTGGTCTGGTGTTGGAATCGCTAGTTTTGGGGAACAAGGATCGATCTACTATCATGTAGGAGATGAATAACAGAAAAAAGTCGTCTGCTTTCAGACGACTTTTTTTATGGATGTGGGGGGAGCCAAGAAAGTTCGAACTGAAGCAGCTGGGCTTCAAGGAGATCCTGATGGGAAATCTCTTGCTGGTCTTTGCTATCTAATCGGGCTTTTTGGATGAAATAGGCACCTGTAGTATGGGAGTTAGCGCAAATTTTGAGCTCATGGTTTGGAAGATGGAGAAGAACTTCTTTAAAGAGAGGGAGGCCCAGATCATAGATTGGTTTTCCTGGGCAGGTTGGGTAGAGTCCAAGGACCGACCAAATGTACCAAGCAGATAGGCTACCGTTGTCCTCATCACCTGGGTAGGCTTGGAAATCTTGATGGAAAGCTTGGGAACGGATCTGGTGGATAAGGAGATTGGTATATTCGGGGTGAAGGCTGTGGCGGAAGAGGTAAGGAATGTGAAAGCTGGGTTGATTGGAGATGGCGATCTGCCCAAATGGAGCTTGGGCCATTTCACTCATTTCGTGGATTTCATAGCCATATCCTCTTACGTCAAATTGAGGTTTTTGATTGGCCAGATCCAGCAGTCGTTGGGTGAAGGCTTTTTTACCGCCCATTAGCTCTATCATGCCGGAGAGGTCGTGTAAGGCTCCAAAAGTAGCCTGGGTTGCAGAACATTCTGCATAATCTCCTCCCCAACTAGTAGGAGAAAAGGGGGCTTTAAACTTCCCATTGGTGGATCGCGCTCTCATGAAGCCCGTTTGGGCATCGTACAATGTTCGGTAGGAGAGGCTGGAAGCAGCATACTGAGTAGCCGTTTCTACCTGACCCAATTGCTTAGCGACGGTGGCAATGCAAAAATCACTGTAAGCATAATCGAGGCTGTGGCTAACACTTTCGTGAAAATCTTCAGGTAAGTAGCCAAGCACTTTGTAGCTTTCATTGCCATGGCGACCAAAATGTTGCGTGGGATCCGTTTTTTGGGCTGTCTGGAGCATGGCTGTGAGCATGTTTTCATGTAGGTCTGGTGCAATCCCTTTTGTGACAGCATCTGCGAAGACTCCATCAATGAGAGTGCCTGGCATCATCCCTCGTTCATCTGATGCCAACCATTTTGGTAGAAAACCAGTATCCTGGTATGTATTTAAAAATCCTTCGAGGAAGTGACGGTAGTAATCGGGGTAGACAAGGCTAAAGAGCGGAAAAGATGTTCGGAAGAGATCCCAAAAACCGACATTCGTATAAGCTTTTCCTGGTTTGATTTCATTATGGGTGACATCCAGGTGCCAGTCATTTCCCTTGGTATCTGTTTCATAAAAAGTTTGAGGGAAAAGGAGGAGTCGGTACAGGCAGTGATCGAAAAAGGCTTGATCACACCCTCCGCTATCCTTCACTTCAATTCGTTTTAGTAGCTGATTCCATTGATCGGCTGCTTCTTTTTTAGCTTCCTCTAGGGAAAGGTTGGGAAGATGGCTGTGAGCCATGTCTTGGGACAGATAAGAACTTCCTAATTGGACGGTCACTTCCTTGCTAGCAAAGGTGAGAAAAAGATCTTGATCGATGTGAGTGACGTTCTCGATCGGCTGGCTAAATTGCCACTGGAGATAGAAAGAATAGGGAGTATCTGCGGTGTGGGCCTGATCCAGAATGTGGAAGTGACAGGTGTGGTCTGTAAGGGTCAAGTCCTCTAGTTCATTTGCTGCATGAAAGCAGAGAGTCAACTTTTCTGGTGCTCGAAAGCGCAGGACAGCCCCGTAGCGGCTTGGAACCAGCTCGCTTTGAATCTGATAACGTTCCGAAAAAATACGGAGGTAGTGGGGCTGGAAAAGAGCTTCTTTCATCGAATAACTGCTTTGACGCCGGAAGAGGTCGGAACTTGTAACTTCTCCTGTGATGGGAGTGATAAGGCACCAAGCGTAGTCTCCTATCCAAGGACTAGGCTGGTGGGTGAGGCGAAACCCCTGAAAAATAGGGAGATTGGGGTTGAAAAACCAAGCTCCTTGTTCGTGTGTCGTCTGAGGAAGAAAGTAGTTCATTCCAAAAGGAACTCCGGTATAAGGGAGGGTGTTTCCGTGCGAATAGTGGGGATGATTATCGCTTCCCCAGCGGGTATCGATGGTCTGGCAAGTAGTGTGCATCTGGTCTCCTTTTTCTTCATCAACCTTAAATGGTCTGTGTTTTTCTTGGAACACGCAGTGATATTTTCTTCATTGTATCAAAGTGTTGTCAAATATGATAGCGTTTTTATCAAATGGAAAATTTTGTAGAAAAAGGGCTATAGTTTGCGTATGTATTTCCCATCTGAAATCTTTTATACTGAATAGGAAAGAATCGATACGTGTGAGGAAAATAAATGACCTATTCAAAAGAAATCGTGCGAGAATGGCTGGACCAAGTAGCAGAACGTGCCAAGGAGTACCCTGAATGGGTGGATGTCTTTGAGCGTTGCTATACAGACACTTTAGACAATACAGTTGAAATTTTAGAAGACGGTTCAACCTTTGTGCTAACAGGGGATATCCCAGCTATGTGGTTGCGTGACTCTACTGCTCAATTGAGACCTTATCTTCATGTGGCTAAAAGAGACCCTCGTTTGCGCCAAACCATTGCTGGCTTGGTTAAACGTCAGATGACTTTGATTCTCAAGGATCCCTATGCCAACTCCTTCAACATTGAAGAGAACTGGAAGGGTCACCACGAGACCGACCATACAGATCTCAATGGCTGGATTTGGGAACGCAAGTATGAAGTGGATTCGCTGTGCTATCCCTTGCAATTAGCTTATCTCCTTTGGAAAGAAACTGGTGAGACTAGCCAGTTTGATGAAACTTTTGTTACGGCGACCAAGGAAATCCTTCATCTCTGGACGGTGGAGCAAGACCACAAGAACTCTCCTTATCGCTTTGTTCGGGATACGGATCGTAAGGAAGACACTTTGGTAAATGATGGTTTTGGTCCTGATTTTGCCGTGACAGGGATGACCTGGTCAGCCTTTCGTCCAAGTGATGACTGCTGTCAGTATAGCTATCTGATTCCATCCAATATGTTTGCAGTGGTTGTCTTGGGTTATGTGCAAAAAATCTTTGCAGAGTTGAAGCTAGCTGATAGTGAAAGCATCATTGCTGATGCCAAACGTCTGCAGACTGAGATTCAAGAAGGGATCGAAAATTATGCCTACACCACTAATAGCAAGGGCGAGAAGATCTATGCCTTTGAAGTGGACGGTTTAGGAAATGCTAGCATCATGGACGACCCTAACGTACCAAGTTTGTTAGCTGCTCCCTATCTTGGTTACTGTGATGTGAACGATGAGGTTTATCAAGCCACTCGTCGCACCATTCTGAGTCCTGAAAATCCATACTTCTACCAAGGAGAATATGCTAGTGGGCTAGGAAGTTCTCATACCTTTTATCGCTATATCTGGCCGATTGCTTTATCCATCCAAGGATTGACAACGACGGACAAGGCAGAGAAGAAATTCTTGCTGGACCAGTTGGTTGCTTGCGATGGTGGCACGGGTGTCATGCACGAAAGCTTCCACGTAGATGATCCGACTAAATACTCGCGCGAATGGTTCTCTTGGGCCAACATGATGTTCTGCGAATTGGTCTTGGATTACTTGAATATTCGCTAATGAGCTGTCGCTTAACAGATTCTTCTAAAGAATCACAAATCTATTTTTAAATTTAAGTTAGAATGAGGTTTTACTCATGGAAAATGTTGTTGTACATATCATCTCTCACAGCCACTGGGATCGTGAGTGGTATCTACCTTTTGAAAGCCACCGCATGCAATTGGTGGAACTGTTTGACAATCTGTTTGATCTTTTTGAAAATGATCCGGAATTCAAAAGCTTCCACTTGGATGGCCAAACCATTGTCCTTGACGACTATTTAGAAATTCGCCCTGAAAATCGCGACAAGGTGCAGCGTTATATCGACGAAGGCAAGCTCAAGATTGGTCCCTTCTATATCTTGCAGGATGATTACTTGATTTCCAGTGAAGCCAACGTCCGCAATACCTTGATTGGACAGGCGGAATGTGCCAAATGGGGCAAATCTACTCAGATCGGTTACTTCCCAGACACCTTTGGAAATATGGGGCAGGCTCCTCAAATCCTTCAAAAATCAGGGATTCACGTAGCAGCCTTTGGTCGCGGTGTCAAGCCAATCGGATTTGACAACCAAGTCCTTGGAGATGAACAGTTTACCTCTCAATTTTCTGAGATGTACTGGCAAGGGGCTGATGGTAGCCGTGTGCTGGGTATTCTTTTTGCTAACTGGTACAGTAACGGGAATGAAATCCCAGTGGATAAAGACGAAGCCTTGACTTTCTGGAAACAAAAATTGGCGGATGTCCGTGATTATGCATCGACCAACCAATGGTTGATGATGAATGGTTGTGACCACCAACCCGTTCAACGAAACTTGAGTGAAGCTATTCGCGTGGCCAACGAACTCTTCCCTGACGTGACCTTTATTCATAGCTCATTTGACGAATATGTCCAAGCAGTGGAAAGTGCCCTTCCTGAACAATTATCAACCGTCACAGGTGAGTTGACCAGTCAGGAAACCGATGGTTGGTACACACTGGCAAATACGTCTTCTTCTCGGATTTATCTCAAACAAGCCTTTCAAGAAAACAGCAATTTGCTGGAGCAAGTGGTGGAACCTTTGACCATCATCACTGGTGGACATCACCACAAGGATCAGTTGACCTATGCCTGGAAGACGCTCTTGCAGAATGCGCCACACGATAGTATTTGTGGATGTAGCGTGGATGATGTTCACCGCGAAATGGAAGTTCGTTTTGCCAAGGTCAACCAAGTTGGAAACTTTGTCAAGACCAACCTTCTGAACGAATGGAAGGGTAAACTAGCGACTCAAAAAGCGCAGAGTGAGCATCTCTTTACGGTCATCAATACAGGCTTGCATGATAAGGTGGATACCGTCAGCACGATTGTCGATGTAGCGGTTTGTCCATTTAAGGAGTTGCATCCGACAGAAGGCTTCAAGAAAATGGCAGCTTTGACCTTGCCAGACTATCATGTAGAAGATTTAGATGGGCATCTTGTAGAAGCTGAGATTGAAGACTTGGGAGCAAGCTTTGGCTATACCTTACCAAAGGATAAATTCCGCCAACCCTATATTGCACGTCAAGTGCGCGTGACGGTTCCGGTTCATTTGGCAGCCTTGTCTTGGACGACCTTCCAGCTCTTAGAAGGTAAAGCACCTCATCATGATGGTCTGTTCCAAAATGGGGTGATCGATACACCATTTGTAACCCTTAGTATCGATGATGGTTTGACCCTCTATGATAAAACGACCAATGAGGCTTATGAGGATTTCCTTCGCTTCGAAGACCGCGGTGATATCGGAAATGAATATATCTACTTCCAACCAAAAGGGACAGAGCCAATCTATGCGGACTTAACAGCTTATGAGGTCTTAGAAAACAATGCTCGCTATGCTAAGGTCTTGCTCAAGCATGACTTGACCATTCCGGTCAGCGCGGATGAACAATTGGATGTGGAGCAAAGAGGCATTATCGAGTTTATGAACCGCCAGGCAAGCCGCTCAGAAGAGCTGACAACCATCCCTCTTGAAACGGAGATGATCATCTTTGTAGATGATCCGCAAATTCGCTTCAAGACGCGCTTCACCAATACAGTCAAGGATCACCGTATCCGCCTCTTGGTGAAAACTCATAACACGCGTCCAAGCAACGACTCGGAAAGCATTTATGAGGTGGTGACACGGCCAAATAAACCGGCCGCTTCTTGGGAAAATCCTGAAAATCCCCAACACCAGCAAGCTTTCGTCAGCTTGTATGATGACGTCAAAGGGGTAACAGTAGCCAATAAAGGTTTACATGAATATGAAATTTTAGGGGATGATACCGTTGCCGTGACCATTCTTCGGGCTTCTGGAGAACTTGGTGACTGGGGCTATTTCCCAACACCAGAAGCACAATGCTTGCGGGCCTTTGAGGTGGAATATGCAGTGGAATGCCACCAAGCTCAGGATCGTTTTTCAGCTTATCGCCGAGCTAAGGCTTTACAGACACCGATGACTAGCCTCCAAGTTGAAAAACAAGAAGGAAGTGTAGCGGCATCTGGTAGCTTACTCAAGCATACAGCCTTGACGCATCCTCAGGTTTGCCCAACAGCCTTTAAGGTGGCTGAGAATGAAGAAGGTTATGTCCTTCGTTACTACAACATGAGTCAAGAAAATATCCGTGTGTCTGAAAAACAACAAACCATTCTTGACTTGTTGGAACGCCCATATCCTATCCATACAGGATTATTGGCACCACAGGAAATTCGTACAGAACTCATTCAAAAAGAAGAAATTTAATTTCAAAAAGTAAACACAAACAGAAAGGAGGAGCGAAAAAGTAAGAACCAACTGCTGATTCGCTCCTTTTTGCAGGTGAAAGCAATGACCATTGCAACGATTGATATCGGAGGGACTGGTATTAAGTTTGCTAGTCTAACTCCTGATGGAAAGATTTTAGATAAGACCAGCACCCCAACTCCAGAAACTCTAGAAGATTTATTGGCTTGGTTGGACCAACGCTTGTCAGAAGAGGACTATCGTGGGATTGCTATGAGTGTGCCAGGTGCAGTTAATCAAGAAACCGGGGTGATTGAGGGGATCAGTGCCATTCCTTACATCCATGGTTTTTCATGGTATGAAGCGCTTGCTCATCACCAACTCCCTGTCCATCTAGAAAATGATGCCAACTGTGTTGGACTTAGTGAACTGCTGGCTCATCCTGAGATTGAAAATGCAGCCTGTGTTGTCATTGGCACAGGGATTGGTGGGGCTATGATTATCAATGGTAAGCTTCACCGTGGCCGCCATGGTTTGGGTGGTGAGTTTGGCTACATGACAACCATCGAACCAGCAGCAAAGCTCAATAACTGGTCACAACTAGCATCAACAGGAAATATGGTGCGCTATGTGATTGAAAAATCAGGTCAGTCTGATTGGGACGGACGCAAGGTTTACCAAGAAGCGGCAACCGGCAATAGCCTTTGCCAAGAAGCCATTGAGCGGATGAATCGTAATCTAGCTCAAGGACTACTCAATATTCAGTACCTGATCGACCCTGATGTCATTAGCCTAGGTGGTTCTATTAGCCAAAATCCTGAGTTTATCAAAGGGGTGCAAAAAGCAGTAGACGCTTTTGTGGAAAAATATGAAGAATATACAATTGCGCCAGTGATCCAAGCATGCACCTATCAGGCAGATGCCAATCTCTACGGTGCCCTTGTCAACTGGTTACAGGAGGAAAACCAATGGTAAGTTTTACAGGACTTAGTCCCAAACAAGCCCAAGCTATCGAAGCATTAAAACATCACATTTCTCTACCAGATGTAGAAGTGGCAGTCACTCAGTCTGACCAAGCTTCTATTTCTATCAAGGGTGAGGGCGGAAGCTATCAATTGACTTATCGCAAACCTCACCAACTCTATCACGCCTTGTCTGTTCTCGCAACAGATTTGGTAGAAGGTGATAAGGTAGAGATTGAAGAACAAGCGGCTTATGAAGATTTAGCCTACATGGCGGACTGTTCGCGAAATGCAGTTCTAAATGTTGCATCAGCCAAGCAGATGATTGAAGTCTTGGCTCTGATGGGTTATTCAACCTTTGAGCTCTACATGGAAGACACCTATCAGATTGAAGGGCAACCTTATTTTGGTTATTTCCGCGGGGCTTATTCAGCTGAAGAATTACAGGAAATTGAAGCCTACGCCCAGCAGTTTGACATGACCTTTGTACCATGTATCCAGACCTTGGCCCACTTGTCAGCTTTTGTCAAGTGGGGTGTCAAAGAAGTCCAGCAACTCCGCGATGTAGAGGACATTCTCCTTATCGGTGAAGAAAAAGTTTATGACCTGATTGACGGCATGTTTGCGACTTTGTCTAAGCTCCAAACACGCAAGGTCAATATCGGCATGGACGAAGCCCACTTGGTTGGTTTGGGACGCTATCTCATCTTAAATGGTGTTGTGGACCGTAGCCTCCTCATGTGTCAACATTTGGAGCGCGTGCTGGATATTGCAGACAAGTATGGTTTCCACTGCCAGATGTGGAGCGATATGTTCTTCAAACTCATGTCAGCAGATGGCCAGTACGACCGTGATGTGGAAATTCCAGAGGAAACACGCGTTTATCTTGATCGTCTCAAAGACCGTGTGACCTTGGTTTACTGGGATTATTATCAGGATAGCGAAGAAAAATACAACCGTAACTTCGGTAATCACCACAAGATTAGCCAGGATATTGCCTTTGCAGGTGGTGCTTGGAAATGGATTGGTTTTACACCACACAACCATTTCAGTCGTCTCATCGCTGTCGAAGCTAATAAAGCCTGCCGTGCTAATCAGATCAAGGAAGTCATTGTGACGGGTTGGGGGGACAATGGTGGGGAAACAGCCCAGTTCTCTATTCTGCCAAGTTTACAAATCTGGGCAGAACTCAGCTACCGCAATGATTTAGAGCGTCTGTCAGCTCACTTCAAGACCAATACAGGCCTCTCGGTTGAGGACTTTATGCAGCTGGATCTGGCCAACCTCTTGCCAGATCTACCAGACAATCTC
>CABSRC010000034.1 GCA_902480035.1 uncultured Streptococcus sp. | reverse complement strand
TTTCACGGGAATAAAGTACATTTTTTGCTCAAAAATTTTTTTCGGTTAAAGGTAGTAAACCCTATATCATCTTTCCGAAAAACTATAATTTTCTTGAAAAATATTTCTGGCTATGCTATACTACTAGTATAGAAAGATTTGGAGAAAAACATGAAACGCGAGATCTTATTAGAACGGATTGATAAACTCAAACAAGTCATGCCCTGGTATGTATTGGAATATTATCAATCGAAACTGGCCGTTCCCTACAGTTTTACAACTTTGTACGAATACTTAAAGGAATACGATCGATTTTTTACCTGGGTTTTGGAATCTGGTATATCGGATGCTGATACCATGTCCGAGATCCCTTTAGACGTTCTGGAGCACATGACCAAGAAAGACATGGAATCCTTTATTCTTTACCTACGTGAACGTCCTCTACTCAATGCCAATACGACGAAAAACGGTGTTTCCCAAACAACCATTAACCGTACTTTATCTGCACTTTCTAGTCTCTATAAATACTTGACTGAGGAGGTTGAGAATGAGCAAGGGGAACCTTATTTCTACCGTAACGTCATGAAGAAGGTTGCTACCAAGAAAAAGAAAGAAACCTTGGCTGCGCGAGCCGAAAATATCAAACAAAAACTCTTTTTAGGAGATGAAACAGAAGGTTTTCTTAACTATATCGACCAGGAGTACCCTCAAACTCTCTCTAATCGCGCCTTATCCTCCTTTAATAAGAATAAAGAGCGAGATTTAGCCATTATAGCACTCCTTCTCGCCTCTGGCGTCCGTCTCTCTGAAGCCGTTAACTTAGACCTTCGTGACCTCAATCTTAAGATGATGGTCATTGACGTCACTCGAAAAGGTGGAAAACGAGACTCAGTCAATATTGCTGCCTTTGCTAAGCCTTATCTGGAGCAATATCTTGCTATCCGAGACAAACGGTACAAGACAGAAAAGACTGATACAGCCCTCTTTCTGACCTTGTATCGAGGTGTTCCAAACCGGATCGATGCTTCTAGCGTTGAAAAGATGGTCGCCAAGTATTCAGAAGACTTCAAAGTCCGCGTGACACCCCATAAACTTCGCCATACATTAGCAACTCGTCTCTATGATGCTACCAAATCACAGGTTTTAGTTAGCCACCAGCTGGGACATGCCAGCACACAAGTTACCGACTTATATACCCATATCGTCAATGACGAACAAAAGAATGCCTTGGATAGTTTATAAAATTACATAACCGAAATTATGTAATATATTTAGAGTTAAAAAGAGCGATAGATTTTTTGAATGTCTACCGCTCTTTTATTATTCTATAAAAATTCAATCCAATAATTTCTGTGTGGCTCAATTATAACTGGCTTTCCCCAAAATGACTTTAGATAGGCAAGGTTTGCAGGGGTGACGGGTCTTTTTTCACCATTGTACTTCTCTGCACTCTCTTCTGTTAAAAAGCATTTAACAGCTTCATATGGCGTACCATCGTTAGCTGTTCTATCAATACCCATATAAGCAATTTCATCACCGGCCTTCGGAAAATCTGTAAATAGTTTACCAATAAAATAAACCGTCTTATCTTTCATTAATTCATAAGCTTTACTATTTTCCAATCTGTTATTCGCAGCAGCGTACATAATACAAAAGCTATCCACGATATCTTTCAAAGGCATTAATTCTTCTTTGCTAACGATTATTTCCTCAGGAGCAAGTCCGCCAATGATTAAGTTTTTATAATGAGGTTGCTGGATGACGTTATCTAAAGCCATTCCTAATGGTAGTTGGACAGCTTGATAGCCTAATGGTTCTAGCTCCTGCTTTTTCTGGTCAAGGTGTCCTTGTGTAATACTGACATTCAAATCATAAGGACTGGAAGGTTGTTGCTTGCTAAAAAAAGCCACTACTATACGATCTAACTGTTCAAATAGACCAAGATTTTCAACTGGAATTTTCATCATTGAATATGATCCCCTTTTTTGTTCAGATTTCCTCTATATTCTACTCTCATTATTTTTGAATATCAAGAAAAGAGGCCGTGTCATGAACTAACTTTTGATGAAAAATCTTAAAAATTTTTGTTTGACATGATCTTTTTTCATCAGCTTTTCCTCCGAATAGCTATAAAAGATAATATAGAAGATCCTACCATTCTTCAGTTACAGACTAGTTGAGTTTTACCACTTCGTCAGCTTTTTCCCAAATCGCTGGATTATGGGTTGCGATAATGATTATACGCTCTTGATTCTTTAACATTAAGAGCAAGTCCATCACCTCTTGTGAGGTTTCTGGATCCAGTGCTGCAGTTAGTTCATCTGCCAAAATTAAAGGTGGATCTTTTAAAATAACTTTAGCTAATGCGACACGTTGCGCCTCTCCCCCCGATAATTCATAAATCTTTTGATCCAGAGCAAGGTAAGCCAATCCTACTTTTTTGAGCACTTCATCCTCTTGCTGCTTCTTCTCTTTTTTCGTTAATTTTTGCCCAATCAATCCCAAATCTAAATTTGTAGCGATAGTTTCGTTTTCAAGTAGGCCAAAGTTTTGAAAGAGATAGCCTAATTCATGCTTAAAGAAGTGATGCTGTTTGATTTGTTTCAATTCTTGCCCTTGATAGCTGATACTTCCCTTTTCATAAGGCTCTAACTTTGCCAAGATATTAAGCAAGGTTGTTTTACCACACCCGCTATTTCCGATCAGAGCATAGACCTTACCTTCTGTAAACTGCAAGCTCAAATCTTGAAAGACCGTTCGTTGGCCAAATGATTTGGTTAAATATTCTACGCTAATCATATTAGGCTCCTTTCAGTACAGTTGCTAACAAGTGGTCTTCTTTATGAGACCGGTACAAGAGAATAAACCAAGCATTAGTAAGAAATAGAAAGAGAGTGACAAGAGCAATCCACCATTCCGAAGTGAGAATGAATACAAGGAAGCTTCCTAATAGTAAGAGGACACTTTCTGAGAGCAAAATCGTTTGGTGAATGTTTACAAATCCCAGACCTGCAATCTTCTTCAAGAAGATTTGTTTTCTAAACTCTTCAAAATAAAGGAAATTCATGGTGTTAAAGAGAAGAACAGAGGTTGCTATACCAAAGACTCCTCCTGCAATTATCATGAGATTTTCTATTTGGATGAATTGGGCCATTTGCTGGTAAACGTCCACTGCATAGTCGTACTGACTAACACTTTTTTCAAGATTATACTCAGCGACTAGCTTCTTACTATTCTGAAGTCCATTAAAATAAAGGTAGGAATTTAGATGGGTGAAATATGGATTCTCATAGCCTCCAAAACTTTCAGGTTGAATAACCACTAAAATCGGATCGGTCAAGAATTGCTGATAGTTCATAGGTGTATTGTTATAAATAAAGCGTTTTCGGTTGTTAGGAAGATAGGTCACCCGTGCTTTCATGGGCAACTGACCCTTTCCTTGTTCATCTTTAGGAGTCAGATAATCTTCATACCGTTTTTTCAGCTCCTCTTCTTGACCCTTCAACTTTTCAGGGAGCAAGAGTCCAAATTCTCCAGCTTGCAAGTGATTCAAGCGCTCTTTTTCCTCAGGGGAAACTGAGATCCTTTGGATATCAAGATAATTTGGAGTGACATACAGGCTATTGGCAAGAGGATCGTAATCTGTGATTGAAAACTCTTTACCTGTACTAGGATCCGTCATAACTCCTTTTGGACTAAAAAATACGAGGTGATGGTAAGCTAAAAGACCACCATTTTCAATACCAGACTCGATGAGCTTAGACCATTTTGCTCTGTCCTCAATTTGCGTCTCTTTGTTTGTTTTCTGTGAAAAATCCTCCCGACTTGTACTAATTTGGACCCAATTCGACTGTTTTAACCAAGCCTCACTTCCCTCTTGGTGAGTTTGCCAGACTGATCCATAAATACTGATTCGATGAATCGCAAGGCCAATTAATGCCACAGCGAGAAATTGACAAATAAAGAGGAAAACCAATATGCGCTTCAATGGAACCTTCCCTTTTAAAAGGGGGACTAAATGAATCGTTTGAATACTATATGCAAAGAGAAAGGATAAGAAAACAGACAAAATTAGTAAAATCCCATTGTAAATAATACTACTGGAAATGACGAGGGAATAGGAAAAAGGTGTCAATTGAAAGCAATAAATCAGAACAGCACCCATTATACTTGCGCCAATACATCCCAAAAGCAACTCTATACTATCATCTTTTAGAGAATGTCCGAAAAGTTGCAAGCGTCTCATTCCTGAGATATATCGAATCCCAGCGCTTCTCATTTCGAGTGTTTTTTGAATAATCGTCAAAGCGCTAAAACTAATGATAAAAATAACTAAGGCAAGTGATTGTGAACCGGAGCCAAAAAAGGCAATAAAGGTCTGCAGAGAATTCGGTTTCTCAATAAAAGTTTGTGAGAAGCCAAGATTATGAAGCGTTTGATCCAGCTTTTCAGTTTCTAAATCACCTGTTAATACATAATAATTCGTTAACAGGCTTTCTTTGGCAGCCAGTTCTTTCTTCTCTCTTTTAATTCCATGAGGAAGTTTTCCCTCTCCGTAGATATCATAGGTGAAAACAACCTGACCCTTAGAATCTGTTCTTTGTATCTGACAGGCAATTATACTATGATTTTCCCTTGCCAAGCGGTCTAAACTGGAAGATAATTCTTCATATGTGACGCTCTTTTCTTGTCTCTGCACCCCTACTACCGGAAGACTGCGGTGGATAACCGTATTTGGAGAAATAAAGGCAATCCAAATCAAAAAGCTAGAGATGAAAAGGTTTGATAAAATAATAAAGACACGTTTCATATCATCACACTTTCTAAAGCAGAAAAGGAAAGTAATACCTAGCTAGTCAATTAATTTAATTGTATCGTGATTACTGAGTATAAAAATTTTAATTATATTATTGTAAACGAATACACTTCTCCACCTTTACTATACTACAAAATCCTTCGTAAAACAATAATTTCTATGTGAAACTAGTTTCAAAAAAGAGATCCGCTTCTGCGAATCTCTTATGACTTTATTCCACCACTGCTTCAGCAATTTCTTCTGCAGTGATACCTGCGAAGTAACGACCTAGGTTAATGGTTTGAAGGGCTTTGAGGACGTCTTCACGTTCGTATTTGACACCACGAAGAAGCTCTTCTACTGCTGCAACATCTTCGATACCGAAGAAATCACCGTAAATCTTGATATCTTGAATTTTTGATTCAATGACATTAGCGAAGATTTCAACCTTACCGCTTGGGAATTTTGTGCCACGACGGACATTGTATTCAGGAGACTTTCCATAGTTCCAATCCCAGGTACCGAACTTGGTTTCCTTGATCCGGTTGATTTCAGCCAATTCTTCATCTGAGAAGACATATTCTGTCATCTCAGGGTATTCTTTCTTCATGTAGTCCAAAAGCAAGTCACGGAACTCTTCAACCGTGATTTTTTCTGGCAACTCATCGATGATATTGGTCACACGAGCACGGACTGATTTAACCCCTTTGGACTCAAACTTGTCTTTAGATACCTTGAGAGCATTGGCAAGGACTGACAAATCAACGTCAAAAAGAAGGCAACCATGGTGCATGATCCGACCATTGATGTAAGCTTGGGCATTTCCACAGAATTTCTTGCCGTCAATCTCTAAGTCGTTACGTCCTGTAAATTCAGCCTTCACTCCAAGTTGAGCCAAGGTGTTGATCACAGGAGTTGAGAAGCTCTTGAAGTCAAAGGCTTTGTTTTCATCTTCTTTTGAAATAATGGTGTAGTTGAGGTTGTTCAAATCGTGATAAACAGCCCCACCACCACTGATCCGGCGAACCACTTCAATCCCATGCTCTCTAACATAGTCACGGTTGATTTCTTCTATGGTATTTTGGTGGCGACCAACGATAATCGATGGTTTGTTAATCCAGAGAAGGAAAATTTGGTCCTCGTCTAAAAGGTGTTTAAAGGAGTACTCTTCCAAAGCAATATTAAAAGCAGTATCATTTGAATAATTAATAATATATTTCATAGTAATTCCAAAAATTCGTTTTATAAATCCTACTCATAGTAAGATGAGCATTAGACAGAAATAGTTGAATTTCACTTGAATTTTCTGAAGTAGTAAAAAGAAATGTAACGATAACTCGTTACATTTCTCGGAAAAATTGAGACAAGTGGCTCAATTTTTAGGCATGGAACTCTAAGAGAGGTCGCTGCCGTCCGTACTACTTTAAGAAAATTTAGTTGAAAGAATAGTATTATTTCTTCTTAGGTGAGTGAACTGCCAAGCCGAGTACATCCGCAAAGGCTTCGTACATCACTTCTGAGAAGGTTGGGTGACCATGAATGGTCTTGAGCATTTCTTCCACAGTGATTTCCATCTCAATGATGGTTGAAGCTTCGTTGATCAATTCAGCTGCTGCTGGACCAATGATATGAACCCCAAGAACTTCACCGTATTTCTTGTCTGCAATAACCTTAACAAAACCTTGAGCTGCATCTGATGCAATCGCACGTCCGTTCGCCGCAAAGTTAAATTTACCGATTTGAACATCGTATTTCTCACGAGCTTGTTCTTCGGTCAAACCAACAGCCGCCACTTCTGGAAGTGTGTAGATGGCTGCAGGTGTCAAGTTCAATTTGGCAACAGCATGATTTCCCTTAAGAGCATTTTCAGCCGCAACTTCACCCATTCTGAAGGCAGCGTGAGCCAACATCTTAGTACCGTTGATATCACCTGGCGCATAGATACCTGGAACAGACGTTTCCATGTATTCATTAACCTTGATCCGTCCACGATCCAATTCAAACTCAACTTCACCGATTCCTTCAAGATCTGGAACACGTCCGATTGATAGAAGAGCTTTGTTGGCGATAATATCGTCTTTTCCTTCAACCTTGATACGGAGTTTGCCATCTTCCTCAATGATTTCTTGCAATTTCGTATCGGTCAAGATGGTCATACCCTTGCGTTCAAGGATCAAGCGAAGATTCTTAGATACTTCTGCATCCATAGCTGGAACGATGCGGTCCATCATTTCGATAACCGTAACTTTTGAACCAAAGGTCATGAAGGCTTGACCAAGTTCGATACCAACAACCCCACCACCAATGATGACAAGGCTTTCTGGAACTTCATTCATTTCAAGGATGTCGTCACTCGTCATCACAAGTGAAGATTCCATACCAGGGACATTAATTTTACTGACTTTTGAACCACCAGCAAGGATGATCTTCTTGGTTTCAAGCAATTCAGAACCATTTACCAAGACATTCTTATCTTTCGTAATGGTACCGATACCCTTATGAACATCCACTCCGTAGCTACGAAGAAGTCCAGCAACACCACCAACAAGGGTATTAACAACTTTAGATTTAGTTTCTAAAAGTTTATCCATATCTACTGAGAAACTTGGATTTTCAATGATAATACCACGGTTTGCCGCATGACCAATATTTTCAATGATTTCAGCATTGTGGAGGTAGGTCTTAGTTGGGATACATCCGCGGTTCAAGCACGTTCCACCAAGTTCAGATTTCTCAACAAGAGCAACCTTACCACCTAATTGAGCTGCCTTAATGGCAGATACGTAACCAGCAGGGCCCCCACCGATCACTACGATATCATAGGCATCATCACTCTTATTGTCATCGTTTGAAGCACTTACTGTTGCTGGTGCTGGACTCGCTTCTGGTGTTGCTGCTCCAGCGGTTGGGATGTTTTCCCCTTCTTCACCAAGGTAACCGATTACTTCTGTTACAGGAACCGTTTCTCCGTCCCCTTTCAAGATAGCAATTAAGTACCCATCTTCTTCTGCTTCCAATTCCATGCTGACTTTGTCTGTCATAATTTCAAGGAGAACTTCTCCTTCTTTTACAAATTCGCCGACTTTTTTATTCCACTGAACGATTTGTCCTTCGGTCATATCTACGCCGGCTTTTGGCATAATTACTTCTAAGGCCATTTTATTTCCCTCTTTTTCTTGTTTCTATTCTCTCTCGTTGATTAGACCAACATTGAAATCGGGTCTTCAATCAAGGTTTTCAAGTCTTTCATGAATTTTGCACCAGCCATACCATCGACAACGCGGTGGTCAATGGTCAAGCCCAAGCTCATGATTGGACGAATGACAATTTCACCATTCACAACAACTGGTTTTTCAACCGTTGCACTAACCCCAAGGATGGCAGAGTTTGGTTGGTTGATAATCGGTCCAAATGATTGAACGCCAAACATTCCTAAGTTACTGATAGTAAAGGTTGAGTTTTGCAATTCACTTGGAGCAAGTTTACCATCCAAGGTACGTCCGATAACGTCCTTGAAGGCTACGACCAACTCTGACAAGGTCATCTTTTCAGCATTGTAGACAACTGGAGTCATCAATCCATTGTCCATCCCAACTGCCATCGCTAAGTTGACATAGTTATGAGTGATGATGGTTTTACCATCTTCTGTCAATGACGCATTGATGTATGGGTGTTTCATCAAGGTCTTAACCACCGCTAGAGAAAGCAAATCTGTTACAGTAACTTTCTTGCCAGTTGCTTCCATGATTGGATCCAAAACCTTCTTACGAAGGGCCAACATTTGAGACATATCAACGTCATAGTTCAATGTAAAGGTTGGTGCTGTTAAGTAAGATTCCACCATCCGTTGAGCGATTACCTTACGCATTGGTGTCATTGGAATCCGCTCGATTTCGCCGTATGGTGTTACGTTATCAGGGACTTCTTCCACTTTCTCAATTTGAGCAGGTGACTTAATGGTCTCATTCTCAATATTTTCAGGAAGAAAAGCAAGGACATCCTTCTTCATGATCTTGCCACGATGACCTGTTCCTTGGATTTCTTGCCAAGCAATATTGTGTTCTAAAGCAATTCGTTTTGCAAGTGGTGAAATGCGAACCACATTTGTGTCTTTATATGTTTCCACGTCTTCTTTGTGGACACGACCGTTTGCGCCTGAACCAGAAACATCATAGAGGTTGATCCCTAAATCATCCGCTAATTTTCTAGCCGCAGGAGTCGCTCTTAGCTTATCATCAGCCATGACCTCTCCTATTCTATTTATGATGCAAAGGGCGTTTAAAAGCGACCGAAAAATAGGAAATCAACGCAGACTTCGATGAAGTCAAGGAGATTTATCTTTTTTCCGAGCTTTTAGCCCGTGCTCTAATCTAAGATATCAAGGACGCAGAGAACTTTGCATCGATAGATACAAAGTTTCTTCGTCTGATTTAATAGATACTACATAATTTAAATTATGTCTTATTCTTTATTATACGTTTTCCGAATGGCATCTTTGATGCTTTCAACTGTTGGAATCATTGCATTTTCAAGGTTTTGTGCGTAAGGCATTGGCACATCTTCCCCCGCACAACGACGGATGGGTGCATCCAAGTAATCAAATGCTTCTGATTCAGAAATGATAGCTGAGATTTCACCGATATAACCACTTGTTTTGTGGGCATCATTGACAAGGACTACTTTTCCTGTTTTCTTAACAGAATTAATGATGATTTCTTTATCGAGTGGGACCAAGGTACGTGGGTCTACTACTTCTACTGAAATGCCTTCTTCAGCTAATTCTTCAGCCGCCTGCATGACACGACGAAGCATTTTCCCGTAGGTTACGACAGTAACGTCAGTACCCTCACGTTTGATTTCTCCGACACCAAGTGGAATGGTATAGTCGGGATCCACTGGAACTTCGCCTTTTTGGTTGAATTCTGATTTGTATTCAAGAATGATAACGGGGTTGTTATCACGGATAGAAGACTTGAGAAGTCCTTTCATATCCGCTGGAGTTCCTGGAGCAACAACTTTCAAACCAGGAATATGGGTGAACCATGATTCCAAAGATTGGGAGTGTTGAGCTGCAGATCCAACTCCGTTACCGGCAGCACAGCGAATGGTCATCGGTACTTGCCCTTTTCCACCAAACATGTAACGCGTCTTCGCAGCTTGGTTGACAATAGCATCCATGGCAATCACTGAGAAATCCATGAAGGTCATATCAACGATTGGACGAAGTCCGGTCATGGCTGCACCAGCTGCAGCACCTGAGATAGCAGCCTCAGAAATCGGACAGTCACGAATACGTTCTGGACCGAATTCCTCTAGCATCCCTACGGAAGTTCCGAAGTCTCCACCGAACACTCCGACATCTTCTCCCATCAACAATACATTTTCGTCGCGACGCATTTCCTCAGACATAGCAAGGATAATGGTATCGCGGAAAGACATTAATTTTGTTTCCATAATTCTCTACTCCCCCTTAGTCTGCGTAAATATCTTCGAAAGCTGATTCGAGTGGAGGGAATGGGCTTTCTTCCGCAAATTTCACTGAAGCTTCCACTGCTTCTTTCACTTCTTCTTGAATCTGATCCAATTCTTCTGCACTCGCAATCTCATTTTCAAGGAGATACTTACGAAGGTTTTCGATTGGATCTTTCTTCTTCCACTCTTCGACTTCTTCACGGGTCCGGTATTTACCAGGGTCAGATGAAGAGTGACCAAGCCAACGATAGGTAACACTTTCAATTAAGACAGGGCCTTTACCAGAGCGGACGTGTTCAACAGCTTTTTGGAATCCTTCATAGACATCAATAACGTTGTTTCCATCAGGAATAAACATTCCTGGAATGCCGTAAGCAGCACTACGCTCATGGATATGCTTGACATTGGTCATTTTCTTAATGTCAGCAGAGATTCCATAACCATTATTAATACAGTAGAAAATTACTGGAAGATTCCAGATGGAAGCCATATTGACCGCTTCGTGGAAGACACCTTCATTGGTTGCACCATCCCCAAAGAAGCAGACAACAATCTTACCAGTCTTATGCATTTGTTGAGTAAGGGCAGCCCCTACAGCAATCCCCATACCACCACCGACGATCCCGTTGGCACCGAGATTACCAGCATCCAGGTCAGCGATATGCATAGAGCCTCCCTTCCCTTTACAAGTACCAGTATACTTGCCTAGGATTTCAGCCATCATGCCATTCAGGTCGATACCTTTAGCGATCGCTTGACCATGACCACGGTGGTTAGATGTCAGCAAATCGTCATCATTTAAAGCCAGCATCGCTCCAACGTTTGCTGCTTCTTCCCCAACAGAAAAGTGCGTCATTCCTGGCACTTTCCCTTTTTTTACTAACTGTGCAATTTTTAAGTCCATGCGACGGATTTCTTCCATTTTACGGAACATTTCCAATAAGAGACTTTTGTCTAATGTTGCCATTATTTCGCCTTTCTTAGCATTTATTCATTCTCTTTTATTCTAGCCAAAAATGAAAGCACTGTCAAAAATAATGCTCAAATGATTTCACAAACTTTATTCCTTGGAAGAAGGTTTTATGAGCTTTTTTTAATATAAACTCAATATTTCACAAACTTATTTCTCATAGTTTTGCTATACATATAAAAAACCGATAGGATCCTATCCTACCGGTCGTCATCTTATGATTGGCGTTGACCAAAGTCATGAATCATTTGTTCTAACTCTTCACGACTAGGTGTTGTAAGCATATAGAGGTAATCTCCCTGAAGTTCTGCAAAAGCTGCAGGCATATCCTTCTTCACGCGGAACTGGTCTTGGTAT
Organism: uncultured Streptococcus sp.; assembly: GCA_902480035.1. Taxonomy (GTDB): domain Bacteria; phylum Bacillota; class Bacilli; order Lactobacillales; family Streptococcaceae; genus Streptococcus. The sequence continues at coordinate 3,084 of CABSRC010000034.1, read as the reverse complement.
TTGGCTAAAACTTCTTCCTCTGAAAGGACATAGGCTGCATTGGCACGACGGGAGGTCGCCAAGCAATAAAGGGGCTCAAACTCAGAAGCTGGGAAAGGTTCTCCGGCTACGATGGCTGCATAACCACGGTACAAGTCGATGGAATGAGCATAATTGTAGACATCGATGGTAAAGCCACCTGCTGGGCGATTATTGTACTCGATTGCAATATAGTCATCCCCATCGCGGAAAAACTCAATGTGGAAGAAACGCTCCTTCATTCCAAAGGCTTTGACAATCGCTTCCCCGTATTGACGCAATTTTGGATCCATCTCTTTGAGGACATAATAAGAGTTATCCATCTTGTAGAGCATCAAATCTAATGGCGTATAGGCATAGTCAAAAGTAGTTGAAAAGACAATGTTACCATCGCGATCAACCAGACCATCAAAGGTACAGATCTCGCTAGACGTGACGAATTTCTCAAAGAAGTACTCCGTATGTCCATCCCATTCTGCCTTGAAATGATCTACATCTTCTGGTGTTTCAAGTTTAAAGGTCGCTGCTGCTCCTACTCCATTGTCAGGTTTGGCAATCAATGGTAACCCAATCTTCTTCACGGCCTTATCAATGTCTTTTTCTGTTTTAACTACGGCACCAGGAACGACAGGAACTCCTGCTTTCTTGAAGAGTTTCTTCATTTCTGATTTAAACTTGGTTTTCTTCAGATCTTTTGGCTTAGCTCCGAAGACATTGAATTGCTCACGAAGCGCCGCATCTAACTCCAACCAGTACTCGTTATGGGACTCAATACGATCGATTGGGCCGTGTTTATAGAACAGAAAGGCTGCTGCACGCTTCACTTCATCTAAGTCTTCCATATTTTCTACACGGAAATACTCTGTCAAACTATTGCGCAAAGGCTCATCTAACTGTTCGTACGGCTCTTGACCAATCCCCAAGACAGTGATTCCCTTGTTAGCCAGTTCGATTGTAAATTGTTGGAAGTTTTGTGGGTAATATGGTGAAATAACGATATAATTCATTGAGGTCTCCTCCCTTTTCACTTATAGATACATTTGGCCTAGGAAATATGGTATTTGTTTGCGCCACCATTCCCAATCGTGGGCTACATCATGTCCCCATTCAGCGAACCAAGCGGGAATGTTTTTGTGATCAAAGGCTTCTTTTAGTTTGTAGAAAGATGGAAGCCCGTCTTGCTCCCAAGCCCCTAAACCAGTACAAACAACGATTTCGGCCTGACGGTAACGATCGATAAACCAACCATCATTTTGGTTCCAGATATAATCAGATGGAGAGTTTTGGTAAATAGCTTCATCCCCTCCAAACTCACCAACAAAGAAACGAGCGTCATAGATACCACTCAAGGCAATCACTTTGTTGAAGACATCTGGATGTTGCAAGAAGAAATTGAGCGCGTGGTAAGCTCCCATAGAGCAACCCGTTGTCATCATCGGGTCAAACCAGCCTGTTTTGTGTTTGATAAAAGGAATGGCTTCTTCAATCACATAGCGTTCATAAGCGCGATGCATTTCAGCTCGATCGTGTGGGTTTTTCCAATCACAAAGCCAGCTTTCACTGTCTACACTGGAAAGGGTGAAGAATTGAACCCGTCCTTCTTCGATGAACTGAGCACAGGCATCAATCATACCGAAGTCATAGTATTCGTTATGGCTTCCACCTGATGAAGCAAAGACCACTACGGGAATCCCTGCATGTCCATAACGGTTTAGATACATTTCGCGGTTAAGTTGGCCACTCCAGTGGCTTAGATGTTCAATATTCATAGGTTCCTCTTTCTTTATGATAAAAATTTAAAATCTTCTAGTCCCACTTCTCTGCTAAGAAACGAAGACATTCCGGTAAATGCTCTGCCCAGGCTTCTTCATGGTGGATAGCCCCAGATTGAATCCGAATGGCGATATTTTCTAAAGCTACTCCTTGTTGAATGACATCATGATAGTAACGAAGAGATGAGTCAATATAGGCTTGCTTGATATTCCCTGCCATCAGGGTTTTATCTGTATCATCAGCCTCTTCCGTCCCCACATAGATGTAAATGCGTTGATCTGCATATAATTTTTTACGCTCGATATAATGATTGAAGGCATCTTGATGCAGCCAGTTAGCAGAGGAGAAGACTCCCAGACAACCGATTTGATCTTGGTACTCTAATCCCAAAAATTGGGTAATATTTCCACCAAGCGAAGAGCCAATCATGGCTGTATGTTCTCTGTCAGCAAGCGTTCGGTATTCTTGGTCAATGAAAGGTTTGACCACTTCCATAACGAACTCTCCGTACTCAACGCCCTTGCCACCAAATTGCATTCCAGGAATATTAGATTCCTTGTATTTCCAGGCAGAGTATTCATTCATGCGTTGGAAACCATCATTATCGATCGCAACGACAATCATGCGGCTAATATCAGGATTCCGCTTAATGGCTGGAATCACCTTCCAGGAATGACCCGCATAAGCTTCCTTGCTATAGAGAACATTCTGGCCATCATGAAAATAGACAACAGGATAACGTCTATCTGTATCCGTTTCATAATTCTTAGGTAATAAGACTCGCACACGACGGAGTTTTCCGGTATAAGGCACTTTCAATTCGTGTGTCTTCATATCTAAATAAAAATAGGATTTGTTCATTGTCAGAAAACTCTCTATATTCTAAATTTTATTCATTATACCATTTTTAAAAGAAAAAGTCTGGATTTTCTCCAAACTTTTTCACTTCATACACTATTTTTCCATAAATTGGGCCAAATCTTCTAAAGAACGTTCGGCAATTTTCTCATACCGTTCCTTTTTATCCCGAATGCGTGGGCCTTCTAGCTCCTTGATAATCCCGAAGTTGACATTCATGGGTTGGAAATGTTTGCTATCGGCATGGGTGATATAGTGAGCCAAACTTCCGATAGCTGTTGTTTCTGGAAAAATCGCTGCTTCTTCTCCTTTGAAAAGGCGAGCGGCATTGATTCCAGCTACCAAACCTGAGGCAGCTGACTCAACATAGCCTTCTACCCCTGTCATTTGACCCGCAAAGAAGAGGTTTGGTTGTTTCTTCGAACGGTAGGTTTG
>CABSRC010000033.1 GCA_902480035.1 uncultured Streptococcus sp. | reverse complement strand
TTCTATTTGCTGTCTTGTATTCACTTCAAGGACTTTTGTTATCGCTTATTATTCAGTTTGCAGGTGAGATTAATCCGCGAGATAAGGGCGCTTTACTTGTCTTTGGTATAGGAGGAATTGCTCTATTTGTATTGATCTATGCATGTATGTATATCGATAATCTTCTAGTTCGATCGATCATCAAAGAATTCAACATATTGATCTCAGAGAAAACTTTAACCTACTTTCATCTAAAAAAATTAGAGTATACAGAGGCAGAGTTAAACTCATTTTTAACACAGGATATTCCGATGTTTTGGCAAGAATTTTTGACTCCTATGCTCATTTATCCAGTATTTGGCTTATCCATTCTAGCATCTATAGTCTATCTCATCATGCAGAACTTTTTTATTGGTTTTCTCTTTACAATAGGTGGTTTCTTGATGATCATTCCTCAGTTTGTATTTAACAAACTCCTACAAAAACGTGGGGAAGAGCTAAGTAAGGCAAGAAAGAAAAGTTTATCAAGTATCACCGATTTCAGCAAAGGAATTCAAACCATCCAAAGCAATCAAGCCGGAACTGAATTTTCTCAACATGTTCTGAAAGAAATTAGTGAAACGGAGCATCAACAATATACCTACTATACAACACACAATTTAGTCATGTTTTGGACGGGTCCTTTAAAAGGATTAGGACTGATTGCCCCCTTGTTAACGGGTTTATTGCTTCTTCCTTCTACGACCCTGTCTCTGACAACACTCATCGCAATGATGACGGCTTCTATGAATCTAATCTCACCTTTGCAACAATTATTAGAAATGACCTCTAATTTGCAAGGATCAACGGTCGTCAAAAAGAAAGTTGTGTCGATTTTGAAAATGCCTGAAGTAAATGAGACGACAACCATCTTAGAACCTTTGGCAGAAAAGCTCAGTATTCAGATCGATGATTTAACGAAGACATTTGGAGATCATTTGATCTTTAGAAATACAAACCTGACGATTGTTGCTTGTCAGAAAGTACTGCTCACGGGTGCCAGTGGCAGTGGTAAAACTTCCCTGTTTCACTTATTATGTGGAGAAGATAATGAGTTTGGTGGAAAAATCGAATTGATAGGTGGAAAAGGGAAATCTTACTGTCCTTCTTATGACATGGTCAATTTAATCCATCAAAAACCCTATCTATTCAAGGGGACTGTAAAAGAAAATTTGACCCTATTTCAGGAGTTTTCAGATGACCAACTTCAAAAAGCTTTAGAAGCTGTTCATCTTTGGGATGAATTGGCTGGCGATTTAGAGTACCAAGTAGATCCACAGAATTTATCTGGAGGACAAATGATGAAACTAGAAATCGCACGGTGTATTCTCCGACCAAAACCCATTTTATTAGCCGATGAGGTGACAGCAGCTTTGGATGAAATAAATGCAAGAGAAATTCGAAAAATATTGGCTCATCAAAAGTGTACCTTGATAGAAATAGCTCATAAATACCAAGAAGAAGATTATGATTCTATTTATCAAATTATCGACCATAAAATTGTAAAAATGAATCATTAACAAAGGCAAATACGTCCTAGTTCATTCAAATCAACGTATTTTGTCAAAAAAAGATACCACCTTGAGATGAAGGAAGATGGTATCTTTTTGAGCATTAGATAAACAAACTAGCGGTTAGGATCAGATAGAGCAAGAAGGTCACCAGAAATCCAGCGCGCCAGAAGTATTTGATAAATTTCGGATAATAAAAGCTTTTTTTCTTTTTTAAGAAATAAATCGTTAGCCCCAAGGCTAAAATCGAAAGGCTTAAAGCTAGCAGCGGTAAGAGGCTGTGATAAAAGGCGCTGTCTGAGATCAGGTAGTACTCTAGGGCAAATAAAGGAAAGGCAATATCTGTGGATCGCCATCCTCTTTTTTGGAGTTTAAAGAGGTGAACAATGATGCCGCTCAGAATCAGCGTTAAAAAAATAAATAATACAGAAGCAACTTTGATTAACATAGCTTCATTCTATCATAAAACGAAAAAAAAGTTTACTATATTTTAATTTTTTCTTGCAAAAAATGAGAAATCGTGTATAATAGAAAGGTATGCACAAAGCATACTTGTGGGAGGTAAAAATCTGTAATTACCGCCAAAACCACAAAGGAGGATTTAAGAAATGGCTAAAAAAGTCGAAAAACTTGTAAAATTGCAAATCCCTGCTGGTAAAGCTACTCCAGCTCCACCGGTTGGTCCAGCGCTTGGTCAAGCAGGTATCAACATCATGGGATTCACTAAAGAGTTTAACGCTCGTACAGCTGATCAAGCTGGTATGATCATCCCAGTTGTCATCACTGTTTATGAAGACAAATCATTCGATTTCGTTACAAAAACACCACCAGCTGCTGTTCTTTTGAAAAAAGCTGCAGGTGTTGAAAAAGGTTCAGGTACACCGAACAAAACGAAAGTTGCAACTGTAACTCGTGCACAAGTACAACAAATCGCTGAAACTAAGATGCCAGATTTGAACGCTGCAAACATTGAGTCTGCAATGCGTATGATCGAAGGTACTGCTCGTTCTATGGGATTCACTGTTACTGACTAATTGTAACAATCCTATTTGCCCGCAATACACTTGATCAAATGACGAGTGACGTGGGAGATGAAAATCGATATGACCACATTACAAGGAGAAAGATAAAATGGCTAAAAAAAGCAAACAACTTCGTGCTGCTCTTGAAAAAATTGACAGCACAAAAGTCTACAGCGTAGAAGAAGCTGTAGCTCTTGCAAAAGAAACTAACTTTGCAAAATTTGACGCAACTGTAGAAGTTGCATACAACTTGAACATCGACGTGAAAAAAGCTGACCAACAAATCCGTGGTGCAATGGTATTGCCAAACGGAACTGGTAAAACAGCTCGCGTACTTGTATTTGCACGTGGTGCAAAAGCTGAAGAAGCAAAAGCTGCTGGTGCAGACTTCGTAGGTGAAGATGACCTTGTTGCGAAAATCAACGATGGTTGGTTGGACTTCGACGTAGTTATCGCTACACCTGACATGATGGCTCTTGTTGGACGTCTTGGACGTGTCCTTGGACCTCGTAACTTGATGCCAAACCCTAAAACTGGTACAGTAACAATGGATGTTGCGAAAGCAGTTGAAGAGTCTAAAGGTGGTAAAATCACTTACCGTGCTGATAAAGCAGGTATCGTTCAAGCGATCATCGGTAAAGTTTCATTCGATGATACTAAATTGGTTGAAAACTTTAAAGCTTTCAACGACACAATCCAAAAAGCAAAACCAGCTACAGCTAAAGGTACTTACGTAACTAGCTTGACTTTGACTACAACTCAAGGTCCTGGTATCAAAGTGGACGTTAACTCACTTTAATTGAAATGAAAAGCTGCCTTCGGGTAGCTTTTTTTGTAGGCCATTTTTATTTGCTACAGTTGGTAAAACTAATCGGATGGAAAAAAGAAAATTTTGATGGATATGACTATATAAAAAGCGTAATTTATGGTAAAATAATACAGATCAAAAAAGGAGAGAGAAAATGGTAGAACCTAAGTATAAACGTATCTTAATCAAGCTATCTGGTGAAGCCCTTGCTGGCGAACGTGGTGTCGGAATCGATATCAAAACTGTCCAAAAAATGGCTCAAGAAATCAAGGAAGTTCACGAACTTGGAATTGAAATTGCCTTGGTTATCGGAGGTGGAAACCTTTGGCGTGGAGAACCTGCTGCAGAAGCAGGGATGGATCGTGTCCAAGCAGACTACACAGGGATGCTTGGGACTGTCATGAACGCCCTTGTGATGGCTGATTCGCTTCAACAAGTTGGCGTGGATACCCGTGTTCAAACAGCGATTGCCATGCAACAAGTCGCAGAACCTTATATCCGTGGTCGTGCCCTTCGTCACCTTGAAAAAGATCGAATTGTGATCTTTGGTGCAGGGATCGGTTCTCCATACTTCTCAACAGATACGACTGCAGCCCTTCGTGCAGCTGAGATTGAAGCAGATGCCATCCTCATGGCCAAAAATGGGGTGGATGGTGTTTATAATGCTGATCCGAAAAAAGATGCTTCAGCTGTCAAATTTGAGGAATTGACCCACCGTGATGTGATCAACAAAGGTCTTCGTATCATGGACTCAACAGCCTCCACTCTCTCCATGGACAACGACATTGACTTGGTTGTCTTCAATATGAATGAACCAGGCAATATCAAACGAGTTGTCTTTGGTGAAAATATCGGTACAACCGTATCGAATAACGTAGAAAAATAATAGAAAATAGAGGAAGATTATGGCAAACCCAATCGTAGAAAAAGCAAAAGAAAGAATGACCCAGTCTCACCAAAGTTTGGGACGTGAATTTGGTAGCATCCGTGCTGGACGTGCAAACGCAAGTCTTTTGGATCGTATTTTCGTAGAATACTACGGAGTAGAGACTCCTTTGAACCAATTGGCATCTATCACCATTCCAGAAGCGCGCGTCTTGCTGATCACACCATTTGATAAATCATCTTTAAAAGACATCGAGCACAGCATCAATGCATCTGACCTTGGTATCACTCCAGCTAACGATGGATCTGTGATCCGCTTGGTCATCCCAGCTTTGACAGAAGAAACTCGTCGTGACTTGGCAAAAGAAGTGAAAAAAGTAGGTGAAAATGCTAAGGTAGCGATCCGTAACATCCGCCGTGATGCTATGGACGAAGCGAAGAAACAAGAAAAAGCAAAAGAAATCACAGAAGATGAATTGAAAGGTCTTGAAAAAGAGATCCAAAAAGTAACCGATGATGCGGTAAAACATGTAGATGAAATGACAGCTCACAAAGAAAAAGAATTGATGGAAGTTTAATCCATCTCAACCACTACAGGAAAGAAAGACTCAGTTGGCACTGCTGGCTGGGTTTTATTTCCATCATTCTTGTGAAGAGGCAAGAGGAAAGAAGGAAACATGAATACGAATCTAGCAAGCTACATCATGGGAATGGTCATTGATGAAAATGATCGCTTCTATTTTGTTCAAAAAGACGGCCAAACCTACGCACTTGATAAAGCAGAAGGCCCGCATCAAGTCGGAGAAAGTGTTAAGGGCTTTGCCTATGCGGATATGAAGCAAAAGCTCCGACTCACGACACTTGAAGTCACTGCAACTCAAGAAAGCTTTGGTTGGGGGACGGTCACAGAAGTGCGCAAGGACCTGGGAGTCTTTGTGGATACAGGGCTTCCAGATAAGCAGATTGTTGTCTCACTAGATATCCTACCGGAGATCAAAGACCTATGGCCGAAGAAAGGCGATAAACTCTTTGTCCGCTTGGAAGTCGATAAAAAAGACCGGATCTGGGGGATCTTGGCCTATCAGGAAGATTTCCAGCGTTTGGCTCGTCCAGCCTACAACAATATGCAAAACCAAAACTGGCCAGCCATTGTCTATCGCTTGAAATTGTCTGGGACTTTTGTTTATCTTCCAGAGAACAATATGCTGGGCTTTATTCATCCGAGTGAGCGCTACGCAGAACCACGCTTGGGACAAGTCCTAGATGCCCGGGTCATTGGATTCCGTGAGGTGGACCGGACCTTGAATCTATCTTTGAAGCCACGCTCTTTTGAAATGTTGGAAAACGATGCCCAAATGATTTTGACCTATTTGGAAGCCAATGGAGGCTTTATGACTTTGAATGATAAATCGTCTCCAGAAGATATCAAGGCAACCTTTGGGATTTCAAAAGGGCAGTTCAAAAAGGCTTTGGGTGGGCTGATGAAGGCTAAAAAAATCAAGCAAGACCAATTTGGAACAGAGTTGATCTAAAAGGGGGCTTATGCGAAAATCGTTTTATACTTGGCTCATGACAGAGCGCAATCCTAAAAGCAATGCTCCTAAGGCCCTTCTGGCGGACCTAGCTTTTCACGAGTCTGCTTTTCCTAAGCATACAGATGACTTTGATGAAGTCAGTCGCTATCTAGAAGAGCATGCTAGCTTTTCCTTTAATCTTAGCGATTTTGATGCCATTTGGGAAGAATACCAAGCCCACTAGAAAAGGACAGGTCGAGGATGGTTTTTTCTCGGCCTCTTTGTTATAATAATAGAAAAAAACACAGGTAGAGAGGTTCTTTATTTGCAAGAACATTCAGTTGAAATTACATTAACGCATCCAGACGATCTCTTTCATTTGTTTGGATCTAACGAACGCCATCTCCGTTTGATGGAGCAAGAATTTGGGGTGACTATTCATGCCCGGACAGAAATCGTCCAAATCATTGGGGAAGAAGAAAACCGCGAGCAGGTTCGTCAAGTCATCCAGGCTCTTTTGGTCCTCGTTAACCGTGGCATGACCATTGGTACGCCAGACGTGGTGACCGCCATTACCATGGTGAGAAATGGGGAATTGGATAAGTTCATCGCTCTCTATGAAGAAGAGATTATCAAGGATAGTTACGGCAAGCCCATTCGGGTTAAAACACTTGGTCAAAAGATCTATGTCGATAGTGTCAAGAACCATGATGTCACTTTTGGGATTGGACCAGCGGGGACTGGGAAAACCTTCCTAGCAGTGACCTTGGCTGTGACTGCACTCAAGCGTGGTCAAGTCAAGCGGATCATTTTGACGCGTCCTGCTGTTGAAGCTGGAGAGAGCCTTGGTTTCCTACCAGGGGATCTCAAAGAAAAAGTTGACCCTTATCTACGACCGGTCTATGATGCTCTCTACCAGATTTTAGGGAAAGACCAAACAACTCGGATGATGGAGCGGGAGATTATCGAGATTGCGCCTTTGGCTTATATGCGGGGGCGGACCTTGGACGATGCCTTTGTCATCCTTGATGAAGCGCAAAATACCACCATCATGCAGATGAAGATGTTTTTGACCCGTCTTGGTTTTAACTCTAAGATGATTGTCAATGGAGATACCAGCCAGATTGACCTTCCTCGAAATGTCAAATCAGGCTTGATTGATGCTCAGGAGAAATTGAAGAACATTTCTCAAATTGACTTTGTGCATTTCTCTGCTAAGGATGTCGTTCGTCATCCAGTAGTAGCAGAGATTATCCGGGCCTACGAGCCCATTCCGAATCCAGTCCTCAAAGAAGAATCGGATGTGGAAGAAGAATAAAAGAAAAGGCAAAGATCATCAGATCTTTGCCTTAAATTGACGATAAAATCATCTCCTAGCCTTTCCTTAGGTGAGAACGGACGTTAGGTGAAATTATCCAGTGGATGATTTCAGCAATCCAAGAAGTTCCATGACTAATAATTGAGCCTAAGGTCTCAATTATTCCGAGTGCTTGAAACTAAATTGTTTCAAGCACTTTTCTCACGGCGGAAAGTCTCTGAAAATGATTTAAAAAATTCAAAACAACTTGTTTTTTTCAAAACATTTTTAATTAGTTCATATGAAAAAAATAAGTAGTTTGTTTTTTTCGATGGTGATTTTTTTATGATAGTTTAAACCAATTCATCAATTGGTGTGAAGTCACGCTCTAAACCAGTAGCAACTGGTTGGCTTGTGATATGGCCTTGGTAAGTAGTGACACCTTGGCGCAAGCCTTCATCGAGGGCAATTGCCTTGTGGAAGCCATTGTCAGCTAGGGATTCGACATAAGGAAGGGTCACATTGGTAAGGGCGATGGTAGAAGTGCGAGCGACGGCCCCTGGAATATTGGCTACAGCATAGTGGAGCACGCCATGTTTTTCGTAAACTGGTTCCGTATGCGTTGTCACACGGTCTGCTGTTTCGATAACACCACCTTGGTCAACGGCCACATCGACGATGACTGAACCGGGGCGCATTTGTTTAACCATATCGTCTGTCACTAATTTAGGAGCTTTAGCACCAGGAATCAAGACAGCTCCGATGACAACATCGGCATCACGGACGCTGGCTTCAATGTTAAATGGATTGGACATAAGGGTTTGGATTTGATGACCAAAGACATCTTCCAGAACAGCCAAACGTTTAGCACTGATATCTAAGATGGTCACTTGGGCACCAAGTCCAAGGGCGATACGAGCCGCGTGGGTTCCAACGACCCCGCCTCCGATAATGGTAACTTTTCCTTTGGGAACACCTGGCACCCCACCTAGGAGGACGCCTGATCCACCTTCTTGTTTGGTCAGGAAGTGAGCACCGATTTGCACGGCCATCCGTCCAGCCACCTCACTCATTGGCACCAAGAGTGGCAATTGTCCATCTAAGTCTCGAACGGTTTCGTAGGCTACACCAGTTGTCTTGGCTGCAACCATGGCATCTGCTAATTCAGGAGCAGCAGCCATATGCAAGTAAGTAAAGAGCAAGAGGTCTTCGCGAAGGAAGCCATATTCTTCAGCGAGGGGTTCTTTGACTTTGACCACCATCTCAGCGGCCCAAGCTTCTGCAGCAGTCGCAACGATGGTTGCCCCTTGCTTCGTGTAATCTTCATCCGCAAAGCCAGAACCAAGTCCGGCATTTGTTTCCACCAAAACGTGATGACCTTTCTTCACCAAGCTTTGTACACCTGCAGGTGTCAAACCGACCCGATTTTCGTTGTTTTTAATTTCTTTAGGAATTCCAATGAGCATTCTTGCCTCCTTGCTCAGATTTAGGTGTAAAAAGGCCATTGGTGTGAGATGGCTCTCTTGACTCAATGACCTTTTCACTCCTTATCTGATTGTTTTGATTGATTTAATTGTATAGAAAAGTGGGTTAAAAAGCAAGAAAAATTTGAGCTTGCCTTCCTTTAGACTATTTGCTAAACTAATCCCTAAAGAAGGAGTGTCAAATGGAAAATTTATATGTGAAGTTAGCGGCTTATCGTGAAGTGGAGACAGAGCGTTTGCACTTGCGTCCGGTCACTCTTGAAGACGCACCAGCTATGTTTGAGTATGCTTCTGATGAGACAGTTACGCGCTATACCTTTGCAACCAATCAAAGTCTAGAAGAGACGCGTAATAATATTGCCCTCTTTTACCTAGCGAGCCCACTTGGAAGATGGGGGATCGAGCTCAAAGAAAATGGAAAATTTATCGGGACGATTGATTTACAGGATTTGGATCTTAGTCTGAAGAAGGGGAGTATCGGCTATGTTCTGAATAAAGACTATTGGAACCAGGGTCTTGCGACAGAGGCTACAAAGGCAGTCATTGCCTTGGCTTTTGAACAGTTAGGAATGAACAAACTCATTGCCGTTCATGATCAAGACAACCCAGCTTCTGGATGGGTGATGGCCAAATCAGGGATGAAATATTCTCACGAGGAGCCCTACGCGATGCTAGACTTGCATGAAGAAGGGAGAATGGTGACGAGAGTTCATTATGTTCTCACGAAGGAAGAATATTTGGCAGAAAAATGAGTCAGGATATTGACAAAAGACCTATCTCCATGATATAGTAGATAGGTACTGCTGGTTTAGCTCAGTCGGTAGAGCGCATCCATGGTAAGGATGAGGTCGCCGGTTCAATCCCGGCAACTAGCATAGAAGAAGAGAAGCTTAGAGAGGATCTAGGCTTCTTTTTTTTGCGAATCCATCTTTAAAAGTCCGGCTTTTTTCAACAATTTTCAAAAAAACGTTGACAAGCACAGAAATCCGTGGTAAAGTTATAGCAACAAAGAGAAAGGAGAAAACCATCATGAACAAAGTAGATGTTTTGATGACACAATTGAATACACAGCTTCTCCAATCTCAGTTGAGTTCTATGTAAAAATTGAATGAACCCAAGATGGAGGAGTCTGTCTTGGGTTTTTTGTATGCATTTTTGCCTGCCTTAACTGAATTGGTGATAGGCATCAGAAGGCCCAAGTGTGGACTGAGCACCTACTCAGCTCCTTACTTGGGTTTTTTCTGTGCCATTTTGAAAAGGAGAATATATGATCAGAGCTATTTGGGAGTATATCAGGGAACGCAAGTGGCGATATATCAGTATTGCTGTTGTCCTGATTCTTTATGATTACACCTTATTGATCCCGACGCAAGTTATTCAGCGTCTAGTGGATCATCTGAGTCAGCAGACGCTGACGCAATCCAACTTTGTATGGGATATGGTCCTCTTGGTAGGATCAGCCATCCTCAATTACCTGACGGCTTTTTATTGGCAGTTGCGCCTCTTTCAGTCGTCAGTTCATTTCAAGGCGACCCTTCAGGAACAAGCTTTTCGTAAACTAGTAGCTATGCGGCGTCCCTTTTTTGAGAAATTCCGTTCAGGAGATCTCTTGACGCGGTTCACGACAGATGTCGATGGCATGGCCGACATGGCTGGTTACGGGATGATGGTGCTCTTGTTTGGCGGTGGCTTGTTTGCCTTTATTATTCCGACCATGTTTTTCATTTCTTGGCGATTAACCTTGATTTCCTTTATTCCCATGATCTTCCTTATCGTCTCGACCTATTTTTTGAGTAGAAAGCAGGAGGATTATGTTGAGCAAAACCGGGAAGCAGTCGCTCAGTTGAATGATGAAGTCTTGGAGTCCATCGAGGGGATTCGGGTCATGAGGGCCTATAGTAAACGGGACCAGCAGGTCAAACAGTTTCAGAAGAAAACAGCCAGTCTATCCAAAACAGGGGACAAAATTGCTTCTATCCAATATTCTTTTGGCCCCTTAGCCCTGTTGTTTATTGGTTTTTCGACGGTCTTACTCTTAGTATTTGGAGGCCGGTCCTTAGCAAGCGGGCAATTGAGCCTTGGCAAGTTATTGGCTTTGCAGTTGTATTTGGTCTTTTTAATTGAACCTATGTGGATGATGGCGGACCTGATCTTGGTCTATCAGACAGGGCAAATGTCCTATAAAAAATTAAAAGAAGTGATTGATGAAACGGATGATCTCGAACCAGATGGTCCTAACTATTTAGAGCAGATTGATTCGGTGCAGTTTAAGGATTATTCTTTCAGCTATCCTGGTGCTGAGCGAAAGAGTCTATCAGGCATTGATTGGACCATTCAGAAAGGACAGACAGTTGGAATTGTTGGTCGTACCGGAGCAGGAAAGACTAGTCTGGTTCGACAATTCTTGCGGCAGTACCCAGTTGGTGAGGGAGAATTCTTGGTCAACCAGCAACCGATTGTGGACTACAACCGACACTCCATTGAAGCTAAAATCGGCTATGTTTCCCAAGAACATATTTTATTCTCAAAATCCATTCGTGACAATATTGCTCTGGGTAAAAATGGTGCTAGTGAAGAGGATTTGGTGGAAGCTGTAGCCCAAGCTGCTTTTGCAGATGATCTTGAGCGGATGTCTCAGGGAATGGACACCATGATTGGTGAGAAAGGGGTCTCTGTATCAGGTGGTCAAAAACAGCGGATCTCGTTGGCGCGTGCCTTCTTAAGGGATGCAGAGCTCTTGCTGTTAGATGATTCCCTTTCAGCAGTAGATGCGAAGACCGAACAGGCCATTATTGACACTATTCAAACAGAGCGAAAAGGCAAGACGACCCTCATTGTTTCCCATCGCTTGTCTGCTGTTCATCAGGCGGATTGGATCATCGTTTTGGATCAAGGGCAGATTGTAGAAGAAGGCAGGGCTAGTGATTTATTAGCTCAAGAGGGCTGGTATTATGAACAATACCAACGGCAACAAAAACAGGAAGGAGAATAAGATGAAAGTATTGAAACGATTATTATCGAGGATCACGCTTTATCCAACTGTCTTTCTTGCTGGCTTTATTTGCCTCTTACTAGCCACCATTTTTTCTGAATTGTCTCCCTTTCTTCTCCAAAAGATGATCGATGGGCCTTTGACTGCATTGACCCACGGTGGCGGGCAAGGGGACTTGCTTCAGATGGGAGGATTTTATCTCTTGGTCTTGAGCCTTGGGCAGCTGATAAGCTACATGGGAAATCGGATCTTACTGCATGGAAGTAACCAAGTAACCGCTAGTCTGAGAGATCAAGCCTTTCAAGTCATGCAAGGTCTGCCTATTTCTTATTTTGATGACAAGCCGGCTGGAAAGATCGCAACAAGAATTGTCAATGATACGGAGACCTTGCGGACCCAGTTTTATAACTCTTGTATGATACTAGTCATCTATTTGGTGCGATTTCTCTTTATCCTAGGGATTCTCTTTTACCTGAGTCCTATGATGGGGCTACTCTTGTGTCTGGTTTTTCCAATTTTCTATGGAATCCAGTATCTCTACAAGGTCATGACGGACCAGCCTATGAAGGATTTCTTTGATGCGAGAAGCGAGGTCAATACCCAAGTCAATGAACTCTTGCATGGTGCCAGTATGATTCAGCTCTATCATCAAGAACCTGGTGTGGTAGAGGAGTTTGAAGCCACTACCCAGAAGATGTTAGGGGCCAATGATCGGATCCTCTTAGCTGATTCCATCGCTTCTTGGACCTTGACAGAATTGCTCAAGTTTTTAGTGATTGCAGGTATATTGACCATCGCTGGGATTTCTTTCCTACAGGGCAATATCGGTGTGACAGCTGGTTTCTTATTTATCAATATTAACTATGTCATCAATCTGTTTGATCTCATGGCCAATCTCAGTCGTCAATTTCCGAATATTCGGCGATCACTAGAGACGGGGAGTCGCGTCCTCGCCTTCTTGGATCAACCCTTAGAGGCCGATGGTGTATCGGAACTGAAGATAGAAAAGGCTCAAGTCGTGTTTGATGATGTTCAATTTGCTTATGAAGAAGGCAAGCCAGTTTTACAGGATATTGCCTTTCAGGCGAGTCCCGGGGAAACCATCGCTCTTGTGGGCCATACTGGATCGGGTAAGTCTTCTATTATGAATCTGCTCTATCGTTTCTATGATCCTCAAGAAGGAGCGATTTTGATCGATGGGCAAGATATTCGCCAAGTCTCTCGTGAGAGCCTGCGAAGCCACATGGGCATTGTTCTGCAAGATCCGTATCTATTTACAGGCACCATTGCCAGTAATGTGGCCATGAGTCAGGATCATATTGACCGGGATGCGGTTAAAGAGGCGCTGAAAAAGGTCGGGGCTTGGCCCTTTGTAGAGCGCCTTGAAAAGGGAATCGACCATCCAGTCGTAGAAAAAGGATCTGCCTTTTCAAGTGGCGAGCGCCAGTTGATTTCCTTTGCGCGGACGCTCTATATGAATCCGCAAATACTGATTTTGGATGAGGCAACCTCTCATATCGATACGGAAACAGAAGAAGTCATCCAACAAGCTATGGCGGTCCTGCAAAAGGGCCGGACCACCTTTATCATTGCCCATCGCTTGTCCACTATCCAAGATGCGGATCAGATCTTAGTCTTATCTGAAGGACGCATTGTAGAGCGTGGTAGACATGAGGAACTGGTTGCACAAGGCGGGATCTATGCCCAGATGAATGCCATCCAGCAAACAGTGGTGTAAGATGATCATCCAAAGAAAAAGTTTGAAAACCAGCCTGTATCTAGTATATAGGCTGGTTTTTGTGATATAATAAAGTGATAATAGTGAGGTGATCCAGATGTATATTGAAATGGTAGATGAGACGGGCCAAGTCTCTGACGAAATCTTAAAACAAACGCAAGAAATTTTAGAATTTGCTGCTCAAAAAATTGGGAAAGAAGACAAGGAAATGGCTGTGACTTTTGTGACCAATGAACGCAGTCATGAACTAAATCTTGAATACCGTGATACGGATCGTCCGACAGATGTCATCAGTTTAGAATACAAGCCTGAGATGGAGATTTCTTTTGATGAGGAAGACCTTGAAGAAAATCCAGAATTGGCAGAGATGATGGCGGAATTCGATACCTATATTGGTGAGCTCTTTATTTCAATTGACAAGGCGCGGGAGCAAGCGGAAGAATATGGCCATAGCTTTGAGCGCGAAATGGGATTTTTGGCAGTACATGGTTTTCTTCACATCAATGGCTATGATCACTATACGCCAGAAGAAGAAAAGGAAATGTTTGGCTTACAGGAAGAGATTTTGACAGCCTATGGACTCACAAGACAATAAGCGAAAATGGAAAAATCGGGACTTCACTTCAAGCCTGGATTTTGCGATAACAGGAATTTTCACATCGATCAAAGAAGAGCGCAATATGCGCAAGCACGCCTTATCAGCCCTTGTAGCAATGCTTGCTGGTTTGGTATTTAGGATTTCTGCGACAGAATGGCTCTTTTTATTGCTCAGCATCACTTTGGTGATTGCTTTTGAAATTATGAATTCAGCCATTGAAAATGTGGTGGATCTAGCCAGTAACTACCATTTCTCCATGTTGGCAAAGAATGCCAAAGACATGGCAGCTGGAGCGGTCCTCGTTGTATCAGGTTTTGCCTTGGTGACAGGATTGATCATTTTTGTGCCCAAATTCTGGGCCTTGGTATTTGGATAAGAGGGAGCATGCCCTCGTGAAAGGAAACTATGACATTTAAATCAGGCTTTGTAGCCATTTTAGGACGTCCCAATGTCGGGAAGTCAACATTTTTGAACCACGTCATGGGGCAAAAGATTGCCATCATGAGTGACAAGGCGCAAACAACGCGCAATAAGATTATGGGAATCTACACAACCGATAAGGAACAGATTGTCTTTATCGATACGCCAGGGATTCACAAACCCAAGACCGCGCTTGGAGACTTCATGGTAGAGTCAGCCTACAGTACCCTTCGGGAAGTCGATACCGTACTCTTCATGGTGCCAGCAGATGAAGCGCGGGGCAAAGGTGACGACATGATCATTGAACGCCTCAAAGCAGCTAAAGTGCCCGTCATCCTCGTGGTCAATAAGATCGACAAGGTCCACCCTGACCAGCTCTTGGCGCAAATCGATGACTTCCGTAGTCAGATGGATTTCAAGGAAATTGTGCCGATTTCAGCCCTTCAAGGAAACAATGTTTCGCGTTTGATTGACATTTTGAGCGAAAACTTAGAAGAAGGTTTCC
>CABSRC010000032.1 GCA_902480035.1 uncultured Streptococcus sp. | reverse complement strand
GTCAAGAAAAGGAAATACAATGAAACTCATTTCATGGAATATCGACTCGCTTAATGCTGCATTAACTAGTGATTCAGCACGCGCCAAACTCTCTCAAGAAGTCCTCCAAACCTTGGTTTCTGAGGATGCAGATATCATTGCCATTCAAGAAACCAAGTTATCCGCCAAAGGTCCTACTAAAAAACACCTCGAAATCCTTGAGGAGCTCTTCCCTGGCTACGAAAACACCTGGCGCTCTTCTCAAGAACCGGCTCGTAAAGGCTACGCTGGAACCATGTTCCTCTATAAAAAAGAGCTCACACCAGTTGTGACTTTCCCAGAAATCGGAGCTCCTTCGACCATGGACTTGGAAGGTCGGATCATTACTTTGGAATTTGATGAATTTTTCGTGACTCAGGTCTACACACCTAACGCTGGTGATGGACTCAAACGTTTGGAAGAACGTCAAATTTGGGACGTTAAGTATGCTGAATATTTGGCTGAATTAGACAAAGAAAAAACCGTCCTTGCAACTGGGGACTACAACGTTGCCCACAAGGAAATTGACCTTGCCAACCCAGCCAGCAACCGCCGTTCACCAGGATTCACAGACGAAGAACGTGAAGGATTTACAAATCTTTTGGCCAAAGGATTTACAGATACCTTTCGTCACCTACATGGTGATGTTCCTGAGCGCTATACTTGGTGGGCACAACGAAGTAAAACCTCAAAAATCAACAATACGGGCTGGAGAATCGACTATTGGTTAACCTCAAACCGCATTGCTGACAAGGTCACTAAATCAGATATGATTGACTCAGGCGCTCGTCAAGATCATACACCAATTGTATTAGAAATTGATTTGTAAGGATGGTCTTTATGAATTTCAATGCAGTGATTCCTGAGTTTATTGTATCGAATTTAGAGCAGTCCCGTTCCTTCTACTGTGATTTACTGGGTTTTACCATCGAATACGGGCGACCAGAAGAGAACTTCCTCTTTCTTTCTCTTGAAGAGTGCCAGCTAATGATAGAGGAGGGGAGTAAGGAGGAACTAGCTGAACTGACCTACCCCTTTGGTCGTGGAGTTAATATCTCCTTCGGCATAAAAGATGTCCCTAGACTCTATCAAAAAGTAATCGAGTCTAACTATCCTATTCATCGTCCTTTGACCAAAAGAAAATTTCGTGTTGGTGAACAATATATCTATCCCCATGAATTTGCAGTTCTAGATCCAGATGGCTATTTTTTAAGATTTAGTGAATAAGAAAAAGGAGGTTGTTGGCCTCTTTTTCAGTAAGTAAATATAAATTGACAGACCTGTAAATCCAGTGACAGAAACCTTTGCTAAAGCCCATGAAATCAGCATGTCAAAGAACTTTGATAGCCATTTTTTGTATAATTAGGTAGAATGAAATCAGAAAGCGAGGAAATCTTATGCAAGTCGGAAAGCAGATCCAGCACTATCGTAAAGAGAAAAATTTATCTCAAGATGATTTGGCTGAAATCATCTTTGTCAGCCGTCAATCCATTTCCAACTGGGAACGCGGAGCAACCTACCCTGATATTCAAAACCTGCTTTTACTGAGCAAGGTCTTTGAAGTGTCATTGGACAAACTAGTCAAAGGAGATTTAGAAACCATGAAACAAATTATTCACGACCAAGAATTTATGAGCTATCAAAAAGATGGAGTGGTTTTTACCATTTTACTAATTGGAAGTCCTATAATAATGATTCCTCTAATACTTTATCTGGAATGGTTCGGTATCGCTATTAGTTGCTTGATTTATGCTATCACAATGTTCTACGCCCTACGCATTGAGAAATTTAAGAAACAGCATAATCTTCGTACCTTTCGCCAGATTGTCGCCTATGATCAAGGACGCAGCCTGAGCGAGATTGAAGAAGCCGAGGAAAGGGGCAAGGCTCCTTACCAAAATATTATCCTTCCTGTTCTATTTAGCCTTGGAATTGGCGCTATTGCTCTGTTGTTTTCTTGGCTCTTACTTACTTTCTTCCCTATCAAATAAAAGCGAAGTCATCAGACCTCGCTTTTCAAATGTCTTTAAAGTTATAGAGTTGCGGATAGTGATCACACTCGGGATTTTTGGGATGTAACTATCTACTCATTCTTTCTTTTATATCCTCACCTGTCTATCTTCAGATCGTTGGCCTGTGACAAACATGGTGAAGGTTGCCTTGCAGACATTTCGGCCATCTTGGTTGGTGATATCTACATCGACGACACAGGTTGTACGACCTTGATGGACACATTCCCCCCTGATGGTTAGGACATCCCCTAGATTTCCAGCTTTCAAATAGTTGATAGAAGACTGGAGCGTCCCACCTCCGCACAGTTGAGTAGGGCTGTAAAAGCTGATGAAATCAGCGTAGTAGAGACCACTCAACCACTGCGTCTTGCTCGACAATCCAGAAACAATTGAGAGGCTAGGACTTTTGTCCCAGCCTCGACTTTTTTTATCCTCATTGATAGACCAATGATTGATTTTTTTATTTTTTCTTCTCAATGTGATCTTTGAGATCTTCTTGAGCTTTTTTATTGGATTCTGCTTTTTTCTTCAACCATTCTTCTTTGGCCTTGTTAAAGTCTTTTGTAGTGACAACATCTTTAGACATTTCAAGGTATTTGTAGAAGGTTCCTGTTCCTTTTGTACCAACCCATGAAGCAGCACGGCTGTATGGTACGGTCCGTTGAAGCATTGGAGCACCACCATTTGAAACAGTTGGAAGCGTAATCGAGCTATCTGTCAACCATGCTTGCGCTGCTGCATATTTTTCATAGCGTTTTGCTTGATCCAACAATTCAGCATCGGCATCTTTCAACATGTTAGCGTATTGATCCAAACCAACTGTTGCAATGGCTGGATTGTTTGAACCTGCATCAATACCAAGATAGTAGAAGACAGAACCATTTACTGGGCTGATACTTTCGAGGTAAGTCGATGGGTCTTGGTAGTCAGGAGCCCAACCACCGCCTGAGATATCGTAATCTCTCGCAGCAGCAGTATCGCTGAAGTAGGTGATATTTTGGAAATCATCATCCGAAACCTTTTGAAGGTCTACAACGACATTGTCTGCACCAAGCGCTGACTCTACAGATTGTTTGAAGGAGCTAGCTTGTTGGACCATGCTGTTGTCCACTTGGCTGACAATGTAGTCCAAATGAATTGGGAATTGAACGCCTTGTTTTTGCAATTCAGCTTTGGCTTTCGCAAATGAAGCTTTGGCTTTTTCTGGGTTGTAAAGGCTAGTTTGACCATCGGCCAGGCTCACACCCTTCCATTGATCCCCATAGGTAACCAATTGTTTTTCAACGACTTTACCAAAATCTTCTCCATTGACTTGGACATAAGTTGGTGGCACCAAAGTGCTACGAAGGGTATTTTCAGCCGCATCAGATCCAGATACTTGTGCCGCATATGATTTGCGGTCAAAGCCAAAGTTCACCGCTTGACGGAAGTCCTTGTTCAGAATTGCTTTCTTGGTAGAAGCTTTTTGTTCATCCGTTGTTTTGGCAGTGTGGTCATACTTTTGACGGTCCAAGTTGAATCCAAGATAGTAGGATGTTCCCAATTGCAAACCGTAGACAATGTTGTCGCCAAAGTTTTTCTTAACGCTCTTATACGTCGAACTGTTTGGCATAACAGATGCAAAGGAATATTGACCTTTTTCAAAGTTCTTAATGATAGAATCTGGGTTTGATCCATCATTAAAGGTCAATTTGACATTGTCGATATGAACATTTTTCGCATCGTAATAGTCTTTGTTCTTGACCAATTCAATTTCAGATTTTGAAGTCAAAGATTTCAAGTAGAATGGACCATTGTATAAGATGCTGCTAGGTTTCAACGAACCAAAATCTTTCCCTTGAGATTTCAAGAAATCCGCATTGACTGGGAAAAGAACACCTGAGGTTGTTTTTGAGTTCCAGAAGCTTTCTGGACGAACCAAAGTATATTGGATGGTGTGGTCATCTAAAGCTTTCACTCCAACGGTGTTAAAGTCTTTGGTTTCCCCTTTTACGTAGGCATCCAAACCTTTGATCGAATTTTGAATCAAGAAGAGACCTTCTGATTTAGACTCAACCGCGTGTTTGATCCCTGTAATAAAGTCTTGAGCCGTTACAGCACCATATTCTTCTCCTTCACTCGTATACCATTTGGCATCCTTACGAAGTTTGTAAGTATAGGTTAATCCATCTTCAGAGACAGTCCAATCTTCTGCTAGACTTGGCACAAAGTTTCCGTATCGGTCGTTTTCAAGAAGACCATCTACAAGGTTACTTGTGACATCTGAAGTTGTTGTACGAGTTGCAGCGATGTAATCCAAGGTATTTGGATCTGCTGAATAGACGAATGAGTAGGTTGCTTGATTGCTACTACCACCGCCACATGCTGCTAAAAGAAAGGCACCTGCAACAGAAACTCCTGCAAGAGCTAACAGTTTTTTTGCTTTCATCACTATCTCCTTATGTTAGATTTTCTACCATTATACACTATTTCTTAAAAAAAAACCAAATTTATTTTAAAAAAGTTCGTTTTTTCTGAATGAATATAATAAGATATAAAGAAAAAGCATCTTGAAATCGATCTCAAAGAAGCCGGATAGGGGAGTCTAGGCACCTACCACCAGATCCAACAAAGATATCACCTTTCAATCCTTTTAATAAATATACGTTTCATTACAAAAAAGAACCTCTGCTCTTTCGAGCAGAGGAACTGATTCCTAATCAAAATGATAGAGTTGTGGGTACTGGTCACATTCAGGATTTTTGGGATGGCAGATGGCCCGTCCAAAATAAATCATGGCTTGATGGGCAGCTAGCCATTCGCTCTTTGGCAGAACATCCATGACCCGCTTTTCAACTTCCAATGGCGTCGCTGATTTCTTGACGATATCATGGTGCTTACAAATCCGCTCCACATGGGTATCGACAGCAAAAGCTGGAATCCCAAAACCTACACTCATGACCACATTGGCTGTCTTGCGTCCTACTCCTGCTAGACTTTCTAACTCTTCACGAGTCTGAGGCACTTGACCATCAAAGTTATCTAGCAATTGCTGGGCACATTTTTTGAGAAATTTGGCCTTATTTCGATAGAGGCCTAATTTAGAAATATGCTTGGCGATATCAGCTTCACTGGCTGCTGCCATGGCTTGTGGGGTTGGAAAAGCCGCAAACAAACCTGGTGTCGCTTTGTTAACAGCCGCGTCTGTCGTCTGAGCTGAGAGCATGACTGCTACTAGTAATTCAAAATGATTACGAAAATCCAGACTTGGCTTGGCATCTGGAAAGAGGGCGATAATTTCTTCAATCACATGGCGTGCCCGTTTTTTTGATAAAACCATATTCTCTCCTTTACATTACTAGTCTTTATTATAGCATGAAGTCCGTCTATTTCTGAAAGAATCGGCTTCAGAAAAGGACTAGTCCGTAGACAAGTCCTTTTCTATTAGTCTATAAAATGAGTATGTTTGGTAACCCATTGAGTGACCTTGATATTTAACCAGAACACATAGATTCCAAATGTAATGATGGTAAAGAACCACCATTTGATCCAATTTCCAAATAACTGCATAGCCGTGCCGTCAAAGTACTGACGACGACCATCAATCACGGTATGCTTGACCTTCCAGTTATACATAATGCATACGCCCCAAGGAGCACAAATCCCAAAAGTAAATACTGTAATGAAGGTTGCTAATAAAACATGGCCAATATATGAAAATAGGCCTCCATCAAAATACGATTCACGATACATGTTCAATTTCCCTATATTTTTTTCTACACCAATCTCTTCAAGAAAGTAATCAGGGTTTGAGCAGAGCGTTCGCCAGCCTCTACGATAAATTCATCAAAAGAGATATTAGCTGCGTGATCTGCCGTATCACTCATAGCTCGAATGACCATGAAAGGACGTCCAGCTGCATGAGCGGCTTGGGCGATAGCTGCCCCTTCCATCTCTACTGCCAAGACTTCTGGGAAATGCTCTCGAATTGCTGCGACTTTTTCTTCACTCGCGATAAAGCTATCTCCTGTTGTAATCAAGCCCACATGCGTGGTTGCAGCTTCTTCTTCCAGAACTTTTTTCATTTCTGATACAAAATAGCGACTGGATTCAAAGTAAAGCGGTTGGCCTGCCATTTGACCGTACTTGTAGCCAAAGGCTGTTACATCCACATCATGATAGGCCAATTTGTCGGCAAGAACGATATCTCCAACAGCCATCCCTGGGGCAACGGCACCTGCAGAACCCGTGTTGATAATGGCTTCCACCTTAAAATCATTGGCCAAGACTGCTACACTCATAGCAGACATGACTTTTCCGATGCCACTTTCAACCAAAACGACCTCATGGCGTCCAATCGATCCTGTATAGTAGACTTTTCCAAGACGCAGATGCTTTTCCCCATTTTCAAGGGCTTCAACCAAGATCTTCAACTCCTGGGGCATGGCTGCGATAATTCCAATTTTCATGTCATTTCTCTCCTTGTGACGACCTTATAGACGCCAAATAGCAATGATCAAGGCAATGAGGAGCACAATGATCCAGAACAAAATCTTATTGAGTTTGGATTGGACCACACTTTGTTTGCGCTCTTCAATACGACGACTCTTGGTCACTGTGGGCTCCACTTGGATCTGCACAGTATCCTGAGAATAACGCTCTTGCGGACGCTCCATACGACTCTCTCTCATAGGACGTTCATAGCCAAATCCCCTGTGGTCTGTCCGAATAATTTTCGTCTCTTCAGCATCGACCATTTTAGGACTCGAAATGTCCTCACCTCGCCTCGCTCGTTCAATCATTTCATCGGTTAATAAAGGTTTTCCCATCGGATCCTCCTCTATTTATTGATTAAGTCCCAGTATTGGATCGCCATGATGGTCTTGGCATCACAGATTTCACCAGCTTGGATCAAATCTTTGGCTTCCTTCAAGGTTACTTCTAATAACTCTAAGGTCTCATCCGCATCTTGTGGACGTGGATTTTCCACCTTTTTCAAGTTGGTCGCACCATAAAGTTTGATTCGCTCATTACAAAATCCAATGGCAGAATAAAAATCATACAATAACTCTAGATCCGCTGTGTAGCCAATTTCTTCTTCCAATTCGCGTAGAGCAGCCGCTTGAGGATCCGCATTTTCACCCTTTTCCAACTTCCCTGCTGGGATCTCTACAGAAGTCCTCTCGATCGCCTTGCGGTACTGCTTGACCAAAATGGTCTTGCCCTCATCTGTGATCGGTAAAACCGCTACTGCTCCATTATGAAAAATTAAATCACGCTGCGCTTGACCTTTTCCAGCGGGTAGTTCTACTTGATCAGTCACCACTTGGAAAATCGGTCCCTGATAAATTTCCTTGCGCTCAATGGTTTTTTCTTCAAATTGCATGAGATTCTCCTATTTATTTTTAGGATGGTGTGGCAAGCGAAGAGCATACTCTTCTTTATTCACTTGACGGCCACGACCGATCGCAATCGCATCTGCTGGCACATCTTTGGTAATGGTGGATCCAGCCCCGACTAGGGAATTATCTCCGAGCTCGACGGGTGCAATGATGGTTGAATTTGAACCAACAAAGACATTGTTGCCAATTGTTGTTTTAAACTTGTGTTGGCCATCGTAATTCACCGTGATAGTTCCAGCACCAAAGTTGACGTTGCTGCCAACTTGGCAGTTGCCAATGTAAGTCAAATGACCAGCTTTGGTATTTTCGCCAATAGACGAACCTTTGACTTCGACAAAGTTTCCAATATGGACATCTTTCGCGAGGCTAGAACCTGGACGAATATGAGCATATGGTCCCACTGTCACGCCATCGGCTACCGTGCTTTCTTCAATCATAGAGTTAGTAATCACAACACCTGCACCGATTTCACTGTCCACGATATAGGTCCCATTGGTTAAGACGGTTTCAGCCCCAATTTTTGTGTGCCCTTTGAGGGTAACATTGGCTTCGATTTGCACTTCCGGTGCGATTTCAACATCGACATCGATATAGGTCGCATCTGGATTAACAAAGCTCACTCCATTAACCATGTGAGCTTGGTTGATACGGCGACGCATGATGCCTTCTGCTGTCGCAAGGGCCACGCGGTCATTAACCCCAAGACTTTCATCAAAGTCTTTCAGTGTATAGGCCCCGACTTTTTCACCTGCTTCTCGGAAAATACCGATGACGTCTGTGATATAGTATTCACCTTGGGCATTGTTGGTGTTGATATTTTTCAAAGCTTCAAAAAGGCGCGCATTGTCAAAGACATAAGTCCCTGTATTGATTTCTTTGATTTGTTTTTCAAAATCTGTCGCATCTTTTTGCTCGACGATTCGAAGCACTTCCGCATTGTCATTACGAACAATCCGACCATACCCAAAAGGATTGGCTGCTTCGGCTGTCAGAATCGTTGCCACATTTTTGTGGTTGATATGAAAATCGATCAAGTGTTTGAGGCTTTCACCCGTAATCAAGGGAGTATCCCCTGCAATAACGAGGGTGTGGCCTTCAAGACCTTCCAAGACTGGCTCTGCCATCATGACCGCATGACCAGTTCCCAATTGTTCGGTTTGTTTGACAAACTCTGTTTGACCTTCTAATACCTTTTCTACCAATTCCGCCTTGTGGCCCACAACCGTTACGGTCTTCTCCGGTGAGATGGCTCCAACACTACGGAAGACATGCTCCAACATAGAGAGCCCTGCAACCTTATGAAGAACCTTGGGCAGATCTGATTTCATACGGGTACCTTTCCCCGCTGCTAAAATAATGGCATAATTTGGCATAACATTTCTCTTTTCTGTACGATATCGTACTTATTATACCATTTTTCACCCCTTTTGGAAAATAAGATCCAAACCAAAAAGAGAGTGGGACAGAGATCGGTCATTCGTTAGAATTCGATTTCGTTGTCCCACCCCCGCACAGCTCCAACAGTCTGGGAGACTGTTGGAGGTTGCAGATAAAGAAAACATTGTTTTCCATCTTCATAGGTCATCTTTGGAGCTAAGTAGCGAACAAATACTTAGGAACCTTGCTTCGCAAGTCCTATCCACCACCTAAAAGCAGTGCTTTGAGCAATCAACCACTGCGTCATACTGTTATTCCTATTAAACATCGAAGGCTGGACAGTTTTTGCCCAGCCTTGTTCTATAATGGATAAACCTTGCGAAATTCTTCTAAAACCACCTTGCTGTCAGGTGTAAAAGCCAGACCTGCTTCCTCCAGCCACTCCGTGAAAAATTCCTCATGAACCTGACGCCAATAGGCGAGGGATTTGTCACCTTCCCCTTCTTTGAAGGCATGATCAGCTGACACTTGATGGAAGGGCTGAACAGAAACCTTGGTAATTTCGATAATGCAGACAGCTTGATCTTGACTGTCTAAAACAACATCAAAGGACCCTTCTTGGGGAAGGGGTTCGTCCTCTAGTGCGTAAAGGTCGTAGGCAGAGGCGGTTGCCGTTTTTTCGCCTTTAAGCACCAAATCTGCTAAAAGGTCTGGTTCCACTCCAAAAGCCCAGGCATCTATCTCATCTCCGATAGAGGGGTTAATTTGCTTGTATTTATTCCACATTTCTTGAGGTGTCATGGGTTGCTCCTTTGTAATTTTTTACTTTCTTCTTTTATGTGTTTAAGATGGTCTGGATGGTCAATTTCTAAATCAAAAATCTCTGGAATAGAGCTGTAATGGAGAATACATTCGATACCGATCTGATTCATTTTTTGTATGAAAGAAGTATTCAGATAGCCTGCTACAGCGAAATCTATCTTTTTCATCCTTGCTTTATCCTGCATCTGTCTCAGCATTTCTAACATAATGGGACTTTCCATATCATGCCATTGACTGTTTCTCACAGTGGCAAAAACAAAAGAAGTCAAATCATTCATTCCAACTACAATCTTTGAAATACCTGTTTCCAGTATCCTGTCTAAGTCAAAATACGCTGACGGTAATTCAATCATCGTGCCGACTTTCCCGGTAAAACCATACTGACGCAATACTCTAATAGCTTGTTTTAACTGTTCAGCATCATTGACAAAAGGAAAAATAACAGACAGATTGGGATTGGTTTGAAAAACTTCTGTAACAACATTTGTCTCAGCCTGAAATTCATCTGGACACGCCAACAAACGCCTGATACCTCTGTATCCAAATAAGGGGTGGCGTTCGTCAAAATACTCTTTAGTCCCGTCTAGAATATTTGCTTCTGCATTTGTTAACTCTGAAAAGCGATACCAAACTTCTTCATCTGAGTATAAATGACAAATAGTGTCTAGATAATCTTTCACAAATTGCTGACAATTTGGTAATAGTATGTTTTGGTTTAGTTCTCTCAACAAGTATTCCCCACGAATCAAGCCGACGTGGTGTAATAAATGGGGATAAACTTTTTCAACAATTTTTTCGCCACTAAGAGCTAGTTGATTTTGCATGTTCATTCACCTCGTCTTAAAATATACAATATCAGATATCATTATACGACACTTTCCTCTAGTTCAAAAGCTTCATAAGGTTCAACTAACTCATATCCTAAAAATTCTGCTACTTTTTTGGAAGCCTCGTTATGAGCATCCCAAAGTGGAAATATATCTCTATTTAAACTCTCTAGAATCATTGCAGCACCAAGCTTTTTAGCAAATCCATTTCCTTGTTCGTTTGGTCTAGTTGCAACTTCCGCTTCAACTGCTCCTTGGTAAACTAACCCTGAGGAAATCCCAGCAATCACTTCATTATTTTTAAGAATCACAAAGCCAAATCCACCTTTTAAAGCAAAATCCTGGTAGGACTCAAAATCCCCCTGTAAATCTTGTGACCATTCTTCCTCAGAAAGGCAGTTATAAATACGATTATCAATAGATATAATATTGTAACCTTCCTCTATATGAGTAACTAGATCATTTAGAAATTCAACTTGAAAATTTGCCTTATCCTTAAAAGAATAGCGAGTAAAAGAAATTAACCCCACTTGCCGATGCAGAAAATCTTGCCACTTAGTGTCTTCTGAAATAATAATCTTATAATCTAAACCATATTGCCTAACAAAATCTTCCCAAAATCTAGAATTTAGCTCCCCTGCTAGGTATAAAAAATTCCCAATATCATAAAAGCTCGTTGTCCTATCACTGTTTCGATAAACAGTCCCGATTTGAGATTTAAGACCATAGAGAACCATATATTTCTTCCATGTTTTAAATAGTTCCATTATCCCTCTATTTCACCTTCCAATTCTTATAGCTTGTCAGTTCTAATTCAGGAATTCCTCGTAACTCTGCCTTCACTTTTAATACTAAAGGCGAGGCATTTTCTTGGGTCATCTGCTCAATAGGGACCCAAATTGCATTTGATGAATCATTGCTTCCATCATGAACTTCATGAGGAAGGGATTTTTGAGAGTTTTCGAAATCGAGTACGATATCATAAAAGGCCATGATATGATGCACAGCGAAGTCTTTCCCTTCTTCTTGAACCAGCACGTCATAAATTCTAGGATTTGAATAACTGCTAAGAGAATATCCTGTCTCCTCCAGAACTTCTCTCTTGAGGGTTTCTGTCAACCCCTCACCGAGTTCCTGACTACCACCCGGTAGATCAAAACGATGTTGATAGGGACCTCTTGTTTTTTCAATACAGAGCAGTTTCCCCTCTTGAAGACAGACTCCGTATACCCCAAAGTGATTTTTGATTTCCATCAATTCCTCCTACTTCAAACTCCAACCACCATCAATGGTCAAGATTTGTCCCTGCATGGCAGATACCTTCCCACTGGCCAAAAAGAAACTGACTTCTGCCACTTCTTCTGGCTCAATCCAGCGTTTGATAGGTGTTTCACTGGCTACCCAGTCTGCTAAGCCACCGGGTTCAAAGTCCGCAGCAGTCATGCCAGTCTTGACAGCACCTGGAGCGATCCCAAAGACTTGAATGCCAGATTCTGCATAATCCAGGGCCAACTGCTTGGTAAAGCCCGCTAGAGCATGCTTGGAGGAAGTATAAGCGTGACCGCCTCCACCAGCTAGAATAGATGCAATGGAGCACATATTGATGATGATACCTCGCTTCTTCTCCAACATTTGAGTCAGATAATGCCGTGTCAGCTCCACCGGAGTCACATAGTTAATCTCAAAAATCTCCTGAATCTCCTGAGCGCTTTGCTCCAGAAGCGGTTTATAATCGTCCAATACTCCAGCTGTATTGCACAAGACATCTACCTCAGGACACCAGTCAAAAATCGGCGTCAAATCCAAGGTTAAGTCTAGCTGTAAGAAGTGAAACTCACCTGGCAACTGGGGATCAGCTCCCTGATCCACCCCATAGACCTGGTAGCCCTTTTCTAAAAACAAACGAGCTTGCGCCAGACCAATCCCGGAGCTCACGCCTGTAATCAAGACCCGTTTAGTCATGGACTTCCACCCAATCTGTCGCTAGAACATCACAGGGAGTTGGACTCCACATGGAAAAGCCTTCGCCTTCACCAGACACGTTAATGAGGAAATAAGGTGTCACTTCCAGAGCCACTCCATTTTGCTCGATGGTATCAAACAATTGGACATAGTTTTCTCCTCCACCCCATCCTGTTCGTACATATTTTTTCTTGGCCTTTAATCCTGGTAAAATCTCTTCAAATGTCATGGTGTTCTCCTTTGATGTAATTTAATATTGATATGATGAACTTTATGAACTCGTAAAACATATTCATTGTATTTTGTTCACCTTTTTGTGAACCTAAAGAGCATTCATGGCTCTTTTATAATAAGAACTAAATGTTATACAATTGTGATTTCGTTATATTTTAAGGTCTATGGTTTTACAGTTAATTTAAATGTATCTAGCCATAAATCAGCTGGTTCCTAATAATGTTATATCTACACTAACTCAGTAATGTAACTGAATTTATATTTAAATTTTTTTGCTAGGTTTTATCATTTAATTTTGTTCTTTTCTAGTTTGGGCAGTTATACTAGTTTTCACCTTTTTCCAGTTATCTAATCTATTTCTAAATACATACTAGCACAATATACTGTACTGCCATCTTTTTTTACTTCTGAAATTTTTATATTCCTTTCAAAAAACATCATTAGGTAAACTATTATTAAAAAGGTTTTAAATTGTGGTTCAAATCATGTTTGAACTTGTGAAATCCCTTATTAGCGTTTATTTTGAGGAAATTGGAGTAGAGTTATTATTGTAACTAATGCCCCAGTATGGAATATACTGCATATTCTTTTTTCCAGCGTTTTCGTCATAAATTTTTATTTTGTCATTTTCTAACGCAAGAGCAATGAGTTTAGAAGCGATAGATGATTGTTTATTTGTCAATCCGAATCTTTTTCTTAGTGTACTATTTGTCATAAAATTATCTTCTATGTAGAGTAATGCAGAATGATAATAAATAGCATTTATTTTTTCTCTATTCCCCATTTCTTGGATTGTTCGTCGTTGATGTAAAGTAACAACAGTATAATTATCCTTAGCAGCTATATCCGGAGCAGGTAAGTGATTTAATTCCAACGTTAAGATAATCTTATCTATACCGCTACCACGAGACTCTACTAAATGCATCTTTCGAAATAGTTCAGCTAAAGCTTCATTTCGAGAGTAAGGAGGCATATCAAGCAATCTTTCAGGACGATTAAGAGGAGATCCAGGATTTGTGAATACTACTCTATTATCAAATATTTCAATTGTTGGTGAGCTACCTTTTACAGAAAAATCCTGATGTACTATTTGGTTTGCAACTATTTCACGTATAACCAGAGGAGGATAATCTGTATCAGAAGTGATTTGTCCATTATCTTTTAACGTTTCAGGATTACGAGGTAAATGACCATTGATAAATTTTAGTAAACCTTCAAAACCAACGGCAGCTCCTTTACTAGCTGTATTATCAGCTACTGCACTTAGTTTATTATTACCGGCATATCTAATTACTCGTAAAGCATGAGCAGATAAATTTTCAAAATTTTTAAGATTTTTTGCGAATGTAAATGCTCCCATATTGGTTAGATTGAAAGTTTTTCCAGAAGATTCTATCACACCATCTTCTATCATATGAAAAATTATCTCTTCATCGTTTGAATCTTCAAAGTATCCCATCATTTTCAAATAGGAATTAACATCAATCAATTCTTTAATTTCTTCAAATGTACATGCGGTTTTTGCATACTCTCTTTCAAATGATCGCGATTCAAAGGATTTCCACAGTTCTCTTTCCTTTTCAGGATAATCCTTTAAGTTTTTTAATGAAGATCCACTTCTAATGTATCGACTACCGCTAAAAGCAACAGGTCTACCAGCATTCATGTGGATGACTAAAACGACAACATGTTTTTGTTCGATATCATATTCTTCAAAACGAATTGTGATACGAGGATCAAGCATCCTTTCTAACCAAGTAATAAACGGCTCACCCTGTGCATGTTTTTCAGTTTTTGGATAGAATTTTGTACCAATAATTTCTTTTGAAACATCATTAACCCCCCAAATTAAGTATGAGAATTGCTGACCTAACATTGCTGCTGAGTTAGCTAAAGCTGATATATATTTGCCTATACGATCATGATCTTTATTATTAACTTTGTATTCAATAATTTCATCTTCATTTTTATTCAATAATTCTAATAACTTTTTTAAATCTTTATCTTCCATAATTTTTATTTTCCAAGTAAATTCTAAATAGGTTAAAAACGTCGTAAAATCAGCGTTTTTTTATTTTCCAAGTAAATTCCACGTACTCCAATGTCAAGAATTAATTAGTTCAAAGTCTATATAAAAATAGTTTCAAAAAAACTATATCACATATTGTGAAAACCTAGATAAAATTTTCGGTTTTCTTCGAAAAATAACACATACTAACAAAAACTAACATTTTAATTTTTCTTCTATCAAAACTAGAAGAACCAAAATATGTATTTATTTTTTAGCAAATTAATAAGATGACTTATTTCATTTTTAATAGACAGATCAGCCAACATTTTTGAGGTAGGTTTGCTTAATTTGATTTTTTACTTCGTAACTTTCATTATTCCCGATAACTTTTCTTTTGCGAGTACCGTTCCATCTTCTGTCTTAATGTGTAGACGAATACTTACATCTTGTGCAGAATAGCCATTTTCAACAAGCCAAACAGGAAAAGTTTCATTCTTGACCTGCAACACTTTATCAGCAAATTCTTGAATATTATCTTTTGAATTATATTTAAAGTCTTGTGGAACAGTCAGATATAGTATAAGAC
>CABSRC010000031.1 GCA_902480035.1 uncultured Streptococcus sp. | reverse complement strand
GAACGTTTAAAAAACATTTCTGTCTCCTTATTACATTTTTTATTTCCCTAACATTATAGACTAATCTGTCGATTTTTGGAAGCAATTATTCTTAATTATTGCTATTTTTTTATAATTTTTGTTTTAGATAGTAATAAAATCGTTTTCAGTAGGATCAATTTGTCAAACCGGGGCAATTTTTTGAAAAAATCCTATAATACTTTTACTTTAGAGGTAAAACAAAAAGCCCCATTTAATAGGGGTTTTTCTGATAATTATCTGATTTTTTCCAACATGTTTTCAATGTGTTGGATGGATTTTTCGCGTCCAAGTAAGTAGATGGTATCTGGCAATTCAGGACCATGCATTTCACCTGAAACGGCGATACGGATTGGCATAAAGAGATTCTTCCCTTTGATCCCAGTTTCTTTTTGAACTGCTTTGATTTGTGGGAAGATATTTTCTGCCACAAACTCATCGCCTGACATGGCTTCGAGTTTCGCTTTGAAGGCTTCAAGTACAGTTGGCACGGTTTCACCAGCCATGACTTCTTTCTCTGCATCTGTCAACTCTGGGAAGTCTGAGAAGAAAAGGTCTGTCAATGGAACGATTTCGTCCACCGACTTCATTTGTGGTTTGTAGAGTTCCACTAATTTTTCAGCCTTGTCTGTCAAACGTCCTGCCTCTTCGAGGAATGGTTTGGCCATTTCAAAGATAGTCGCAAGATCCGCATTCTTGATGTACTCATTGCTCATCCAGTCCATTTTCTTTTGGTCGAAAGCAGCTGGAGACTTGCTGAGACGATGTTCATCAAAGAGCTGGATAAGTTCTTCGCGAGAGAAGATTTCGTCTTCCCCACCAGGGTTCCAACCAAGAAGAGCGATAAAGTTAAAGACTGCTTCAGGAAGATAACCTTTCTTACGATAGTCTTCGATGAACTGAAGGGTGTTGGTGTCACGTTTAGACAACTTCTTACCAGTTTCAGAATTGATGATCAAAGTCATGTGACCGAACTCTGGTGCTTCCCAACCAAGTGCTTCATATACCATGAGCTGTTTTGGTGTATTGGCAATGTGGTCGTCTCCACGGATGACGTGAGAGATTTGCATATCGTGGTCATCGATGACGACGGCAAAGTTATAAGTTGGGTAGCCATCTTTCTTTTGGATGACCCAGTCACCACCGATATTGCCACCTTCAAACTCGATATCGCCTTTGACCATATCATGCCACTTGTAGATTCCTGACTCATTCACTGCCAAACGAACCGTCGGGATGATGCCCGCTGCTTCACGTTCTGCGATATAAGCTGCTTTTTCTTCTTCGCTCATCCCAAGGTATTCGTTGATGTAGCGAGGTGTTTCACCTGCAGCTTCTTGGCGTTCACGTTCAGCCGCTAACTCTTCTTCAGTGACATAAGATTTGTAAGCTTTTCCTTCCGCCAAGAGTTGGTCGATGTATTTTTGATAAAGTGGTAGCCGTTCTGATTGGCGGTAGTTTTCATGCGTCTCAGGACTTTCATCCCAGTCCATTCCCAACCAACGAAGGTTTTCGAGCTGTGAACGTTCTCCGTCTTCGACGTGACGTTTGCGGTCTGTATCCTCGATACGGATGATAAAGGTTCCACCATGGTGACGCGCATACAAGTAGTTAAACAATGCTGTACGAGCATTTCCGATGTGTAGTAGCCCTGTTGGACTTGGTGCATAACGCACACGAATATCTTTTGCCATATTTCTCTCCTCTTATCTTGTTCGCTATTTCTAGCTCATTTTTCAATCGTTCCTATTATACCACAAAGAAAGCAGGACTGAAATGAATAAGTGACCTTTCTAGTCTTTCTTCCTATATATATGAAAAAAGCCAGAACAAATGCTCTGACTGATATCCAATCTATTGGTATCTTATTTTAAACGTTCTTCTAATTCAAAGTCGATTGGTAGGGTTTGTAAAAAGTGCTCCAACTCACGTTCCCAGTAGAACCATTCGTGCTTGCCCGGGCTGTGGGTATAGGTGACATCCAAACCTAACTTTTCTAGTTCCTTGACTTCAAAATTATTGGCCTCATAAAGGAAATCCTGCTCCCCACACCAGATCCATAGTTTGGTCTTCTTATCTGAAAACTTCTTGGCAGCAGTCTCTAGCGAATAGGGACTGGTCGTCCAATCCTCAATCTCTCCAAAAATTCCCTTCCAAAAAGCTGGTTGTTCCAAGTCATTGTTTTCAAAGTCTCTATCATGGAAACTTAAAGCACCAGAAAAACTAGCCGCATGAGAGAAACGATTTGTCTTGAGAGCCAAGAGCATCGATCCATAGCCGCCCATGGATAGACCCGCAATAAAGGTTTTCTCCCGTTTCTTAGTCATATTCGGGAAGAAGCGAGAAAGAGTCTCTGGCAATTCTTTCGCAATGGCCGTGTAGTAGTTGTAGCCATACTGGGTATCTGTGTAAAAGCCATTATTGGTGTTGGGTAGGACCACGATCAGATTGGTATTGCGCAGGATGCGCTCCACATTGGTCCGCTTCAACCAGGAGTGGTGGTTGCCATTCATCCCGTGTAAGAGATAGAGAACAGGAATATCCGTATCCGCTGGATCTTCCACGCGCGATGCATCGGGATAAAGGACGGACACCCCCCACTCCATCTTCAAAGCTTCTGAATAATACTCAATCTGCATAACTGCCATTTGCTTTCCTCTTTCTACTGTTAAAAACACTCGGCAAGCCTTCGCCCGCCAAGCGTTTCATTTCTTCTATTATTTCACTTCCATCACGACTGGTAAGATGGCTGGACGGCGTTTGGTTTGTTCAAATAAGAACTTAGACAAGTTGTCGCGTACCAAACCTTTTAACTCACCCCAGTCAAAGCTATCTTGATTCAAATAATCTTCGACGCTTTGGTTGACCAATTCGCAACTTTCACGAAGAATATCCCGACTCTTCTTAACATAGACAAAACCACGGGTGTGCACGCGCGCTTTGGAAATAATCTTCTTCTCTTTGCGATTCACTGTGATCGCCACGATAAAGATCCCGTCTTCTGACAAGACCTTGCGGTCACGAAGGACAATATTGCCCACATCACCAATGGCATTCCCATCGATCATGACATCTCCCGCTGAGACGCTACCGGCAGGAACGAAGTCACCCTTTTCATACTCCATTACCGTTCCGCGTTTTGGAATAAAGATGTTTTCAGGCAAAATCCCGACTTCCATTGCCACTCGTGCATGGGCATCCAATTCACGGTACTCCCCTTGGATTGGGAAGAGATATTTAGGACGAAGAAGGTTGATCATCAACTGCAAGTCCCGTGCGTTTCCGTGACCAGATACGCGCAAGCTGGACGTGATCAATTTGACAACTCCACCTGCTTGATAGACCATGTTTTCTACACGTGCCACCACTGCTTCTTTGGCAATAGACGGCGTTGTGACGATGTAGACCAAGTCCCCATCTTTGATTTCCACATAGCGGTGACGACCAATCGACATCTTACGCAAACCATTGATCGGTTCACCCATCCGGCCTGTTTCCAAAATGATCAATTCATGATCCTCAAAACGGCTCATTTCTTTTGGCTTGATCAATAGTTTTTCGTTGGCAAGAGATAATTTATTCAAGCGGATGGCTGTGCGGACGATATTTTCCACATCAAACCCTGTCAAGACCACCCGGCGGCCAGTCCCAGCTGCAGCATCAAAGACCTGCTGGATCCGAGAAAGGTTGCTGGCTACCGCCGCTACGATGACACGACCATCCCAGTCCGCAATGGTATCCAGGATTTCATCGCCCACTTCTTGCTCACTAGCAACTTGCATCTTGCTATCCGCGTTGGCCGAGTCACTCAAGAGAGCGAGCACGCCTTCGCGTCCAATCTCAGCTAGGCGAGCAAAGTCTGTCGCATAAGACTCGCTGGCAGTTTGGTCAAATTTAAAGTCTCCTGTGTAGACAATATTGCCCTCAGGAGTGCCAATCACAATCCCGATACTTTCAGGGATGGAGTGGGTAGTTTGAA
This sequence comes from uncultured Streptococcus sp., assembly GCA_902480035.1. GTDB lineage: Bacteria > Bacillota > Bacilli > Lactobacillales > Streptococcaceae > Streptococcus. The sequence continues at coordinate 11,563 of CABSRC010000031.1, read as the reverse complement.
AGAAAGATACGACGGCATCGCCAAAATCAATCTCAGAATTTTGGTCGATGACATGGAAGTCGTTGAATTTCTTAACACTGTCATTGCTTTTGACAAAGAGTTTAGCCAACTCGATGGTCAACTCTGTCCCGAATACAGGGACTTTTGCTTCAGCCAAAAGATAAGGCAAAGCCCCAATGGCATCCGCGTGACCGTGGGTCAAGAAAACACCCGCAATACGGTCCTTATTTTCAAATAGATAATCCATGTTAGGGATGACGACATCCACCCCAAGTTGCTCATTTTCTGGATACTTCAAACCTGCATCCAAGACAAAAATTGAATCGTTCACTTCGGCAACGTAGAGATTTTTCCCATTTTCTCGAACACCGCCAAGAGTAACTAATTTAATACTACTCACTGTTGTCTCCTTTAGTGTGATTATTTTAATACTTACGGTCCTTGGTCACCCAAGTCGAATTACAGCTTTGCAAATACTTGCATATCCACTCTATTATACAATTTTTTTCTCTTTTTTTCAAAAAGCTTTCCACGGCAAAAAAGTCCTCTCATCTAAAGTAGATGAGAGGACTTCTAGGCGCCTATTTTTAGGGGGAAAAGACCCTAAAAATGATAATCTCCCCGTTTATTTTCAATGATCCGCATGGCTGCCTTGATCACATGGAATTTGCTCAGCAATTCCTCTAGGCGCTGACTATTTCGTTCGCTCAATTGGCCGTTTTTGACCGTTTGGGACAGGCGATAAAAGTCATCCAAATCCTCCCCAATGTTTTCAAACAGCTCCTTGGCTTCCTTGAGTCGATAGCGATTGACCAAGTGGTTCATGTCTTTTTTGAAAGAAGCGACATTGCTTTCGTGAATGTCCGTATAAGCTTCCTCTTCTTCCTTAGACTCATGGTAATTAACCGCCTTAAAACAGGTGATAAATTCCCGACTTTTGATATTGCAGACAAAGATGACACCATCACTGGCTACATAGGCTTCTGTATTAGCTGGTTGAACCACATTACTATCATAAGGAGAGAGGGAGGGGAGGTGTTGGTTGATCCACCTGTTTAGGTGCTGATCATCTACGCCAAAGCGCTCAAAAGCTCTTTGCCGAAAATGGTCACGGCAACTATATTCTTGCGCATACGACAATCCCATACTCTCACCTCCTCCTGGGTATTTTATAAAAAATGGCCTCCAGTCTTACGGGACTAGAGGCCTGGTCTGCTTCGCTGACTTGGTGCAATTAACCTATTGGCTAACAAAACAATGTTTATGATGTTGATTTCATTTAATAGTATTTGTGTAAAATACCAGAGGTTTTCTTTGCTATCCCAAATCTAAATTTATGAGCTTTCGACTGGACGCATTGAAGTTTGAAAACCTTTATAAAAAGCTTCTACCTACTATTTCCACGTTTTCTTATGTCTCCGGACAAACTAAGCAGGCTTGCCCGACCGTCCAACCGATCCGACACACACGACATAACTGCTCTTTTACGATAAGAGCATGAACAGCTATCAGCAAAACAGGCCTAAAACGAAGTAACCTAAATTTTAACTCGATAAGGCATTGGTATCAATCCCTTCTTCATCTTTCTAACTATATTATACTCAACCCCCTTAGCGATTGCAAGCGATTCCACCTGAAACTAGTTCCTATTTTTATGCAGTTTTCTTCTGACCTCTTTCTAAGCTTTTTTGTTGTATAAGGCAGTCATTGAAAGGACGACGTATATTTATAAACAATAGCTTGTGTTTTAGAAAGAGAAAAAGCTAGAGAACAAGCTCTCTAGCTTAGCATGTAGACAAGGCACAGTAGCTGATTGGCTTCTTTTCTCGCTTGATTAGCTCAGAAGAAAACCTAATCAGCCTTGTGGGGGTAAGACGACGAAACGTTCATAAATCATATCGCTTCTGTCCTACTCCCTATTTTCACTTTGCATTTTACGGGCTTTGTATCTTAGTAAATGAACACGGGCTGCGGATTGTGTCAAAAACGCAAGCTGAATAGCAATTAATTCAAGACACAGTAGCTGATTGGATTCTTCTGTCGCTTTCTAAGCTCAGAAGAATACCTAATCAGCCTTGTGGGGGTAGGACGACGAAGCGTTTATAAATGATATCGCTTCTGTCCTACTCCCTATTTTGACTGTATCCGCTACGCCCTTTGTATCTTATTCTTTCTCAAACAATTCATAGTAGTCTGCGATGGTCATTTGGGCTTTTTCTTCTTGACTGAGGTCTTGGACGATGCGCCCGTCTTTCATGACAATCAAGCGATTGCCATATTTCAAAGCATCTTCCATATGGTGGGTGATCATAAGCGCTGTGAGGGCATCTTGTTTCACAAACTCATCCGTCAAGGTCATGAGAGCCTGGCTAGTTTTTGGATCCAAGGCTGCGGTGTGTTCGTCTAAAAGCAAGAGTTCTGGACGTTTCAGTGTCGCCATCAACAGACTCAAGGCTTGTCGTTGTCCCCCTGATAGAAACTCAACTGCTGTGTCGATATGATTTTCCAAACCATTGCCGATCTTAGCAAGGACTGTTTGAAACTCTTCTTTATAGCTGGCCAAGTGACGCGGAATCAAGCCACGTTTTTCTCCGCGAAACTTCGCTACCAAGAGGTTTTCCGCTACTGTCATGCGAGGCGCTGTCCCCATTTTAGGATCTTGAAAGACCCGCGATAGGTACTTGGCTCTCTTTTCAGGAGAATAGTTGGTCACATCTTCCCCTAGAATATAAATCTTTCCACTGCTCACCGGAAGTGTCCCAGCAATGGTATTAAAGAGGGTTGATTTTCCAGCTCCATTGCCCCCTAAAATCGTGATAAAATCATGCTCTCGAATTTCCAAGGAGACATCATCCAAAATGACTTTTTCTTCATTCATCCCATTGCTCACAGCTTTGGTTACATTTTTTAATTCTACAATTGCTGTCATTTACTGAGTTTCGCTCCTTTCATGATTTTTCCCTTAAAGGTTGGAATCATCAGGCAGATAGCTAGGATCAAGGCACTGAAGATTCGAATATAGCTGGTATTGATGCCAAGCGCAATCACGGCCCAAATCAAAAATTGGTAGGCGATCGATCCGATCGCAATACTGAGCAAGCGCTCTGTCAAGGTGACATTTGAAAAGAGAACCTCTCCAATAATGAGGCTGGCAAGCCCGATAACGATGACACCAATCCCACGTGAAGCGTCCGCATAGCCTTCTTGTTGAGCCATCAGTGCACCAGAAAGAGCAATAATCCCATTTGAAATGACCAAGCCCATCAATTCCATCCGGTCGGTGTTGATCCCAAAACTTTTGGCCATGTCTGGATTGTCCCCTGTCGCAATATAGGCTTGACCCAAGCGTGTATCCAAGAAGAAGATCAAACCAAGGATCACAAGCGTTACGAAAATTAAACCAATCAGGATCTCATTGAACCCACTGGCAAAAGGAAGAAATTCCTGAATTTTTTTATAGCCCAAAAGTCCCAGATTAGCCCGCTGCATCACAAAGAGAATAACAGAGTTACAGGACGTCATCACAAGGATCCCTGACAAGAGCGTGGGGATTTTCCCTTTTGTGTAGAGAAGGCCCGTCGCAAGGCCCGCCAAGCATCCTGCACCAATAGCAGCCAGCGTCGCAAAGAGTGGGTTGACCCCTTTAGTAATCAAGGTCACCGCCACCGCTCCTCCAAGCGGGAAGGACCCTTCTGTCGTCATATCTGGAAAATCTAGAATTCGGAAGGTCATAAAGATTCCTAACCCTAAAATGGCCCAAATTAAACCTTGTGAAACAATTGAATTAATCATAGTTTCTCCCTTCGATAGTAGTAGTTTAATTGTAACATAAATATGGAAGAGAACCTATAGGAAATTGTCATCAATTCCCTTTAAATGCTTTTTAAAAAAACCAAAAGGTTGCCCTTCTGGTTTTTAATAGTTGGTTTTTTTAAAGAATTGAAGAAAGATCTTAGTCTTCTTTTTTCTTTCGAGCAAGACCTAAGCCTGTTGCGATCATACCAAGTAAGCCAAGGCTGGTAAGAGCGGTTGCTGATTCTGTACCTGTGTGTGGCAATACTTCTTTCACCTTCACAACATCTGAGACCAAATTTTCTTCAACTTTTTGCTCTACCATTTGCGCAGGCGTATGGTAGCCAATCGTTGGTTTAGGTTCTGCCTTAGGTGTTGGTTGTGGTTGTGGTTTCGGTTGCGGCTCCGGTTGTGGTTCCGGTTGTGGTTGCGGCTCCGGTTGTGGTTCCGGTTGTGGTTCTTCTTTTGTAACCAGAATATTATTTTTATGCCATTCTACAGTCGGTTTTACAGTTTCTTTTAGCACCGGATCCTTTTCCAATTCAGGAGCTGTTGGCTTCACTGGTTGTTCAGGAACTTTTGGTTCTACCTTGTAAAGTGGACAAGCCGGCGGAACAGGAACTTCCTTTTCAGCTGGAACATCTTTGATTTCAGGTTTTTCAGGGGCTGTTGGAGCAGTTGGAGCGGTTGGTTTCACCGGCTCTTCTCCTGGATCTTGTGGAAAGGCAACATTTGAATTGATTGAGAACCAATAGAGGGTTGCTTCATCCGTAGCATTCGCTCCCTTAGCAGTGAACTCAAGATGGCCGTCTTTCAAGACAACTGCACCACCACCATAGTAGAGATACGGACTTTTTGGATCATCCCATCCCTTAGTTGAACTTGAAGGATCCGCATTAAAAGTTGCACCTTCGTTCATGTACTGGTTTTGTTCCTTGGCAAATACTTCTTTTGTAGTTGGATCTTGGTCAACACTAGAATTTGGCAATTTAATAAATTCTTTATTTCCAATATTTACAGACTCTACGTGAGGTGTATTTTGGTGCTTCATCCGTGGGGTATAGGTCAAAATTCCTGATCCCGCATCAACTGAATAAGTACCGACAATATCAGAATTATCCCCAAATTGATAGTCTTCTGTTCCGATAGAATGACCATTTCCTCCACCAGAAGCATTGACCGTCGTCACATCAAGGACAGTTTCTTCACTGACTGAGAAGCCATTCCCATCCCAAGTTGCTTTTTGACCAACGATCTTCAATGGATTATCAGCATCATTAAAGACTTGAGCGCTACCGAAGTTTGCATAGCCACGCTTCACAGCGACATCTGCTCCATCAAGACTAGGGTTACTACCATCTGAATAAGGATCCCAAGTTCCACGAACAGTGTTTCCATTGATATCTTTAGCTTCTACAAGAAGGGCACGAGGTTTGTCATTTTCAACATAAGAAGCTCCATTCCAGTGGTTTAAGGAATTCAAAGCCAAAATGGCATTATGGTTAGCTAAATTAATCAATTGATCATTTTCATCATAAAATTCAACATCAACACCAACTGTGACGGGTTGGTCTGTGTCAGTTGAGCTTCCGATCGTCATTGTTACCGCTGGATCATTGTAAATTTGAACGATTCCTCGACCGTCATTAGATGGCAAGCTTTTCACTTCATACTTGTAGACCACTTTAGCGATACGCTTGATATCACGACCTTCTTTGATATTAGCCTGGCGAAGACCCTTGTAAGTGACATCGAACTTGTCTCCAACTTTAACGACTGCCCACTCGATTTCATTATCTGCATATGGGTTCGTTGTTGTCAGATCTGAATCTTGTAGGTTCTTGGTTTCATACATCTTGGTAGCTTTACCGTCCCCATACAAGCGAGATTGACCTTCTTTTGTCAAATACGTAGTAAGACCTGTTGTTTGGTGGTAAAGCGTCGTTGTTTCCCCATCTGCCAACTCTTCTGGAAGGAAGGTCAAATCTTGTTTGTACTTCTCAGGGTTTCCACCACGCTCTTTAACCATCTTATTGAAGGCATCTTTAGCATCATCGTATTGCGCTTTTTTCTTCTTGTATAGTTCATTATCAATCAAGTAAGCTGCTTGCGCTTCATCATAGAGGCGCTTTTTCTCCTTGTAGTCGGCTAATTTGATATCGTAAGCCTTTTGGGCCAAATTGTTTTCTGTCTCAACGGCTTGTTTGGCTTTAACAGACTCAATATAAGCTTTAAAAGCAGTTTGGTATTCTTCAAAGGCTTTTTCATAAGCCGCTTTTGCAGCCTGATTATCTGCTAGGGCTGCAGCATTTTCAGCCACTGCTTTTTCGTAAGCAACTTGCTCTTTGTTATAGGTTTCAACTTCCTTGTCATAAGCTACCTGAGCCGCTGCATTTTTCGCATCTACAACTGCTTTTTCCTTCTCATAAGTTGCTTGATTCGCTGCAACTTCTGCCTTATAGTCTGCTACGGTCTTATCCATAGCAATGGCTTGCTTCGCATAATCTTGCTCAGCAGTTTTTTCATCTGCTTGGGTCTTTGCTTCTGTTTCTGTAACTTCAAGTCCAGTAGTTACCGCATCGGTTTTCGCAGTCTCTAAATAATCTGGTACAGCAACTTCTTTAGTCTCAGTTGTCGATCTTGTTGGAGTAGCCGTTGTTGAAGTGACTGTTGTAGTAGCTGAAACAACTTCATCTGCAGAAACAGATGCAGCACCTGCTACTGCAAGAACCGTAGCGACTGCTACAGAACCAAAAGCGACAGACGTTTTACGCAAGGCATATTTGGTAGTCTTGCTATCTTTAATTAGTGACATATAATTCCTTCTAACCTCTTTTTCAAATTTCTCCTTACAGAAATCAACACTTTAAATATTAATGTCGATTTTTGTAAGGAGATATTAACACTTGCCCCCTTATGTGTCAATATTATTTTTTGATTTTTTTCACATCTCCATTCAAATTTTGCTTCTTTTTTGATAAAACTCCTTGTTTATAAAAGCTTTCTTTTTAGTTTTCTTCTATATATGTCAAACGTTTGACATCTGATTTTTGCCGGTTCATTTTTCTAAAAAAAATTTTTTAACTTTATTTACAGAAATAAAAATAGAATAAACTGCAGAAATTCTTTTACTAATGGGCCTTACAGCTTATGCAAACGTTTCTCCTTGTTTTGTTTTTTATCACTAATTTGTACTATTTTTAAAATGCGGGGAAATTTTATGTCAAACGTTTTTTGGTTTTTCATTTTTATGAATCAAAAACCCCTATTTAAGGCCATTTTCTAACACTTCCATGAAAATTTTCAAACAGACTTTCGTTTTTAAATTGACACTATCTAGTGAAATGTCGTATACTTATTGGCATCGATAGAACAATTTACTTTAAACTGTTCAACGAACTATACAAACAGTATGTGGGAGAAAAAAATGAATCAACAAAAAAATAGTGTCTCTGAAAAAGGGCACGGCTATTTTCGCAAGCGCAACAAGGCATTAGTCTCTATGATTACCCTTTTTGGAGCCTTGATGTTAAGCTCTGTTGCCATGGCTGACGAGGTCAACACCAATCCGACTTCTGAGATCCCATCAACCGCTCAACCAGTAGCAACCAATAGCAGTACTCCTACCACTACTAGTGAGGAAGTTGCTACAACTGAAGTTGCATCTTCTTCATCGGAATCAACACCAACTGTAACTGCCACTCAATCGGTCAGTGCAGCTCCAGCAACTACTTATAATACTCCAAAAATCACCAACGACGTCACCTTTGATAAAGCGACTTATAAAAGTGGGGAAGACGTCCGCATCTCTATCAACAACCCTGAAGTGGTTTCATCTGATGTCACTGTCTCTCATTTAGATCAGGTCATTTATGAAAAGAAAAACGTTGAAGGTGGCGAACTGACAATTCCAAGTACTGTCTTTTCACCTAATGCTGGATTTATCGTAGATGTCCTTGGTAAGAAAGCAGATGGTTCCCAAGCCTTTCATAAGGCAGCGGGTCTTGCTGTTGAAGATGACTGGACGATCTATCCACGTTATGGGGTGGTTGCCGGCTCAAAAGACAATCACAACTCCATCACCAATGATCAGGTAGAAGGCTACAAGAATAGTATTGACCAATTGGCCAATATGCACATCAACAACTACTTCTTCTACGACGTTTACAATACGCCAGCTAACCCATTCCCAGCAAATGTTGAACGTTTCACTCAAGATTGGGCGACTTTCTTGATTCCAAATAGCGAAACAGATCCTGACAAGCGCAAATCCTACTTACCTGTCATCGATACAGAAGCCGTCAAAGAACTGGTGGCTCATGTCCATACAACTGGTGCCAAAGCCATGCTGTATAACATGATTTACGCAGTTTCCCTCGAAGAAGGGGTCCCAAATGAAGTGAAAAGCGCCATTGTTCGTAACCTACAGGACCATTTCAACTTTGGTAAAAAGGGTGATGTCACAGCGACCGATATCCAACAATTTCTCGATCCAGGCAACCCAAATTGGCAAAAATTTATCATTGAAGTCATGACTAAAGCCATGAAAGAAGGAAATTTTGATGGATGGCAAGGGGATACCATGGGATCTAACTGGGTGGAAAAAGTCAGTGAACCTGGAAAAGGCTTCTATTTGAGCGAACACTATCCAGAACTAGCCACAGCTGCGACAGAGGCCCTCAAAAAAGAAGGCTATGATTTCATGATCAACGATATCTCCACTGGAGATGCGGATCGACTAGGTAAGACCAATGTCTCTGCACCTTATGCGGAAGTTTGGGGCGATAGCATTGACTATGACTCTACCTACCAAGCCTTGACGCGCCTTACCGAACGGATGCGTGATTTATACAAGGGGAAATCTCCTATCATCGCAGCCTATACCCATCGTGGTAAAAATGCATCAGCCCTCAGCAAAGACAACGAATTGCTGACAGATGCTATCATTGCAGCGAGCGGTGGCTACCATATGACGACTGCAGCCCTCAATACTTCTCAAGATGCCAAAGGTTTTGGGGTGATCCAAGCCGAATGGTATCTCAATCAAAACTTACCTGTCAATGCTGACTTTGCCAATGCAGAATTCAACTACCAAGAATTCATCGTTGCTTATCAAGAACTTCTTCGCGGCCGCGAAACCTTGGCTCATGATACTCACCGGATCGTAGACAATACCAATGTACTGGTGAACGGCAACTTCATCGGATCCAACCCAGATAACGCAGATGAGGTTCAACCTGGAACTGTTTATACCATTACAAAGGAAACCAAGACGGGTGATCGAATTGCTCACTTGATCAATTTGGTCGGCATCACTGAAAATAAATGGAACAGCGCTGTGAATACAACCGAAAAACTAACCAATATTCAAGCTTTTGTTCCACTTGGAAAAATCACAAAAGACCAAGCTGAACACGCCAACATTTACTGGGCTACACCTGATGCTGTTGAAGGAAAATACAACATCAACCTCCGAGAAACAAGCGCAAATGTTTATTATGACGGAGGGGCTGGCCAATGGATGGCAGCTATCGATGTTCCTAGTCTAGATGTCTGGGACATGCTCTATGTCAAACTCAATGAAGCCGCCCACGTTCTTTACCAAGGCGAAAACGGAGTTGAGCTTGAGCGCTCTAGTGACTTGGTAGGTCATACAGGTGAGGCAATCAACTACTCGACAAAAGAAACTATTACCAACTATTTGAAGAAGGGCTATGAACTAGTAGAAAATGGCTTTGATGCAGACGAACAACCAAACTTTGACCGCGACGCTACCAACACCAATGAAGATGGCGTTCAAGAGTTTATTGTCCGCTTGGCACCAAAAATTGTAGAATTTTCAGAAGCACAACCCATCCAAGCCGGTCAAGTTGTTCCAGGAGATAGCGAAGGTCGTGTCTATCCAACTCCTCTAGCTCCAGATGGTCAAACAACTGCTGATCTGAATCATTTATCTGAAACAGTGACCCGTACGGTGACCTATGTGACAGAGGACCAGGATGGAGCCAACCGTCAGCCAGCAGGAATAGCTGATCAAACTGACAGCCTTCATTTCGCTCGCAAAGGAAGCATCAATTTGGTGACAGGCGAGACGAAGCTTGAAGACTGGACAGCTCAAGATGGCACGAGTTTTACAGCTCTTGAAAATCCCGTCAAAAAAGGCTATGTTGTCGTAGCAGAAGAATCGACTGATACCGTCTCTTCTGATCTGATAAAAGCAGGTCACCATACTGGCATTCACGCTGATGTAGCAGACATCACAGATACGGTCATCTATCGACCAGTCGGTGCCTATAGGATCAGCTATGCCACTGGTAAAGAACCAACCAATGCTCAAAAAGAGATCACTTATCTCAATGATGCTACTAATCCAACTGCCATCGCATCTCCTACCGCTATCCTTCCTTACGTGGAGGGATTAGAGCCAAAAGATGCTAATGGACAAGTCTTGAACTTTGTCGATCCTCTCGACGAGACCAAAGGCTATCTTCTTCCGAACCCTGAGTCTCCAACAGCTGATACTGCTATTTCCTATGCCATCTCCAAAGGCTCTGTCATGGTACGATTCCTTACAGAGGGAGGCAACACTGATCTGCAAGAGGCGCAAGACCTCGCTACAGAAGCAGACTTCGGCACCAAATATACAAGTGAGGCCCCAACAGAAATCACAAAAGATGGTCGTATCTACCATCTAGTTGGACTCCGTGCTGATTCTGCGGATCCAAATAGCACCGTCACTAAAGGAATGAAAACCGTTATCTACGATTACAAGTTAGCTACGGGGACTGTCATCGCGCGATTTGTCATCCAAGATTCGAGCACTGAATTGCAACCAGAACTTGCGGTTGCAACGAATGTGGACAATGGAACCCATTACGTCGCTAGCGCACCAGATGAGATCTCCTACGACGGCCACATCTACGAACGGGTCGGTGCAGCTGAACAAACTGGGAACGTAGAAGTGGGAACAACCATCTTGATCTTTGCCTACAAGGTCAAAGAAATCCCTACTCCACAACCATCCCCAGAAACAGGAAGTAAAGAAATCGTTCATCCTAGTACTTCTCATACACAACCAGCAGTAATAAAAGAAATCCCATCTACTTCTATAACAGAAGAGGATAAACCTCTTGAAACTACAAGCCAAACAGCGGAGCTCCCCGAAGCTGTTCCTAACACCCCTCAAGAAGGAACTCACCTACCTGTAACAGGTGAAGAGACCTCACACCTATCCTTACTTGGACTTGGTATCTTAGCAGGCCTTACCAGTCTTGTCGCTTTCAAAAAGAAACATGATTAGTTAGTTCCCAAACAAAAAGAAACTTCCTATGGAATTCTGTTCCAAGGAAGTTTTTTATATTTATACAACTTATTCAGAGTCTATACTCCTTTTATGAAGGTAACCGACGACAATAAGGGTGTGAAGTTCTTCCACTCCAAACCCTACTGTAATTCCAATTCAAAGTGGATTCATTCCCCTTGTTGCCGGCAGTTTGAAAGATCAAATTGCTTTTCTAGTATACTGTTTTCTCTACTTCAAGTCAATGGAAATTCTCTGAAACTAGTAACAGAATGAAATGAATAATAGAATGTTTTCTGAAACATTTCGTAATATATATGCAATTTTTTCTAAGCTTTTAACAACAAACAAAGAGGCCTTGCTCTTTCGAGCAAAGCCTCTTCCTGTTGGATCTAAAATTGTCACCTCATCAACAAGTTTGTCGATGTCACCTCAATTTTAGTCTTCGCGTTTTTTGCGTTTTGCAAGTCC
>CABSRC010000030.1 GCA_902480035.1 uncultured Streptococcus sp. | reverse complement strand
ACAAAAGTCCTAGCCTCTCAATTATTTTTGGATTGTCGAGCAAGACGCAGTGGTTGAGTGGGCTCTACTACGCTGATTTCATCAGCTTTTACAGCCCTACTCAACTGTGCGGGGGTGGGAAGACGAAATCGAATTTTAACGAATTACCGATTTCTGTCCCACTCTCTAAATGCATTACTTATTGTTCAACAGCTTGAGCAGCAGTAATCAAGGTCAATTTGTAAACGTCATCTGCATTACATCCACGAGAAAGGTCGTTGACTGGTTTGTTCAACCCTTGCAAAACTGGACCTACCGCCGCAAAACCACCAAGACGTTCTGCCATCTTGTATCCAATGTTACCTGCTTCAATACCAGGGAAGATAAAGACATTGGCTTGACCTGCTACCTTGCTTCCTGGAGCCTTCAAGGCTGCAGTTGCAGGGACAAAGGCTGCGTCAAATTGCAATTCCCCGTCAATTTCAAGATCTGGACGAAGTTCATGAGCAAGCTTAGTCGCTTCGACAACCTTATCAACACTTTCACCGAAACCAGATCCTTTTGTTGAATAGCTCAACATAGCAATTTTTGGATCAATTCCAAACATCTTGGCTGTGATAGCTGAATTGATAGCAATTTCGGCTAATCCTTCAGCATCTGGATTGATGTTGATGGCACAGTCCCCGAACAAGTAGCGTTCAGATCCACGAACCATAAGGAAAGCTCCTGAAGTCCGTTTTACATTTGGACGAGTTTTGATAATTTGAAGAGCTGGACGAACGGTTGCAGCTGTTGAGTGAATCGCACCTGATACCATCCCATCAACAATTCCCATGTGAACCAACATCACACCGAAATAGTTAACGTCGTCTTTCAAGACTTGACGCGCTTCTTCTTCTGTCATTTTGCCCTTACGACGTTCTACCAAGGAAGCTACCATCTCTTCAAAACCTGGATAAGAATGAGGATCAATAACTTCATATCCATCCAAAATCCCTTCGATTTCAAGATAAATCCGAATTTTATCCGGATTACCAAGCAAGACAGGGGTTACCTCTGTCTCCTTTACAAGGCGTTTGGTCGCTTGGAGAATACGAGGTTCTTCACCTTCTGGTAATACAATACGTGCATTCTTACCAACGAGGTTGGCTTTGAGATTTTCGAAAACTTCCATGAGTTTTACTCCTTTTAATAATTAATAACTGGTTTGAAGCTGTGTTAGAACAGCTTGGAAATCTGGAGGCAGTGGGCTTTCTATGACCAATTCTTCCTCTAGAAATGGATGATAATAGGATAGACGATGGCAATGGAGGGCCTGGCGCTCAATGCCATCTTCTAGACTTCCGCCATAGAGATCATCTCCCAAAAGCGGGAAACCTATGTGAGAAAAATGAACGCGGATCTGATGGGTTCGACCAGTGTGTAACTGAATATCTACTAGGTGAATATCACCAAAAGATTGAACAACCTGGTAGCTAGTATGAGCATACTTGCCTCCATTTGCTACCTTTCGAGTAATGATCGACTCTTCATCACGCGCAATCGGGGCAATAATCTCTCCAGCAGGATCTAACTGACCTTCTCCCTTAACCAAGGCATAATAGCGTTTCTGAATCGTTTTAGATTGCAATTGCTTGTCCAAGCGAGCATGGGAATAACCATGTTTTGCAAAAAGCATAACGCCACTAGTATCCTTGTCCAGGCGAGTAACAATGTGAACCTGCTGATTCTCATATCCCTGCTTCACATAATAGCCTTTTACAAAATTTGCTAAGGTATTAGAATGAATCGCACTTGGAATCGAGGCAATGCCAAAGGGTTTGTTTAAGACCAAAAAATGATCATCTTCAAACAAAATATCCAAAGGCCAATCCATGGGTTTTAGGGTTTCGAACCCTTCTTCTGCTGGAATGTCAATGACCAAGCGATCCCCAATATCCAACAAATAAATCGCATTCTCCGGACGTCCATTGACAAGGATTTGGCCACCGCGAAACTTAATCTTGGCTAAAAGGCCTTTAGAAACCTCGTGTTTTTTCAGAAAAGTCTTGACCTTGACATGCTCATCGACAATGAATTCAAATCTCATTCTCTATCATCTCCGATAAAGGCATCCTTGACCCGATTCCAGAAGCTGGTGTGACTGGAACTTGCCACGAAATTAATCTTATGGTTGTCAATCTGGTATTCTACCTTTGCAATATTACGGTAAGAATAGGTTGAATTGTCAACAGAGATAATGTGAAAGCCAGGTCTCGTCGGTGTAATCTCAATCTTATCCTTTTTAGGGACAATGACAGAAGAACCCAAGGTACGATAAACACGGTTGTTGAGACTAGCGATCTCAGCAATCTGCAGCGCCTCAATAGTTGGGTGAAGGACTGCTCCTCCCAAGGATTTGTTGTAAGCCGTGCTTCCTGTCGGAGTCGAAACGGTAATCCCGTCTCCTCTGAAGCGCTCAAAATCCACTCCATTAATCGTGAGATCAGCAACCATGGTCCGGTCGCTTCTCTTAATCGTCGCTTCGTTTAAAGCTCTCATGGTACGGGTTTCTCCATTGTCGAAAGTGATCTTGACATTCAAAATAGGGTAGGAAACTTTAGCCCCTGTATCATACTTTAAATTCTCAACGAGCTTATCAATTTCACTATCCAAGTAATCCGTATAGAATCCTAAGTGTCCAGTATGAACACCAATAAAGCGAACCCGATCCAACTGGTGTTCATACTTGTGAAAAGCCGATAGCAACATCCCATCACCACCAATTGAAATCACAATATCCGGATGCTTCTCCGTCAAAATAAAATTATTTTTCCTAAGCTTGTAGCGCAACTGCTGAAAAACCTCTTCACTTTGACGCTTTCGATTGCGAATAATGGATACTTTTTTACCTGTAGTCTTCATCTGTGTCATCACTATTTCCAACGCCATCATTTAACTTACGATGAAGTGGATCAAACAGGGCTTGAGCCTCCTGAATCGCATCCCGAATTGCCCCCATCTCTTCATCCAAGAGATAGGCTAGGTTTGCTGTCGTCTCTAAGCGTTTTTTGATCTCGTCTGGAAAGTCTCCTTTATATTTATAATTGAGCGAGTGTTCAATGGTTGCCCAAAAATTCATGGACAAGGTCCGAATTTGAATCTCTGCTAAGATCGTTTCATTTCCATCAATGGTATCGACCGGGTACTCGACCACAACGTGGTAACTCCGGTAGCCACTTGATTTCTTGTGGCGGATGTAATCTCGCTCTTGGACCACGCGCATATCCTGCCGTTGTCTCAGAACCTCTAGGATCTCTTCGACGTCATCCACAAACTGGACCATGATGCGAAGACCAGCAATATCTTGCATATCCTGAGCCAGATTTTCTTCAGAAATATTTCTTCGGATCATCTTTTCACGGATGCTCTCAATCGGTTTGACCCGTCCTGTGACAAACTCAATTGGAGAATGCTTTTGCTGTTTACGATATTGCTTACGAATCCCACGCAGTTTGATTTTTAATTCCCCAACTGCTTGGATATAGGGATCTAAGAAGTTTTCCCAATCAATTGCCATCCTACCACCTTGTAATCTGAACCATTTTTGTATACAATAAACACATCTCTTATTATATCATGAATCGCTTTCGAAAAAAAGCAAAGGACTACAAAATGAACCATTTAGAAATTGAATACAAAACCTTGCTAGACAAGGAGGAATACCAATCCCTCCTTCCACTTTTTGCTGATACAGAATTGGTTGTCCAAACCAATCACTATATCGATACACCCGACCAGCTCATGCGTAAGGAAAAAATGGCCCTGCGGGTGCGTACTTTCACAGATCAGGCTGAATTGACTCTCAAGGTCCCTGAAGCAGTTGGCCATTTCGAGTACAATCAGAACCTCAGCCCAGAAGAAACCGAGGCGATCCTTCAACACCAACAGTTTCCTGACGGAGAAATCAAAAACCTCTTGATCTCTAAAGAAATCCCCGTTGAACAACTCGCTGTCTGGGGAAGCCTTACAACAGAACGCTTCGAAAAAGAAACAGCTGCAGGATTGGTGGCACTAGACCACAGTCTCTATCTAGACACTGAAGATTATGAATTAGAAATCGAGGTCGAAACTGCTGAGCAGGAAGAAAATTTCCATCAGTTCATCAAAGAGCATGGAATTGTCTACAAAGCTGCTAATAATAAAATCGCCAGATTGGCGGAAAGATTGTAAAATAGCTGAAATTATCGCAAATTTTTGCTAAAATAGTGCTAAGATCAAAAATCTAAATGAGGTTGGAATCACATGTCAGATAAAAAAAATATGAAGCTCTTCTCTCTCAATTCAAATCCAGAGATTGCGCAAAAGATTGCGGATCACGCTGGGGTTCCACTTGGGAAAATTTCATCCCGTCAATTCTCAGATGGTGAAATCCAAGTCAATATTGAGGAAAGTGTTCGTGGATATGATATTTATATCATTCAATCAACCAGTTTCCCTGTCAACAATCACTTGATGGAACTCTTAATTATGGTGGATGCTTGCCAACGGGCTAGCGCAAACACCGTCAATGTGGTCATGCCTTATTTCGGCTATGCTCGCCAAGACCGAACTGCTGCTCCTCGCGAACCAATCACAGCTAAGCTCGTCGCAAACATGTTGGTCAAAGCTGGGGTGGATCGCGTCGTCACACTGGATCTCCATGCAGTGCAAGTTCAAGGTTTCTTCGATATTGCCGTAGATAACCTCTTTACCATTCCACTTTTTGCAGAGCACTACATCAACAAAGGTCTAACTGGTCCAGATGTTGTTGTCGTCAGCCCTAAAAACTCAGGTGTCAAACGGGCCCGTAGTTTAGCAGAATATCTTGATGCACCGATTGCGATCATTGATTATGAGCAAGATGAAGCGAACCGTGATTATGGCTATATTATTGGAGATGTCAAAGGCAAGAAAGCAATCTTGATTGACGATATCCTCAATACTGGGAAGACATTCTCAGAGGCTGCTAAAATCGTCGAACGTGATGGTGCTACTGAAATTTATGCTGTTTCAAGCCATGGTTTATTTGTTAAAGGTGCTGTTGAATTATTAGATCAAGCTCCGATCAAAGAAATCTTGGTAACGGATTCTGTTGCTCCAAAAGGACCAACACCAAAAAATATTAACTATCTGACAGCTAGCGAACTGATCGCTGAAGCTATTGTTCGCATTCAAGAAAGAAAACCTGTTAGTCCTCTATTTGCCTACCACAAGAAATAAGGTCTGAATGTGATATATTTTGATAATGCCGCAACAACTCCCCTTTTGACTGAAGTCATCACTGCGATGACAGAAACCATGAAGACAACCTTTGGAAATCCATCCAGTCTTCATGCTCATGGACGGATGGCTAGCAAACTCCTCCGTGAATCTCGCCAGCAGATTGCTCAGGCTCTCCATACTCTTCCAAATCGGATTTTCTTCACTTCAGGTGGATCAGAAAGTAATAATACTGTGATAAAAGGCTACTGCTTGAAACACCAGGCAGATGGCAAACACATCATTACTACCGCTTTGGAACACCATGCGGTTCTAGAACCCATCGAATACCTTGTCGAACGTTTCGGATTTGAAGTTACGATCGTCCAACCAAGAAATGGACGCATTCAGGCTAGTGATATCAAGGCGGCTCTTAGACCGGATACCATTCTTGTCTCATCCATGTTTGCCAATAACGAGACAGGCGATCTTCTACCGATTAAAGAAATCGGAGAACTCTTAAAAGATCATCCAGCTGCCTTTCACGTTGATGCTGTCCAAGCAATTGGAAAGGTCCCTGTCTATCCCGAAGAGTTGGGAATTGATTTTCTCAGTGCTTCTGCCCACAAATTCCATGGCCCCAAGGGAGTCGGTTTCCTTTATGCAGCTGTCCCAGACTTTGATAATCTCATCCACGGTGGTGATCAGGAAAGCAAGATGAGAGCCAGCACGGAAAATCTCATTTCTATTGTAGGGATGGCAACCGCGCTTCAGCAAGCTACACTTCATCAAGAAGAAAATTTCAACCAGGTTCAAAAACTTGGCCAGGAACTAGTCAATGGTTTAGCAGCCTACGACTACTACGTAAATGCGAATGACGATCATCTTCCATTTGTTTGGAACCTTGGCTTTCCGGGTGTCCAAAATGATGTATTATTGATGCGACTCGATCTAGCTGGAATATCTGTCTCCACAGGATCTGCTTGTACTGCTGGTACAGTTCAACCTAGCCATGTCCTAGAGGCACTCTATGGAAAAGATAACTCGCGCCTGAAAGAATCCCTTCGAATTAGTTTTTCAGAACTCAATACCGTAGAGGAAGTTCAAGACTTCCTCGCAACACTAAAAGAAATTTTATCATAGGAGAACAATATGGCTTTTGAAACAAGTGTTTCATTGAAAGACTGCAAATATACCTATAGTCTACACCCAAATGTAAAAAAATATACCTTACGTGACAATACATTTGCTGTTACAAAAGTTGGAAATTACGAATTAAATCGTTTACTTGAAGCTGTTCCAAATAGCGGTGAAGGCTTCTTGCTTAAAATTATCTTCAACAAAGACCTCACAGGTTTTAAAATCAATATTACAGACAAGTCTGGACTTCGTCTGGTTAATATCTTTAAAAATTCAGAAAATGACATTATCCAACAAAAATTTTATTTCCTAATGGATAGTCTTGTCGAAAGAGAAATTTTCAACAAAACAGAGGTCTAATATGGTAACCCTAACTTATATCGACGCTTACCAAGTAGAGCGAACGACTACTTATCCCGACCTTGCAGCCTGCATCCTAGCATTTTCAGGCTGTGTAACCTTGCCTGACTCTTACTCAATTGTTTCCATTGAATATAAGGGACAAAAGCTTCCCTATACAGGTCGAGTCGATGGGCTCTATGCTTATCTGAAAAAGGTAGAACAAGCTGAAAACTAAGCTGATGCTGATGGAACTCTCCACCACCATCAGCTTTTTCTTTAGACAAAAATATTTTTGAAAAAGCGTTCTAGATAGTTGATTTTTTCACAATCTTCCTATACAATAAGAGGGAAAGGTTGTGATATTGTGAAACATGATAAAAATACTCCAATTCCACGCGCAACAGCAAAACGCTTATCGCTCTACTACCGCATTTTTAAACGCTTTAACTCTGAAAAAATAGAGCGCGCCAATTCCAAGCAAATTGCGGATGCAATTGGGATTGACTCTGCTACTGTTCGCCGAGATTTTTCTTATTTTGGTGAATTAGGAAGACGTGGATTTGGTTATGACGTAAAAAAACTGATGAACTTCTTTGCAGATCTTTTAAATGATAATGCCATTACCAATGTCGCTATTGTTGGGATCGGAAATATGGGAAGTGCCCTCCTCAACTATCGCTTCCATGAACGCAATAAGATGAAAATTGTCATGGCGTTTGATCTAGACGATCACGAACTGGTCAATACTAAAAGTAAGGACGGAATTCCTATTTACGGTATTTCCTCTATTAAAGAAAAGCTCAAACAAGAAGGCATTCAAACAGCCATCCTGACTGTTCCAAGCGTCAAGGCTCAAGAAGTGGCTAGCCTTTTGGTAGACGCTGGGGTCAAGGGAATCCTTAGCTTCTCACCGGTGCATCTGACAGTTCCTAAAGATGTCGTCGTCCAATATGTCGATCTCACCAGTGAATTGCAAACACTTCTTTATTTTATGCGTAAAAACGAAGAATAAAGACTTATACTTCAACAACAAAAAGGTTGGAACAAGAAGGTTCCAACCTTTTTTATACCAAATAATCCGTTTCTTCTCGATAACTATAGTAGTTTTCTTCGGATACAATCAAATGATCCAATAGGGTCAACCCCATTACTTCACAGGCCTCTAAGACTCGCTGAGTGACTTCATCATCATTTTTACTGGGGAACACAGCACCAGATGGATGATTGTGAGCCAAGATAATGGAGGTTGCCATGTGCTTCAGTGCATAATGCAGGATTTCACGCGGCTCCGCGATACTTCGATTCACTGTTCCAATAAAGATCGTCTGTTGATGAATAATTTCATTTTGGGTATTCAAATAAAGGGCAACTAGGTGCTCCTGCTTTTTATGGCCAATTTCCTGTTGAATTTTATGGGCCAATTTCTGACTACTCATGATTTGTTCGGAACTCATTAGTTCATCTTTATGAATCCTTCGTCCAAACTCAATAACAGCCTGAAGTTCGATGGCCTTCACTCGCCCAATGCCAGAGATTTCCTGTAGCTCCTCTAGGGTTAATTGCCCTAACTCCTTTAAACTATTTACCGAGCTCAAAAGACCTTGTGCAATCTCATAAACGCTTTTTTGCTTGTTACCTGTCCGTAAGAGAATGGATAACAATTCCTGATGACTTAGCTTATCCACCCCTTCAGAAACTAAGCGCTCCCTAGGAAGCAAAGATGGTTCAATAAATGATATGTCGTACATAATTTCCTCCTCACTTATTAATTCGTAATAAATTGAGAAAATAACGACCTTTCATTATTTACTGGCGATTTCTTGCTTCAAATCATCTAACACTAAGACTTCATCTTTATTAAAGCGGATCTGATAACCTGTTTGAACTTGTTCAAGCTCCTTTAAAAACTGTTGAATTTCACAGCGGATCAAGTACTCCTGACTCTGAGGAATGGCTTCTAAGGTTTGGTAGACTTGCTCTACTTCGTAGATTCCTTTCGTAATTAATCCATTTCGTGGAAAATCATTTATTAAGAGATTATAGAAATGATGCAAGAGATGATAAATTCGCTCTTTTGTCACTATTCTACCTCCTTATCATACTCTTTCTCCTCTTATTATATACCTATTTTCCCTCAATATTATGACAAATTCCTTACATTATATTACCAATCGCTTACAATTTTACAAGAATCCTTTAGTTATTTCATGCCATACTATAAAGAAAAAAGCCCCGGCATCTCTGCCTCGGGCTTTATTTCTTAAAGTTGCATTTGATTATAAGACTTGCTGAATGAATCCAGGATGTCCTTTGGAGCCTTGTCATAGTCAACAGAGGTTTCCAAGTTTCCTTTTACAATCGTACGGTAAGTCGCTGCAGCATCCTCACAGGTCACCAAGGTGATTTCATTAACACCTTCACGATCTTGAATGACATCTACACGGTCTGGAGTCACTGTCTCAACAGACGAGATGACATAAGTATAGATTTTTTCTTTGTCCGTGATGTAGATCTTCATACCAGCCTTGGCTTTCTCTAATGGTGAGAACAGCATGGCATTTGCTCCAGTAAGGCCAAATACGTGGTGACTAGCAAGAGAATAATTGCCTTGTCCCATGACTTGGTTTTCCTTCATAGTCCCTGCTCCATAGTAAAGGGCTACGTTTTCGAGTCCTTTAAAAATTGGAAGGTTCATGTTCAATTCAGGAATCGAAATCCCCCCAATTACAGGAAGTTTTTGAGCCTGCCATTGGGCATTGATCACGGCTTCCGTCGAGAGTGACTGGACATGTTTGAAATCAAAGCTCGTCTTCACTTCTTTGTTTTTATCAATAGTCTTTTTATCGACCTTGCTAACCTGGTATTGGTTGGTATGCCAAACCATGATCATATTGCGGATCGGAGCATTGAAAATTAAGAGAAGCGAGAGAATAATCAAAAGTGTTGCAACGATGTTGATAAGAGTATTACGTAAACTCTTTTTCTTTTTTCTTTTGCGTGACATGCTGTCCCCTTATCTATTCGTTTTCTTCCACTACTTCTTCATCTTTTTCATCAGGTTGTACAGTTGTAAAGGTCACAATTTTCGCATCCTGATCCAGTCTCATGACTTTCACACCCTGAGTCGAACGACCCGTTTGAGAAATGTCAGCCACACCTGTCCGGATCATAACTCCGGTATCGGTAATGATCATCAGATCTTCATCCCCTTTAACGGTTAAAAGACCAGCTAACGGACCATTTTTCTCTGTAATATTGGCTGTTTTGATTCCTTTACCACCACGGCCCTTGGTTGGGTATTCGCCAGCTATCGTCCGCTTACCATACCCTTTTTCAGTAATGACCAATACTTCGTCCTGGTCGGTAATAACACTTGCCCCAACAACCTTGTCTCCATCACGGAGATTCACACCACGTACACCTGTAGCAGAACGTCCCATATTCCGAACTACTGCCTCATTAAAGCGGACTGAATATCCATATTTGGTACCGATAATGACGTCAGTATTGCCATCTGTAAGGAAGACATTGATCAATTCATCCTCGTCCCGTAGGTTCAGAGCTTTCAGACCGTTCTGACGGATATTTGAAAATTCTGCTACGTTAGTGCGCTTGACTACACCTTGTCGCGTCGTAAAGAAGAGATAAGACTCATCACTGCGATCTTGCTCCACATTGATAATGGTTTGAATCGATTCACCTTCGTCCAATTTTAGGAGGTTGACAATTGGCAATCCCTTAGCTGTCCGTCCATATTCTGGAATCTCATAGCCTTTTAGACGATAGACACGCCCCTTATTGGTAAAGAAGAGCAAATGATCATGGGTGCTCGTAGAAACCAATTCACGAACAAAGTCATCGTCCTTCACACCGGTTCCTTGGACCCCACGTCCACCACGTTTTTGTGCAGTAAATTCAGCTTGGTCCAAACGTTTGATGTATCCTTTATTAGAAAGGGTAATTAAGACATCTGTTTCTTCAATCAAGTCCTCATCTTCAAGAGAAAGAACTTCCCCTACCATCAACTCAGTTCGACGAGCATCGCCAAACTTGCGTTTGACTTCTTCTAATTCTTCCTTGATGATAGTCGCCACACGCTCTGGTTTAGCCAAAATATCAGCCAAATCAGCAATCAGGGCAACCAAGTCGTCATATTCACTCTGGATCTTGTCTCGTTCCAAACCGGTCAAACGACGAAGACGCATGTCCAAAATGGCTTGACTTTGACGTTCAGAGAGCTTGAACTTCGACATCAACTCAGCTTGTGCTTCAGCGTCTGTCTGGCTATTGCGGATGATTCGGATTACTTCATCAATGTGATCCAAAGCAATCAGCAAGCCTTCTAAAATATGGGCACGAGCTTCAGCTTTTTCTTTATCAAAGATGGTCCGGCGAGTCACCACTTCTGTTTGGTGCTCGATATACGCACCTAAAATTTGACGAAGAGAAAGGATCTTTGGAACACCGTTTTGAATCGCCAACATATTGAAGCCAAAGTTGGTTTGCATTTGCGTCATCTTAAATAGGTTGTTCAAAATGACATTAGCCGAAGCATCCCTACGAACCTCGATCACAAATCGAACTCCTTCACGGTTAGACTCATCACGTACAGCTGTAATCCCTTCGATCCGTTTTTCTTGCACCAAGCGAACGATATGTTCGTGAACCTTGGTTTTGTTGACCATATAAGGGAACTCGGTAACGACAATCCGTTCACGACCACTCTTGGTCACTTCAATCTCTGTACGAGAGCGAAGAACAATTGAACCTTTCCCTGTTTCATAGGCCTTATGAATACCTGATTTCCCCATGACCAAGGCTCCGGTTGGAAAATCTGGACCAGGCAGCACTTCCATGAGTTCACGAGTGGTCACTTCAGGATTGTCCATCATCAATTTGACGGCATCTATTGTTTCACCGAGATTATGAGGTGGAATATTGGTAGCCATACCTACAGCAATCCCTGTAGCTCCATTCACAAGAAGGTTAGGGAAGCGTGCTGGTAGCACCATGGGCTCCCGCTCACTGGCATCATAGTTATCTGCAAAATCAACTGTATTCTTATTGATATCCCGCAACATCTCAAGTGCGATCTTGCTCATACGGGCTTCGGTATACCGTTGTGCAGCGGCCCCATCTCCGTCCATAGAACCAAAGTTCCCATGGCCGTCCACTAGCATATAGCGATAGCTCCACCATTGCGCCATCCGAACCATGGCTTCATAAATAGAGGAATCCCCGTGTGGGTGGTATTTACCCATAACATCCCCTGTGATACGGGCTGACTTCTTATGTGGTTTATCTGGCGTAACACCCAATTCATTCATACCATACAAAATACGACGGTGAACGGGTTTTAAACCATCCCGAACATCAGGTAGGGCACGAGCTACGATAACACTCATCGCATAATCGATAAAACTCGTCTTCATTTCTGATGTTAAATTCACATCAATTAGATTATTATCCTGCATTCAAAAAATGCCTCTCTTTACTTAATTCACCATACTATTATAACACATTTTAGCCTATTTTTCTTCTTAGGAACACAAACGTAAAAACGTTTACATCAAGGATTCATACTGTTTCAGATGACAAAGACTTTCAAAAGTGGTAGAATGAAGTCGTATGAGAATCTATCTCAAAAAAAAATGAAGGAGACGTTTAGACTCATGGATTTGACTAAACAACACAAAAAAGTTATCCTTGTCGGTGACGGTGCCGTAGGTTCATCTTATGCATTTGCACTTGTCAACCAAGGAATTGCACAAGAGCTTGGAATTATCGAAATTCCTCAATTGCACGAAAAAGCTGTCGGAGATGCGCTTGACCTTAGCCACGCCCTTGCCTTCACTTCACCTAAGAAGATCTATGCGGCTGAGTACGCTGACTGTGCGGATGCTGACCTTGTTGTAATTACTGCAGGTGCTCCTCAAAAACCAGGTGAAACTCGCCTTGATCTTGTTGGTAAAAACCTTGCCATTAACAAGTCAATCGTAACACAAGTTATTGAATCAGGATTCAACGGTATCTTCCTTGTAGCTGCTAACCCAGTTGACGTTTTGACATACTCTACATGGAAATTCTCAGGATTCCCTAAAGAACGCGTTATCGGTTCTGGTACTTCTCTTGACTCAGCTCGTTTCCGTCAAGCACTTGCTGAAAAATTGGACGTTGATGCTCGTTCAGTGCACGCCTACATCATGGGTGAACACGGGGACTCAGAATTCGCTGTATGGTCACACGCTAACATCGCTGGTGTAAACCTTGAAGAATTCCTTAAAGACACTCAAAACGTTCAAGAAACTGAATTGATCGAATTGTTCGAAGGTGTTCGTGATGCTGCTTACACCATCATCAATAAAAAAGGTGCTACATACTACGGTATCGCTGTTGCCCTTGCTCGTATCACTAAAGCAATCCTTGATGACGAAAATGCAGTACTTCCACTTTCTGTATTCCAAGAAGGTCAATATGGTGTTAGCAACGTCTTTATCGGTCAACCTGCCATCGTAGGTGCACACGGTATTGTACGTCCAGTGAACATCCCATTGAACGATGCGGAACAACAAAAAATGAAAGCTTCTGCTGATGAATTGCAAGCAATCATTGATGAAGCATGGAAAAACCCTGAATTCCAAGAAGCTTCTAAAAACTAAGAAAAAAACATCTCCTTATTAAAAAGGGGATGTTTTTTAGCTGCTTTATTTGGATTTGTCAGCAAGGATTTCAAGCAAATAAGGCACAACGAGATTGCTCTCTATGTCTTTCAAAGAAGAAATCCATTTAAAGTCTGTATGCTCTTCTGGATCTAATATAAAATCACGCTCTTCCAAAATCTCGCCAGCATAAACTAGGCGTGTAAAGACAGTATCTTTGCTGGCATCAAATTGACTATCTTCGTGGATAATCTTATTAATCCGAAGCTTTTGATTAACCTCCTCCATAGCCTCACGTAGAGCAGCCTCTCTGGGCAATTCATTCTCTTCTACACTTCCACCTGGAATATCCCAATAAGATGGATAGACATTAGGGAGACCTCGCTTTATTTTCGAGCGTTTGATAAGCAGATACTTCCCGTCTTTCTCAATCAAGGTATGGGCGATTAATTTTACTGTCATTGCATGTTCCTCCAAGAAAGAGCAAAAAAGACTCCGAGGAGCCTCGTTATGAATCATCCACCCTGAGGGAATCGAACCCCCATCTCAAGAACCGGAATCTTACGTGATATCCATTACACTAAGGGTGGCAACTGTTATAGTATATCAAATTCTTGAGAATTTTACAAGTAAAAAAGAGAGTGGGACAGAAATCGGTAATTCGTTAGAATTCGATTTCGTTGTCCCACCTCCGCACAGTTGAGTAGGGCTGTAAAAGCTGATGAAATCAGCGTAGTAGAGCCCACTCAACCCCTGCGTCTTGCTCGACAATCCAAAAACAATTGAGAGGCTAGGACTTTTGTCCCAGCCTCTTTTGAATATTACAATTCGATATCGCCAAACAAGTCAGCCATTGAGAATCCAGTTTGAGTTTCTGGAAGATCAAAGTCGCGTTTTTCTTGTTTTGGACGACGTGGGCGAGATTGACGTTTTTCTTGTTTTTCGCCTTCTTCTTGAGCTGGACGTTCTTCAAGAGCTTTGATAGAAAGTGATACACGTTCATCTGCAGCATTTACTTCAAGAACTTTAACAGTTACTTCTTGTCCAACTTTAAGAACATCTTTTGGATTTTCAACACGTTTGTGTGAAATTTGTGAGATGTGTACAAGTCCGTCGATACCTGGCAATACTTCAACGAATGCACCGAAGTCAGTCAAACGTTTAACAGTTCCTTCGATCACATCACCAGCAGCCAATTTTTGTTCTACGCCATCCCAAGGTCCAGGTGTTGTAGCTTTCAATGAAAGTGATACACGACCTTCTTCTTCGTTCAAGTCAAGAACTTTCACTTGGATTTCTTCACCAACAGTTACAACTGATTTAGGTGATACGTTGCGTTCGTGTGACAATTCTGTCAAGTGAACCAATCCATCAACACCACCAAGGTCGATGAAGGCACCGAAGCTTGTGATACGTGCAACTTTACCAGTTACGACATCACCAACGTTCAATTTACCAAATACTTCTGCGCGTGCTGCAGCTGATTCAGCTTCAACAACTTCACGACGAGAAAGGATGAAGCGGTTTTCTTTCGGATCTACTTCTTTGATTTTAGCATCAAATTCTTGACCTACGAAACGTTCAGTGTTACGTACAAAACGAGTATCAAGCATTGAAGCTGGAATAAATCCACGAAGTCCTTCAAATTCTACTGAAAGTCCGCCCTTAACAGCGCGAGTTCCTTTAACAGTAACAACTTCTTCTTCACGTCCGACCAATTTGTCCCATGCTTTGCGAGCTTCCAAACGTTTTTTAGATACAAGGTAAGTTACTGTATCAGTATCTTTCCCAACTACTTGACGAAGAACAAGCAATTCAAGTGTTTCACCTGGTTTTACCAAGTCGTTGATATCAGCATCACGATCGTTTGTCAATTCGCGAAGAGTCAAGACACCTTCGACACCAGTTCCAGAGATTGCAACGTTAGCTTGGTTCGCGTCAACTGTCAATACTTCAGCAGTAACAACGTCACCTGGTTCAACTTGGCTAACACTGTTTAGCAAATCTTCAAATTCATTCATCTAAAAAATCCTCCAACAATCAAGTTTTCTAAAACTTGACATACTTATAATTATTTTTCCTAAGCAAGCACTCGCAATGAGATCAACTACAATCTTTAACGACTCATCCTATAAAGAAATAAAATACCTAGATAGATATTTTATCACTTATCCGATATTACCTAAGAACTGGGGTAGCTGGATTCGAACCAACGCATGAGGGAGTCAAAGTCCCTTGCCTTACCGCTTGGCTATACCCCAAAAAGAGCGCTGACATTAGTCACTTTATCATCGTCACAATGAACGCTAATGGAGAGAGAGGGATTCGAACCCCCGAACCTGAAGGAGCGGATTTACAGTCCGCCGCGTTTAGTCTCTTTGCTATCTCTCCATATAAATC
>CABSRC010000029.1 GCA_902480035.1 uncultured Streptococcus sp. | reverse complement strand
CGACAATTTTTGAGAGACCAGCAGCAGGTGATTCCACACCTTCTACCTCGATCCCTGTGGTTGACATTTTTTCAGCCAACTCTTCTGATGGCACATCCACGTCCACCAATTGTTTTAACCATTTATAACTAACTAACATATGTAAGATACCAAGGGCTAAGCAGAAATCTAGATATCTTTCCTAGATTTTCAGTCACCCTCGTTTTGATCCTTTCATTTTGTGTTTTCCAGCTCGAGGCTGGCTTAGGAAGGTCTAGTAACCTCCCTTTCTCTAGAATAGAAGTTTCTCGTCCATTCTAGATCAATTTCTTTCTCAACAACCAGTCTATATCAACCGTATCACCAGTAGGATACTCATGTTCACTAAATCGTTCAAATCCAAAGCGATAGTAAAAATCTTGCGCCTTAAAGTTGCGTTCCCAGACGCCCAGCCAAGCCCACTCAAATCCTCGGCTCTTGGCTTGATCCAACGCAAAGGTAAACATTTCCTTGCCAAAACCAGCCCCATGAAATTCCTTTTTGACATAGATCCGTTGGATCTCAAAGGCCTTGTCCATCTCTACTGGCTCGGTCTGTGCTTGGCCCCAGTTGATCTTGAGAAAACCACATATTTCTTGTTCTTCATTGAGGACAAAATAGGTTTCGGATTCTGGATCTAGCAGATCCTTCTCGATTTGCTCCAAAGAGAGTACAGTGGAGAAGTAATCTTCCAAATCTTTCTCAACAATATAGGGACCAAAGGTATCCCGGTAGGTTTCCACCTCTAGATCACGTAAGGTCTGTGCCTGGTCGATTTTTACTCTAACTAACATGATTATTTAAACTGCTCTGAGAAGCGAACATCCCCTTGATAGAAGCCACGGATATCATTGATTCCGTAACGAAGCATAGCCACACGCTCTTGACCAAGTCCAAAGGCAAATCCTGAATAGACTGTTGGGTCAATACCACTCATCTCAAGGACGCGTGGGTGAACCATACCGGCTCCCATGATTTCAATCCAACCAGTTTTCTTACATACGTTACATCCAGCTCCACCACATTTGAAGCAAGAGACATCGACCTCAACAGATGGCTCAGTGAATGGGAAGTAAGAAGGACGCAAACGGATTTGACGTTCTGCACCAAACATCTTTTGCACGATCAATTGAAGCGTTCCTTGAAGGTCGGCCATAGAAATGCTTTTCCCAACGACCAAGCCTTCGATTTGATGGAATTGGTGGCTGTGGGTCGCATCATCCGTATCCCGACGGAAAACCCGCCCTGGAGAGATCATCTTCAATGGTCCCTTGCTAAAGTCATGCGCATCCATAGCCCGCGCCTGTACAGGTGAAGTATGGGTCCGAAGCAAGATTTCTTCTGTGATATAGAAGGTATCCTGCATATCCCGCGCTGGGTGATCTTTAGGCAGATTCATCCGTTCAAAGTTATAATAGTCTTGCTCCACTTCAAAGCCGTCAACGACTTGATACCCCATCCCGATAAAGATATCTTCGATTTCTTCACTGGTTTGGGTCAAAATATGACGGTAACCACTAGCAACTGGACGACCTGGAAGGGTCACATCGATGCTTTCGCTAGCTAGTTTAGCTTGGACTTTCTTTTCTTCCAAGAGTTTGGCTGATTCTTCAAAGGCAGCCGTCAAGACATCACGGGCTTCATTGACGTGTTTTCCAATAACCGGACGCATCTCAGCAGAGACATCCTTCATCCCTTTAAGAATTTCCGTCAGAGATCCTTTCTTCCCAAGAACAGAGACCCGTAGTTCTTGCATCTCTTTTTTATTTTCAGCAGAGATCTGCTTCAAGGCTGCCAGCGTTTCTTCTCGAAGCGCTTTTAGTTGTTCTTCAATCGTTGACATATTTCCTCCATCATGGTCCCTCTACAGACATAGAAAAAACCACGCGCCAACACCCACATTCGGAGCGTTGACACGCGGTACCATCCGTTTTTATCTGTAAACCAGACCTTAATTTCTAAATCCTTTACGCAAGTGAATTCACTCAGCTTTCATGCAAAGAGCTTTCAGTCACGGCTCTTCTCCCTGTCGCACTTCCCTTGAGATACTAGTCTTGCAGATTTCTATTCAATTACTACATAGTTTATCAGATTTTTAGTTAAAAAACAAGTTAGATAAGACTAATTCACTAGAAAAAGGAGCAAGAGACAGTGCATTATCTATTTGCCTTGTCTGTTTCATCTGCTTGCCTCTTCAATAGAAGAGTTGCTGCTTGGTTAAAACCATCACACCAGTTATACCATTTTGCTTCATACTCATCTTGAGGTAAGATACGATGTTTTAAATCCAAAACAGAGGTTATCTTTCTTTCCTCGCAAGCTTGCGCATAGAGGGCATACAACTCATCGCCACCATCTCTATCAAACTCAGCAGAAATCATATCCCGACCTGCCAATAAAGCCTGATAAGCCCTGTGATGCCCGTCTGTAATCAAGAAGCGATTTCCAAATGCAAGAACACTAATTGGATCCACATTGATGATTTCTGCCGACTGATCCAGCATCTGGATAGCTTGTAACTTCTTTTCTGATAAATAAAGTTGGGTCGGATGAAGATCTGTTATCTTGACTTCCATTTCTTTCTCCTCTACCAAGAGTATAAAAGTTGGTTCTGGGCACTGGTAGACATTTTCAAAGGTCACGATTTAAAGACCTGCCAAAGCCAAATTCCCCCGCCATTCTTGTGATTCGTTTTCTTTTTATTTAATGACTTGTCCAGCATCTTTCAAGACAGATTCTGGAATAGTAATGCCCAATTCATCTGCGACTTTTTTATTGATGACAGATTTTCCTTGGCTAAAGATTTCAACAGGTGTGTCTGCAGGTTTTTGACCTTTCAAGATCTTCGCAGCCATTTTACCAGTTGCTACCCCAAGATCATGTTGGTCGACAACGACTGAACCAAGGCCACCAGCTTCTACCATGGCTGTCGCACTTGGGAAGATTGGTTTTTTAGCATCTTTATTGGCTTCAACAACAGTTGAGAATGCTGATGCGATGGTATTGTCGATTGGAACCCAGATAGCATCCACTTTACCTGACATAACCGATACTGTTGAAGCAATTTCGTTTGTAGAAGGAACTGAATACGGAACCACCTTGTAGCCTGCTTTTTCAGCCAATTTTGTAAATTCTTCTACTTGAGATTTAGAATTGTCTTCACTGGTTGAGTAAAGAACCCCGATTGTTTTTACGTTTGGAGTCAACTCTTTGATCAATTTCAACTGTTGCTCAGTAGGATTGTGGTCAGATACCCCAGTGATATTGCCACCTGGTTTTTTCAAATCTTTGACCAAGTTTGCACCGACTGGATCGGTTACAGCACCCATGACAATTGGTTTGTCTTTGGTTGCACTAGCCAAACCTTGAGCAGATGGGGTTGCAATCCCAATCAAGACTTGATTATCTTTTTCTGCCAATTGCTTACTCATAGTTGCAACCTTGTTTTGGTCCCCTTCTGCATTGAGGAAATCAATGTCCACTTTGTCCTTGTCATAGCCTTCTTCAGCTAGACCATCTTGAATCCCCTTGTAGATCAAATCAAGCGAAGGGTGGCTGACCAACTGCAAGACCCCAACTTTTGCCTTTTCATTGCTAGTTGCTGCCTTGTTGTCCTTACCAGCTGTAGCTGAATAGATCGCTGTCCCAATGACTGCTGCTGCAATCAAACCAATAATTCCCATTAACCGTTTATTTTTCATTTTACTACCTCTTCTATTTTTTCATTTTCTTCTATTTTTCATCCTCTAAAGAATGCGACGCCATCGTTTCTTCATATCTTTTCTCCCTTCTCATCTAAAACAAAAAACACGCCCACACATAGCAAAAGCTATGTGAGGACGTGTCATCGCGGTGCCACCTCACTTATGGGAAAAGGATAGTCTCCCCCCATATCTCTGTCTTGTCTAGCAACAAGTTGCACGATAAGGTGTGCCAACCGAATTTTTATTGTTTCAAATTCATCTCATCATTAGTCCAATTTCATAAACTGCCGCTACCCACTCTCAGCAACCGTGGGCTCTCTTGAAACTTTCATTTACTACTTTTCTAATTTCTTACATTTTAAAGTTTTCTTTCAAAAATGTCAATACTTTTTCAGTATTTTTTTGGAAACGTTCGCATTTTCTATTGAACAGCCCCTAGCTTCTTTCTGGGATTTCCTCTCTAATTTTGATATAATTTACTAGAATAAACGCTAGAATGATGAGGAATCCCATGTCTTTTGATGGATTTTTTTTACACCATATGGTGCAAGAATTGAAGGCCGAACTCTTAAGTGGTCGCATTCAAAAAATTAACCAACCTTTCGAGCAAGAATTGGTGCTTCAAATCCGAGGCAATCGGAAAAACCAAAAACTCTTGCTCTCTGCCCATTCTGTCTTTGGACGGATTCAACGGACCCAGACCAACTTTGAAAATCCTGCCTTTCCCAATACCTTTATTATGGTTATGCGCAAATATCTTCAAGGCGCTGTCATTGAAGGGATTGAGCAAATGGAAAACGACCGGATTCTCGAAATCCGTGTCTCCAATAAAAACGAAATTGGAGATGCTATTTCTGTCAGCCTCATGATCGAAATCATGGGCAAGCACAGTAATATTATTCTCCTGGACCGCACCAGCAATAAAATCATCGAAGCCATTAAACATGTCGGCTTCTCACAAAATAGCTACCGAACCATTCTCCCTGGGTCGACCTATGTAGCTCCTCCAAAAACCAACGCGGTCAATCCTTTTACAATTGGAGATGAAGCCCTTTTTGCCCTTCTTCACAAGGAAGAGTTAAGCTCAAAAAACCTTCAAAAATGTTTCCAAGGTTTGGGGCGAGATACGGCTCAAGAATTGGCCAAGCGACTTGAGACAGATGAAAAATTAAAGACCTTCCGTGCCTTTTTTGATGCACCTTCTGAGCCACGCCTAACGACCAAATCCTTTTCATCTATTCCCTTTGAAGATGCTACTAGTCAAACCTTTGAGACACTTTCAGATCTGCTAGATGACTATTACCGAGACAAGGCTGAGCGCGATCGAGTGCAACAACAGGCCAGTGAATTGATCCGCAAGGTCGAAAACGATCTTGAAAAGAACCGGAAAAAATTAGCCAAACAAGAAGCTGAGTTAGCGGCGACTGACAATGCGGAAGAATTCCGCCAAAAAGGAGAATTGCTGACAACCTTCCTCCATCAGGTACCAAACGACCAAGACCAGGTTGTCCTGGACAATTACTATACCAACGAGCCCATTACCATCCAACTCAACAAGGCCCTGACCCCCAATCAAAATGCCCAACGCTACTTCAAACGCTACCAGAAGTTAAAAGAAGCCGTCAAACATTTGACCATCCTCATTCAAGAAACCAAGGAAACTATTTCTTATCTTGAAACGGTTGAAACAGCCCTTTCTCAAGCGAGCCTGGCTGAGGTAGCAGAAATTCGAGAAGAGCTAATCCAGACCGGCTTTATCAAACGGCGCAACCGTGAAAAAATTCATAAACGGAAAAAACCAGAAAAATACCTGGCTAGTGATGGCAAAACCATCATTTTAGTGGGTCGCAATAATCTGCAAAACGATGAACTGACCTTTAAGATCGCTAAAAAAGACGAGCTCTGGTTCCATGCCAAAGACATCCCAGGCAGCCATGTCGTCATTACAGGAAATCTCGATCCGACGGATGAAGTGAAGACTGATGCCGCAGAGTTGGCCGCCTACTATTCCAAGGCCCGTCTCTCAAATCTGGTCCAAGTCGATATGATCGAAGCCAAGAAACTCAATAAACCAACTGGTGGAAAGCCCGGCTTTGTCACCTACACAGGCCAAAAGACTCTGCGGGTCACCCCAGAAGAAGAAAAAATCAAAGCCATGAAACTAACGGACTGATTTCAAATATAAAAGGTTGAGCGACGCTCAACCTTTTAGAATGTAGACAAATTGTTCTACGTATGCTGAAAAAAATGAGGTCTACTTTTAGGATCATTCAACATATATTGAAACTTTCCGCCGTGAGAAAAGTGCTAGAAACAATCTTGTTTCTAGCACTCGGGAGTTTTGGAACCTTAGGTCCAAAACTAAGTCATGGAACTTCTTTGAAGTTCGCTGACGTCCGTTCTCACCTAAGGAAAGTTTCTTAAATAACATTATCTTCAATACGAAAGGTTGAGCGATGCTCAACCTTTTTATTCTGCTTTATTGATGTCTTCTTTGACCTCATCAACATTGAATTTAGCAAAGAGGTACTGACGGTCTTGAACTGGGAAACGTTGATCCAGCTGATCGATGGCCCCCACCTCTACAATTCCTTCTGTGATGACAAAATCCATGACATGGCCACCAAAGGTGTGGTCATCTGAGATAAAGTGCAAATGATAACCAGCCACGCTCACGCCATGGAAAATTTCTGGTGTCCAAAAACCGACGATGGTTCCAGTGACATTTTCTCGTGTATACTCTGGCTGATGGGTTGCAACCTCTGCAAACTTCATCTCTGGTGTTGATTTTGGAATCATACGGACATGCATCTTGGCAAAGTCACCATGAATCTTAATGGAGCGGAAAAGATTTTCCCCATCATAATAAGACTCAATACGAGCTTCCAATTCCTCGTCTGTCATTTCAAAACGTTGGCGGAAAATCACTTCTGCTTGGTGAGGAACGACTGCTGCATAAGGAACCTTGGCATCCGGAGAAACTTCAACAATTTCAGGATGGTCGCCAGATCCCTTGGCCTGATATGCCTTACCATCTAATACGATCAACTCTCCATCAATAGAATCCAGCGTCCCAATTCCGAGGTTCCCATGTTCTAAGAGTTCTCCTATCGTAAATGACCCCCCGTACAGACCCGCCATTAGGGCACCTAAGGTATTGTATTGAAAAAGTTTCACTGGTTCCATGTTTTTCTCTCCTCATTCTATCTTCTACCAGTATACCACAAACTATTCCGAATCTTCACGATATGGTTTTGATTAGAGGCTATCATAGAGGGTTTGCATCTGCACATCGTCTGGTACGATCGCCAAATACTGATTAGCCACTTCACGCGCCTTCGTCACATCTCCAGCCTCACGCAACAAATAAACATAGGCTTCGAGGAATTCTGGGTTGTCCTTTAAATCCTCATAGAGCTCTTGGTAGGCTGAGACGGCCTCTTCTGTTTTCTCCAAGGCAGCCAAAGCACGGGCAATGTTCCAACGGGTGACAACCGTTTCGACTTCTTCATTTTGCCAATCCAAGACTTGGTCAAAGCGTTCCTGTTCCAAATAAAGGGTGGTCAGGCGAAGAGCAATCTCTTCTATATCATCTGCCACTTCTTTAGCCTCTAATAGATAAGCTTCTGCTTGCTCAGGTTGGTGGAGTTCATAAGAAAGCTGAGAAGCAAGGAGCTTCAATTGGGCATCAAATGGATTCTTCTGGATCCCTTGTTTAGCAATCTCAAGCGCTTTTTCACGGTCATTTTCAGCCTGTAAAGCCAAGGCATAACCATACTCATAGCCCTCAAAATCAGGCGACAAGGTATCAATTTGTTTGTAGTAGATCAGGGCTTTTTGGAATTCTTCTTGGTCAGACAATAGGGTCGCTAATTCGTAAGCAATCTGGTCATCAAACTCAATCTCCAGAGCTTTCTCTAAGAAAGGAACAGCTGCTTCAAACTTACCAAGATTGGCATAGGCAAAACCAATCCGTTGATAGGTGGAAATTCCTGTTGCTTCCAAAATCTCCCGATTGTCTAACTGGGCATACTCTTGGATAGCCTCTTGATAGCGTTCCAATTCCAGATCAATTTCAGCTAGCCCTAATTGAATGATCGGATCATCAGACAAATGAGCAGCTTCAACTAATTTTTCACGCGCTACATCTGCTAGGCCTTCCATCTGATAGAGATCCGCCTTAACCAAGAGACTGGCCACATACCAGTTTGATTCAGGTCCAATTTCTTCTAAATAAGCAAAGGCCTCTTCCATTTGGCCTTCCTCTGCAAGGATGGTTGCTAAACTCAAATACACTTCTGGATAGGTTTCTGCAATCTGTTCGTAAACCTCTTTTGCCTGAGGGTAAAAACCGATACTTTCAAGATATTGACCTAAATCCAATAATTGTGCTTCACTATCTTCTACCAAGGCCTGTTGAAATTGAACTTCTGCCTCTTCTAGCTCTTGCCGATCGAGAGCTTCTACCATTTGTTGACTATGACTCACTGTGTGTTTCCTCTTCTATTTCATTGTGTTCTTCATACAAGCCACTGACGACCTTATACCATTCAAAGATAGCTCCGATCACCACCTTAGCAGATGCATAGACTGGAATTCCAAGGAAAACTCCCCAGATTCCAAACATAGATCCTGACGTCAAGAGCACAAATAAAATGGTAATCGGATGGATATTTAACTGGCTTCCCAAAACCAACGGTGATACAAAACGTCCTTCAATGGTTTGCTCCACTGCAAATACAATCAAGACCTTGATAAACATCTCTGGCCCTGCTACCAAGCCCAAAACTAAAGCAGGTAACATGGCTAAAAAACTACCCAAGTATGGGATCAAATTCAAGATCCCCGCAGAGATCCCAAGTGTCACTGCATAACGTAAGCCAATGATCTTAAAGAAGAGGATAAACATAATGGCGACGACAATGGCTACTGTAATTTGCCCTCGAACATAATTGGAGAGCTGGGTATTGACATCTGAGAGAACTTGTTCAGCCGATTTACGAATCTTTGTCGGTAAGAAGCGAACAATGTGGCCTTTTAAATTTTTCCCATCTCGAAGAAGATAGAAAACAATAAAAGGCATGATGATCAAGGCAACGATAACTTGCGAAGCAACTCCGATCAAGTTGCTGACCCAATTGACAGCCCGCCCAGAGATCGAACTGGCCCAAGTAGTAATATTTGCAGACAATTCTTTGGTGATCTCATCCAACTGGGGTTTGATATCAGAAGAGACGCGATTGTCTAGAAAATCGTCAATAGTTGCATTGGCCTTCTCCAAATAAGTTGGCAGGTTATGAAAGAAACTCACCACTTGTCGTTGGACAGCTGGAATCACGACAGCGAGACCCCAGATTAAGAGCACTGCAATCAAGAAAAAGACGAAGGAAATCGCAAAAATCCGCTTAAGACCTTTTCTTTCAAGAAAGTCGACAATAGGATTGAGCAAGTAATAGAGCAAACCAGAAATAATGACTGGTAGCATGACAGCTCCTGCAAACTCAAAAATCGGAATAAAAATAAAGGTAATCTTACTCAAGACCAAGAGGTTCAGACCCAAGAGCAAGGTAACTAAAAATACGGTAATAGCCTTGTTGTCTAAAAACCATCTAAAAAACCAGGACATACTAAACTGTTTTTCTTTATTATCCACGGAAAACTCCTTTTCATTTCAACATGTATCTATTTTAGCATTTTTTTAGCGTGAAGTTACGAAAAAACTAGTAAAATCAGAAAGACCACTCCCTTCTTCAACTAGCAATTGCCTTCCAATAGGACCTTTGATATAATAAACCTAACAAATCTTACGAGGTGACCTATGTCTCAAAACATTTATTTCGGTACCTATACCAAAAAAGAATCCAAAGGAATTTACAAGGCACAATTCGACCCTGAAACAGGGGCATTGAGCCATCTTGAACTAGTGGTAGCTGAGCCCAATCCAACCTATATAGCTTTTTCTAAAAAAGGCAATCTTTATAGTGTCGGAGCTGAAGATGGAAAAGGGGGAATCGCTAGTTTTACAGCCGATTTTCAGCCGCTCAATCACGTTGTCGAAGAAGGGGCTCCACTCTGCTATGTCTCTGTCGATGAAAACCGTCAACTAGTCTATGGAGCTAACTATCACAAAGGGCAAGTTCTCGTATATAAGCTAGAGGCAGATGGGCGTTTGTCCTTTGTCGATCAGGACACTCACCAAGGAAGTGGTCCCCACGCCAATCAAGCAAGTCCGCATGCTCACTATGCAGACCTTACGCCAGATCAGTACCTGATCACGTGTGACCTAGGAACAGACAGTTTGCATGTCTATGATGTCAGTGAGGAAGGAAAACTTACCCTGATCAATCAGTACCAAACAGCTCCAGGTGCAGGACCTCGTCACCTTGTCTTTCATTCCCACTACAAGACTGCTTATCTCATCAATGAATTAAATGCCACAATCGACGTCCTCTTTTATGACGGCATGGGTGAATTCGAACACTTCCAAACCGTCTCTACTCTTCCATCCGACTACGAGGGACAAAAATGGGCATCAGCCATCAAGCTCTCAGCCGATGGAAAATTCCTTTATGCATCTAACCGTGCTCACAATTCCATCGCTGTCTTCAAAGTTGTGGCTGATGGCAGCTTAGAACTGATTGAAATTGTTCCAAGTCAAGGGCTCAATCCACGTGATTTCACACTTAGTCCTGATCAAAACTATTTGATCGCAGCCCATCAAGATTCACCAAACGCAAGCGTCTTCAAGCGGGATCTAGCTAGCGGAAAATTGACCCTTCTATCCGACGACTTCTATGTTCCAGAGGCAGTTTGTACGGTTTTTCATTAAGTCGTTTTAGTTGTCAAAGCTCTAAAAAAATGATTAAATAAATGAGAAAAAGGCGCAAGCCTGATTTCATAACTTATATTTTAGGAGATCCAAGCATGAATCCAATGGACTTATTTAACCAAGTAAAAGAAATGATCGAAAAGAAAGATTTCGACGCTGCAAAGAAATTTGTTGAAGACAACAAAGACAACCTCGGTGACTACCTTGAACAAGCAAAAGGGCTTGTTTCTGGAAATGAAATGGTCAGCGGTGCCTTGGACAAAATCAAAGGCTTGTTCTAATAACACGACTCCTCAACGCTGTAGTTGAGGAGTTTTTGTTTGGCTCGATAACAAAAAAATCCTTGAGAAAACTCAAGGATCTTTTTAGTCTAGTAAACTAGCTTATTTCTTAAGGTTGTAGAATGATTTCAATCCACGGTATTCAGCTACTTCACCAAGTTGATCTTCGATGCGAAGCAATTGGTTGTATTTAGCGATACGGTCTGTACGTGAAAGTGAACCAGTCTTGATTTGTCCTGCGTTTGTTGCAACTGCGATATCAGCGATTGTTGAATCTTCAGTTTCACCTGAACGGTGTGATACAACGGCAGTGTAACCAGCTTCTTTCGCCATTTCGATAGCGTCGAATGTTTCAGTAAGAGTACCGATTTGGTTAACTTTGATAAGGATTGAGTTAGCAGCACCTTCTTCGATACCACGTGAAAGATAGTCAGTGTTTGTTACGAAGAAGTCGTCACCAACCAATTGAACTTTACCACCAAGACGTTCAGTAAGAGCTTTCCAACCGTCCCAGTCGTTTTCATCCATACCATCTTCGATAGTGATGATAGGGTATTTATCAACCAATCCTTCAAGGTAAGCGATTTGTTCTTCAGCAGTACGAACAGCAGCTCCTTCACCTTCGAATTTAGTGTAATCGTAAACTTTGCGTTCTTTATCGTAGAATTCTGATGATGCACAGTCAAATCCGATAAATACGTCTTTACCTGGAACATAACCAGCAGCTTCGATAGCAGCGATGATAGTTTCTACACCATCTTCAGTTCCGTCGAAACGAGGAGCGAATCCACCTTCGTCACCAACGGCTGTTTCAAGACCACGACCTTTAAGGATTTTCTTAAGTGCGTGGAAGATTTCAGCACCCCAACGAAGAGCTTCTTTGAATGTTGGTGCACCAGCAGGTACGATCATGAATTCTTGGAAAGCGATTGGAGCATCTGAGTGAGAACCACCGTTGATGATGTTCATCATTGGAGTTGGAAGAACTTTAGTGTTGAAACCACCAAGGTAGCTGTAAAGTGGGATTTCAAGGTAGTCAGCAGCAGCACGAGCTACAGCGATAGACACACCAAGGATTGCGTTTGCTCCCAATTTACCTTTGTTAGGAGTACCGTCAAGAGCGATCATAGCACGGTCGATAGCTTGTTGATCACGTACATCATAGCCGATGATAGCTTCAGCAATAATGTTGTTTACATTGTCAACAGCTTTTTGAGTACCAAGACCACCGTAACGAGATTTGTCACCGTCACGAAGTTCAACTGCTTCGTGTTCACCAGTAGAAGCTCCTGATGGAACCATACCACGTCCATGAGCACCTGATTCAGTATAAACTTCTACTTCAAGTGTTGGGTTACCGCGTGAGTCTAGGACTTCGCGAGCGTAAACATCAGTAATAATTGACATTTCTTACTCTCCTTATTGAGTTATATTTTTTACTCCTCTATCATATCGTAATTAGGCTATTTTTTCAAGAAAAAACAAGGAAATATACGAAAATTGAGAAGTTTTTAACAAGAAAACGGTTCCACTGCCTTATTTTCTTCCATTTCCCTTCCTTATTTAATTTTTTAGCATTCCTCTACTCTTCTGCTACGCTTTATGCTATACTAAACTTATGACAGATATTAATAAAACGATTTTAGAAAAAGCTGCTGGTCCTACTCGGTTCAATCCTGATGAACAGCGTCGATTTTTGGAGACATATGAGGAGCGTGTGATTGCATCATGTACCTTGGAGGAGGCAAGGGACAATCTCTATTTGGAGCACTATTCTTCAATTCTTACGAACATTTCAGAACGCTTTGAACCTGTATTGGTCAAGATTTCGCCTGCCTTGGATGAAAGCAGCCAACTTCAATATTTGAAAAAAACAAAGGATCTTGGTCTTGTGGCAAGCATTGTTTCAGATGACTGTCGCCACTCTCCCTTTGGTCTCATCATCCATACTGATCATCCATCTGGAATTTCTCCAACCGATATCAGCCTCCAGTATCCAAATTTGTTTGAAAAGAAAGAAGAGAGCATAGCACCTGAAAAAAAATCATTTTGGAAACGCCTCTTTGGCTAAAGAAAGAACCAATTGAAAAGGAATTTCCTTTTCAATTGGTTTTTTAGTTTGCTTTCATTTTTAAGAGGTTACCAATATTTCGAGCACAGGAAATCAGATTTTTTTCAGTATGAGTGAGTGCATCTGCCACCTCACAAGGACCTGGTACAATAGAGAAGGCAGCCTCAATATGATGACTTGGGAATGCTGGCAAATCCTCTGCTAAGGCGCCACAAATAGCAAGCACTGGGATCTTCTCTGGTGTTCGTTTAGCTACCCCGACAGGAGCTTTTCCAGACAGAGATTGGAGGTCCATCCTACCTTCTCCCACGACGACCAGATCCGCTTTTTGAACCTTACGATCAAAGTCGATTAGATCCAAACTTTTCTCAATTCCTGAGGAAATCTGACCTCCCGCAAAAGCGACCAAGCCTGCTGCCATGCCACCTCCAGCTCCGGCGCCAGCCATAGACAAGATTCGGGGATCAACTAGCTGATAAAAATCCTCCATAGCTTGATCAACTGCTGGAAACAGAAGGGGATTCAATCCCTTTTGCCCGCCAAAGATATAGGTTGCTCCTTGACTGCCACAGAGAGGATTGGTGACATCCGTTAAGACCTGGAGCTCGATGTCTTGTAAAGCTTTTGGAACCACACTAGTATCTATTCTATCCACACGACCGATCGAAGCACCTACAGGACGAAGCAGATGACCTTGGTCATCATAGAAGGCTACCCCTAGTCCGGCTGCCATCCCAATCCCACCATCATTGGTCGCTGAACCACCAATTCCCACACAGATCGTTTTAACCCCTTGGTCAACCAATTGCAAAATCAGTTCACCAATTCCTCGTGTCTCTAGTTCTAGTGGATTGCGTTTTTCAGCTGGGATAGAGCCTAAGCCAACAAGAGAGGCCATCTCAAAAAATGCCATCTCATCTTTTTGGTAGTAAGCCATTGAAACAGGCTTCCCAAATGGTCCTGTTACCTGAGTATGCTTCTTGGTTAAATTCAGAACGCCAGCGAGTGTATCCATGGTTCCTTCGCCACCATCCCCTATGGGAAGGAGGTCAAAAGTTGCATCTGGTAGAGCCTCTTGAAATCCTTTTTTTAAGGCTTCTGCTACTTGTTTGGCGGATAAGGATTCTTTAAATGAATCCGGTGCTAGTAGGATATGCATCCTGTTTCCTTTCTATGCTGGTCTAGAATTTCAAGAACAAGGCTTAGATCCCTCGTCTCAATACGGTATGGAGCCCGTTCGGCAACGATCGGCTTTGCCATAAAGGCAATCCCGATTCCGGCTGTTTCAATCATGGGAAGATCATTGGCACCATCTCCCATAGCAATCGTCTGACTTCGTGGAATATGATTTTCTCTCGCCCATGTCAGGAGGGAGTCTTTTTTTCTTTCAGGGGTCACAATCTCTCCGAGCACTTTCCCTGTCAGACGGCCATCAAAAGTCTGCAAACGATTAGCACGAACCAGATCAATTCCTAAAGACTTCGCGATAGGATCGATAACTTCATGAAATCCCCCTGAAACAAGGCCAACCTTGTAACCTCTTTGATGAAGTTCCGTGATTAAGGTCTTAGCTCCCGGTGTGACGTCCATCTGCTCTATAATTTTCGGAAAAATAGAGGCCTCTAATCCCTTCAATAAAGCGACACGCGCCTGTAAAGATGCTTTAAAATCCAACTCTCCATTCATTGCTTGTGCCGTAATCTCTGCTACTTTTTGTCCCACGCCAGCTTCTTGAGCTAGTAAATCAATTCCTTCTTGTTGAATCAAAGTTCCATCTACATCCATAACGAGGAGACCGGTTACTTCTTTCATCGCTTTCCTTTCTTATTTCTCCCTTACTATACAAAAATAGGGTTTAAATTTCAAGTTTCAATGATCATTTGAAGATAAAAAAACGACCTCCTAAAAAGTCGTTTTTTTGTTATTAGAAGCGAATTTGCTCCCGAGTTTTTTCATACGAAGTAACAAAGCGATCGGTCACTCCAGCTTCTACCATCTCCAAAGCATCTGAGATGACTTTGAAGGAAGCCGCATAGTCATATTCTCTTTCGAAAATATAAAGGGACTCATCAAAGGCAGCTTGAACATGATCATCAAATGAACGATAGCGATTTGAATATTGCAACAACTGCTCCGTTAAAGTAGCATTTTGTACAATTCGATAAGTCGCTTCTTCCAATTCATTCATATCATTGGTCAAAATATCTAACAAACGATTGGTTGATTCGATGTTGATTTTATCCCCTTCCAACTCATCCATCAAAGCCTCTGTATTGTTGCTTGCTGTGAAGAATAATTCCAAGAATTCTTGAGGGATTCCTGGCAAGTTTCGTTTGTCCATATAGCGTTTAATGGCATGCAAACGGTTGGCATAGATATTAACTTTTTGGCGAGCATTGGCATCGTCTTTTTCAATTTTTGAAAGGGAATCACTTAAGCCAATTTGCTCATCTTCGATTTCTTTCAAGCGAGCTTCAATAGCTTCTAATTCTTCTTCTACAATAGAATAGGCCTTTTGTGTTTCAGATGAATCTTTCAAGGCATCTTCTACCACATTTTCTTGTGAAGATAGCTCAGCTTCCAACTCTTTTAACTGTTGGCTGAAGCTTTCATTCAAGACGAATGTTTTACTAAGGCGTTCCACTTCTGCTGCAAGGTTGCTATTGTTATCTTTTGCGTGTTTCAAATAGCCAGGCAGTTGTTTCACTAACTTCTTCACGACTTTTTGTGATTCGATTTCACGAGTAAAGATGTGATACAATGCATCGATTTCCTCTTGAATTTGCTCATTTTCGTAAATAGCATTGTCCAATTCAAGCGCGGATACATTTGCCATATTGTTCTTCAAGGAAGCATGCAACTGTTGGAAACGAGATTCAATATCTGTTTCAGTGAAGTGGTAGCCAGATTCCAAAAGCTTGCGGTAGCCACTTTCCAAATCCTCTAATT
>CABSRC010000028.1 GCA_902480035.1 uncultured Streptococcus sp. | reverse complement strand
ATTCAGTTGATGATCTTGGGAGTGTCTGTTTTCTTGATGGTCGCTCTTCAATTTATTATTCAAAAAACAAAGATGGGGAAAGCCATGCGTGCTGTATCTGTCGATAGTGATGCGGCTCAATTGATGGGGATTAACGTAAACCGTACGATCAGCTTTACCTTTGCTTTGGGATCAGCCTTGGCAGGTGCTGGTGGTGTTTTGATTGGTTTGTATTACAACTCGATTGAACCTTTGATGGGAATGACACCAGGGATCAAAGCCTTTGTCGCAGCCGTTCTTGGAGGAATCGGAATCATTCCAGGTGCGGCCCTAGGTGGATTTGTCATCGGTTTGTTGGAAACCTTCGCTACAGCGATCGGTCTTTCAGACTTCCGTGATGCCATTGTGTATGCCATCTTGATTGTGATCTTGCTCATCCGTCCAGCAGGTATCCTCGGTAAAAATGTGAAAGAGAAGGTGTAAGCCATGAAACAAAATTTAAAAGTGAATTTAGTCTGGCTTGGTCTTTTGATCGCAGGTTTTGCCTTGATCCAAGTCTTGGTTGCAGCAGGTGTCCTCAACCTCTTCTATATCCAAATTTTGGAACAAATCGGGATTAACATTATCCTTGCAGTTGGCCTGAACCTCATTGTTGGTTTCTCAGGTCAATTCTCACTCGGACATGCCGGATTTATGGCCATTGGTGCCTACTCTGCAGCCATTCTCGGTTCCAAATCACCAACCTACGGTGCTTTCTTTGGCGCTATGGTTTTAGGGGCCTTGATTGCGGGTCTCGTT
Organism: uncultured Streptococcus sp.; assembly: GCA_902480035.1. Lineage (GTDB taxonomy): Bacteria > Bacillota > Bacilli > Lactobacillales > Streptococcaceae > Streptococcus. The sequence goes on along the minus strand of CABSRC010000028.1, from coordinate 15,447 downwards.
GCCTTGATCGTTGGGGTTCCAACCCTTCGGTTGAAAGGGGATTACCTTGCGATTGCGACACTTGGGGTTTCAGAAATCATCCGGATCTTGATCGTTAATGGTGGTACTCTAACAAATGGTGCCGCTGGGATCCTTGGTTTGCCAGCCTTTACAACCTGGCAATTGGTTTACCTCTTTGTTGTGATTACAACGATCTTTACGATTAACTTCTTACGCAGTCCAATTGGACGCTCTACCCTTTCTGTTCGTGAAGATGAAATCGCGGCAGAATCTGTTGGGATCAATACGACCAAAGTTAAAGTCATTGCCTTTGTATTTGGTGCGATCACAGCGGCGATTGCTGGATCTCTTCAAGCTGGCTTTATCGGTTCTGTTGTTCCTAAAGATTACTCTTTCACCAATACCATTAATGTCTTGATCATTGTCGTTTTCGGTGGTTTGGGATCGATGTCAGGAACAGTTGTGGCAGCTATCGTCTTGGGGATCTTGAACATGGTGCTTCAAGACTTCTCAAGCATCCGTATGATCATTTACTCATTGGCTTTGATTCTCGTGATGATCTTCCGTCCAGGTGGTCTTCTTGGAACATGGGAATTCAGCTTAAAAAAACTACTCTCAAAAAAGGAGGCTAACTAATGGCACTTCTTGAAGTAAAAAATTTAACAAAAAACTTTGGTGGTTTGACAGCCGTTGGGGATGTGACCATGGAACTCAATGAAGGGGAATTGGTTGGTTTGATCGGACCCAATGGTGCCGGTAAAACAACCCTCTTCAACCTCCTAACAGGGGTATATGAACCAAGTGAAGGGACCATTACCTTAGATGGTCAGCTACTAAATGGTAAAGCACCTTATAAAATTGCTGCAGGTGGTCTGGGACGGACTTTCCAAAATATTCGTCTCTTTAAAGACTTGAGCGTTTTGGACAATGTCTTGATTGCCTTTGCCAATCACCACAAACCACATGTCTTTGCTAGTCTTTTCCGCTTGCCAAGCTATTACAAGAATGAAGAAGCTTTGAAAGCAAAAGCTCTTGAATTGTTAGCCATTTTTGGTTTGGAAAAAGAAGCAGATACCTTGGCCAAGAATTTAGCTTACGGACAACAACGTCACTTGGAGATCGTTCGTGCCCTTGCTACAGAGCCAAAAATCCTCTTCTTGGATGAACCTGCTGCAGGGATGAACCCTCAAGAAACAGCAGAATTGACCCAATTGATCCGTCGTATTCAAAAAGAATTCAATATTACGATCATGCTGATCGAACACGATATGAGCTTGGTCATGAAAGTAACAGAGCGGATTTATGTATTGGAATATGGTCGCTTGATTGCCCATGGTACGCCAGAGGAAATCAAGACCAACAAACGCGTAATCGAAGCATATCTAGGAGGTGAAGCCTAATGTCTATGTTAAAAGTTGAAAATCTTTCTGTACACTATGGCATGATCCAGGCTGTCCGTGATGTCAGTTTCGAAGTCAATGAAGGGGAAGTTGTTTCCTTGATTGGTGCTAACGGTGCTGGGAAAACCTCTATTCTTCGTACCATTTCAGGCTTGGTACGTCCAAGTGCTGGGAAAATTGAGTTCTTGGGGCAGGAGATTCAAAAGGTTCCGGCACAAAAAATTGTAGCAGCAGGACTCTCTCAAGTTCCAGAAGGCCGCCACGTCTTTCCAGGATTGACCGTTATGGAAAACTTGGAAATGGGAGCTTTCTTGAAGAAAGATCGAGAAGAAAATCAAGCCAACTTGAAGAAAGTCTTCTCCCGTTTCCCACGTTTGGAAGAACGGAAGAACCAAGATGCCGCTACTCTATCTGGCGGGGAACAACAAATGCTCGCAATGGGTCGTGCACTCATGTCAACACCAAAACTCTTGCTTTTGGATGAACCTTCTATGGGATTGGCTCCAATCTTTATCCAAGAAATCTTTGATATCATCCAAGATATCCAAAAACAAGGAACAACCGTTCTCTTGATTGAGCAAAATGCCAACAAAGCCCTTGCCATCGCAGACCGCGGTTATGTTTTGGAAACAGGGAAAGTCGTTCTTTCCGGAACAGGAAAAGAACTCTTAGCCTCAGAAGAAGTCCGCAAGGCCTACCTTGGTGGATAAGATTTTTAAAGTTTGTTTGAATAAGTTCAAAAGAAAGGTCCTGAAGACCTTTCTTTTTCATTTTTCCTGTTTGATTTTTCTAAATTTTGAAAACAGGAGAAAACTGCTGAAAGCGTTTGAAATCATTCTTAAAATCAAGTATAATAAAACTAGTAAAAGCATAGGAGAACTTGTTATGGCTGTTAAAGATTTTATGACACGTAAAGTGGTTTACATTAGTCCAGATACTACAATTGCTCATGCGGCAGATTTGATGCGCGAACAAGGCTTGCACCGTTTGCCGGTCATTGAAAATGATCAATTAGTTGGCTTGGTGACAGAAGGGACGATTGCAGAAGCAAGTCCATCTAAAGCAACAAGCTTGTCTATTTTTGAGATGAACTATCTCTTGAACAAAACCAAGGTCAAAGATGTCATGCTTCGCGATGTCATTACCGTCTCAAAATTTGCAAGCTTAGAAGATGCGACCTACCTCATGTATAAGAACAAGGTGGGAATTCTTCCAGTCGTGGACAATGACCAGGTATCCGGTGTCATCACGGATCGTGATATTTTCCGTGCCTTCCTTGAAGTATCCGGTTATGGAGAAGAAGGAGTCCGTGTACGCTTTGTGACGGAAGATAAGGTTGGCGTTCTAGAACAAATCATTCACTTGATTGTAGAAGAAGGGTATAACATCGCAAATACAGTCAATATCCCAACCAAAGACGATCGTGTCGTCATCGAAGTTCAAATTGATGGGGTGACGGATCTAGAAGGAATCCGTACTAAATTTGAAGCCAACGGTTTGAAAGTCGATGAAATCATTCGAACAACCGCAAAAGCTATTTAATAAAAAATCAGGCTGGATGACAATCCAGTCTGATTTTTCTATTAACGGGTAATGGGTTGTTTTTCTTTATCTAAAGTGAAGCCTTCGCCGAGAATTTCATGGGCTTCGGAAATCGTAATAAAGGCGAATGGATCAATACGATTGATGATGTCTTTCATTTGTTTCATCTCATTCCGCGAAACGACACAGTAGACGATATCCAGGTCCTTACGGCTGTAATAGCCCATCCCACGGATAAAGGTAATCCCGCGCCCCAGATCGTCAGATACCTTTTGGGCAATTTCTTCTGGTTTAGATGTAACGATGAGGAAGCCTTTTCCAGCAAAACCACCTTCTCCAATCAAGTCGATCACCAGGGTGTCAATCAGGATGAAGAAGAGAGTATACATGGCGGTACGGACATCTTGGAAGACTACGACAACAGTTGTCAGAACAATGGCATCTACAATCAACATGAGTTTTCCCATACTGAGGGAAGTGTATTTATTAAAGATGCGAGCGAGGATATCTGTTCCTCCAGTAGTTCCTCCAGCATTGAAGATGATCCCTAGCCCCAAACCAAGGACAACCCCTGAGGCAATACAGGCAAGCAGAATATCTCCTTTAAAGGCGTCAAAGATGAAGTGATGGTAGCGGTGGCTGAGGGGCATGGCTTCAAAAATAGCCATCCAAGCCGAAACCGAAAAGGTCCCCAGTAAGCTCAGATAAAGAGATTTCTTGCCCAGCAGCTTCCAAGCCAAAACGAAGAGAGGGATATTGATCAGCAAGTTCATGATGGATACAGGGATTTTGAAAAGATAATAGGTGATCAAGGTAATCCCTGTCGCTCCTCCTTCATAGAAGTGAAAGGGAATGACTAAAAAATAGATCCCAAATGAAAAAATGCCGGCCCCAAAAATGATAGCCAGAATATCTTTAAATTTAAACATGATAGGTTGTCTCCTAAAACTTTATAAGAACATTGTAACAAAAAAGTGAAAAAATGAAAATGACTTTGAAAAATTTTCTCTCCTAAAATACAAGATTTTTACCCTTATTTTTGGTAAAATAAAAAGAAGAAAAACAGAAAGAGGATACTATGGTAAACGGTACATTAATTTCATTTGAAGGTCCAGAAGGAGCGGGGAAATCATCGGTCCTAGAAGCCATTTTGCCTCTACTTGAAGAAAAAGGAATCCCTTTTATTACAACCCGTGAACCAGGTGGTGTCGACATTGCCGAAAAGATCCGCCAAGTCATTTTGGATCCAGACCATACTAGTATGGATGCCAAGACCGAGTTATTGCTCTATATTGCTAGTCGCCGGCAGCATTTGGTGGAACGTGTCTTGCCAGCCCTTGCAGCTGGGAAGGTTGTCTTGATGGACCGCTTTATTGATAGCTCGGTGGCTTATCAAGGGTATGGTCGCGGTCTGAGTGTGGAAGACATCGAGTGGCTCAATCAATTCGCGACAGATGGTCTTAAGCCAGACCTAACCCTTTACTTTGATCTGGATGTCGAAGAAGGGCTCGCACGAATTGCGAAAAACCAAGAGCGGGAAGTCAATCGTTTGGATTTGGAAGGATTGGAGCTTCACCAAAAAGTCAGACAAGGTTATTTAGCCTTGTATGAAAAGGAACCAGAGCGTATCGTGAAAATCGATGCCAGTCAATCTTTTGAAGCAGTCTTTACGGATGTCTTGGCTGTTTTAGAAAATCACTTGGGGACATTGAAATGAATCTAGAAGAGATCCAACAGCTCCAGCCAGAATTGGTGGAGCGCTTCACCCAGATCCTAGAACACAAACAGCTCAGTCATGCTTATCTTTTTACAGGTTCGTTTGCCAGTTTTGAGATGGCCCTCTTGCTAGCTCAAAGTCAGTTTTGTGAAGATTTGCAGGGAGTCTGGCCTTGTGGCAAATGCCGGTCCTGTCGCTTGATTGCTGAAGAAGAATTCTCAGACGTGAAGATCGTGCGTCCAGTCAACCAGATCATAAAGACTGATCGTATTCGCTCGCTGGTTCAAGACTTTTCTCAATCCGGGTTTGAAGGAAGTCGGCAGGTCTTTATCGTCCAAGATGCGGACAAGATGCACACCAATGCAGCGAATTCTCTTTTAAAGGTTATGGAAGAACCCCAGAGTGAGATCTATCTCTTCTTGTTGACATCCGATGAAAACTTGGTCTTACCGACCATCAAGAGTCGGGCCCAGCAGGTCTATTTTCCCAAAAAGCAAGCCTACCTTACCGAACGTCTAGAAAAAGAAGGTTTGATTAAATCGCAGGCAAGTCTAGTAGCTCGATTTAGTTTTAGTCTTGAAGAGGCAGAGCAGCAAAAAAAGAATGCTACTTTTTTTGAGTTGGCTAAAGTTTGTAATCAGTTCATCGAACGTTGTCACTCCAATTTGAATAGCGCCTATTTGGAAGTGACCCGATTGGTGAGCTTAGCAGATGATAAGGAAAAACAAAGCCAAGCCTTTCGATTGATGGAGTTGGCTTTAGAAGAGCAGTTGCGCTTGAGCAGATCCCAGCAGTTGCTGGAAAAATTGAGTCTTGCTCGCACCATGTGGAAGGCCAATGTTTCTTTTCAAAATGCTCTAGAATATATGGTTTTGAGCTTAGAAAGTTAAGGAGTCAGAATGAATAAAAAAGAATTATTTGATGCTTTAGACGGCTTTTCTCAGAATTTGTTGGTCACCTTGGCTGAAGTCGAAGCCATCAAGAAAAATTTGAAACAAGTCATCGAAGAAAATACAGCTCTTCGCTTAGAAAATGACAAATTGAGAGAGCGTTTGGGGGAAGTTGAGAAGACCGCATCCGCAAAGTCACAACACCATGGCCGTGAAAATTTGCAACGAATTTACAATGACGGCTTTCACATTTGTACTTATTCCTATGGTCAACGCCGTGAGAACGATGAAGAGTGTATGTTTTGTGACGAGTTGTTATTTAGGGAGTAAGCATGCAGATCCAACGAAGTTTTAAAGGGGAAAAGAAAACAGGGGTGCTTTACCTGGTCCCAACACCGATCGGCAATCGTGAAGATATGAGTTACCGCATGGTCCAGACCTTAAAGGATGTGGACTTGATCGCAGCTGAGGATACCAGAAATACAGGCCTCTTGCTCAAGCATTTTGAGATTAGGACTCCCCAGACTAGTTTTCATGAGCATAATGCCCAGGAGAAAATTCCAGATCTGATCGCCCATTTAGAATCTGGAAAAGATTTGGCGCAGGTCTCAGATGCAGGACTCCCTAGTATCTCTGACCCTGGTCATGATTTGGTCAAGGCAGCGATTGAACGCGAGATTCCTGTCGTAGCTGTTCCTGGTCCAAGTGCAGGGATCACTGGCTTGATTGCCAGTGGCCTAGCCCCTCAACCTCATATTTTTTATGGATTTCTACCTCGCAAAGAGGGGCAACAAAAAGCCTTTTTCCAAGAAAAAGTGGCCTATCCGGAGACGCAGATTTTTTATGAGTCGCCCCATCGGGTGAAAGCAACCTTAGAGAATATGTTGGCTGTCTATGGGGATCGTCCGGTTGTCTTGGTTCGTGAATTGACCAAGATCTACGAAGAATATACTCGCGGCAGTATTTCTGAGTTAGTCGCATTTCTTGAAGAAAATCCCCTCAAAGGGGAGTGCCTCTTGATCGTCGAAGGAGCTAAGGAAGAAGTGCTAGACTTAGAAGAGGTTGACTTGATCCAAGAGATCGATACCTTGGTCCAAGAGGGGATGAAGAAGAATCAAGCAATCAAACAGGTCGCCAAACAATACGGCCTGCAAAAGAGTGAGCTTTATGCTCGTTATCATCAAGAGTAGGAAAGGTTGGAAGCAGGATGGAAATTAGAATGGCTTATCCAAATGAGATCCAGCGAATTATGGAAATCATCCAAGATGCTAAGGAAAGCCTGGCTCAAAGACAGGTCGATCAGTGGCAGGATGGTTATCCAGATGAAGAGATCATTTTTGAGGATATTCTAGAAAGTCGTGGTTATGTGGCCGTTGAAGATCAGGAAATCGTCGCCTATGCAGCGGTTCACAAGGGCAACGAAGCGGCCTATAATGAGATTTACGATGGTAAGTGGGAGCATGATAACTATATGTATGTTACCTTTCACCGCGTCGCTGTAGCTAAAGAAGCGGCTGGCAAAGGGGTGGCTCAGACCTTCCTTCAAGGTTTAATCGAAGGAGAAAAAGGGCCTGATTTCCGTTGCGATACGCATCCGGATAATCTGGTCATGCAACATTTGCTTGAAAAATTAGGCTACCATTATTGTGGAAAGGTCCCAATTGATGGCGTCCGTCTGGCTTATCAAAAGATCAAACGAAAAGCAGAAACCAGTCTATTCCAAGTGGTCTCAGAAGAAGATCGTTGGGATCAAAGAGCAGAAGCAGCCTACAATGACTCTATATCTTAAACAATTTTATGAAAGCCCTATGGGGCTTCTTTCGATCATTGTCAGTGAAAAAGGCCTTGTCGAGCTTGATTTTTATGATCCGAAAGAGGATGTGCCTGATCCCTATGGGGCGCTGGAACAGGTCCATCCCTACCATGAGAAGGTGAAGGAGTGGTTGGACCATTATTTTGCTGGGGCCCCAATTGCGATCAGCTTTCCATTAGCGCCAAAAGGAACAGCCTTTCAAGAGCGGGTGTGGCAGTTGCTGCGAGAGATCCCCTATGGTGAGACCAAGACCTATGGGCAGCTTGCCCAAGATCTTTCTTGTGGTTCAGCTCAAGCCGTGGGACAAGCAGTTGGGCGCAATCCCTTGTCGATCCTAGTTCCCTGTCACCGCGTGATGGGAAAAAATGGAGAATTGACAGGCTATGCGTCTGGACTCGATCGTAAACGCTGGCTCTTACAACACGAAGGAATTACCTGGAAGGAGAAATGAAATCGATGTATACCTTTATTGAATACCCAAAATGTTCGACTTGTCGAAAGGCTAAATCAGAATTGGACGGTCTCCAATGTGAGTTTCAGAGCCAAAATATTGTAACCGAAACACCGACTAGTCAAGAATTGCAAGATTGGATGGCAGCGTCTGGCCTACCGATCAAATCTTTCTTTAATACCAGCGGGATGAAATACAGAGAACTCGGCTTGAAAGATAAGGTAGATCAACTGACAATAGAAGAAGCAGCGGATCTTTTGGCTAGTGACGGTATGCTGATCAAGCGCCCCCTACTTGTCAAAGACGGAAAAGTGGTTCAAGTGGGCTACCGGAAACCATACGCAGACTTAGATTTGTAAAAGAAAAGGGAGTTGGGCTCCCTTTTCATTTTGAGTTGAAGATGATATAATCATACGAGTGAAATCAATGAAAGAGAGTCAAGCATGAGTATTTTAGAAGTGAAAAATTTGAGTCACGGTTTTGGGGACCGTGCGATTTTTGAGGATGTGTCCTTCCGTTTGTTAAAGGGAGAGCATATCGGTCTAGTCGGGGCCAATGGTGAAGGAAAATCGACCTTCATGAGCATCGTGACCGGTAAGATGCAACCAGACGAAGGAAAGGTCGAGTGGTCTAAGTATGTGACTGCTGGTTACCTGGACCAACACGCTGTCCTAAAAGAAGGACAAACGGTGCGCGATGTCTTGCGGACGGCTTTTGATGAGTTGTTCACAGCAGAAGCTCGGATCAATGACCTCTATATGGCCATGGCAGAAGAGGGAGCCGATGTCGATGCTCTCATGGAAGAGGTCGGAGAACTTCAGGAACGTCTAGAAAGCCGTGATTTTTATACCTTGGATGCCAAGATCGATGAAGTGGCGCGTGCTCTTGGGGTCATGGATTTTGGGATGGAGACGGATGTGACCTCCTTATCAGGTGGCCAACGGACCAAGGTCCTCTTGGCCAAACTCCTCCTTGAAAAACCTGATATCTTGCTACTAGACGAGCCGACCAACTACTTGGATGCAGAGCACATCGATTGGCTCAAGCGCTATTTGCAAAATTATGAAAATGCCTTTGTCCTCATTTCCCATGATATTCCATTCTTGAACGATGTGATCAATATCGTCTACCATGTGGAAAATCAGCAGTTGACCCGCTATTCTGGGGACTATTACCAATTCCTTGAAGTCTATGAAATGAAGAAATCGCAATTGGAAGCGGCTTATGAGCGTCAGCAAAAAGAAATTGCTGATTTGAAAGATTTCGTAGCCCGTAATAAGGCGCGTGTGGCTACACGGAATATGGCCATGTCTCGTCAGAAAAAGCTGGACAAGATGGAACTCATTGAGTTGCAAAGTGAGAAACCAAAGCCATCCTTTGACTTTAAAAATGCCCGGACTCCGGGACGCTTTATCTTCCAGGCCAAGGATCTCCAGATTGGCTATGACCGTCCTTTGACCAAGCCTTTGAACTTAACGTTTGAGCGCAATCAAAAGGTAGCCATCATCGGTGCCAACGGGATCGGGAAAACCACTCTCTTGAAGAGCTTGCTGGGAATCATCCCACCGATTGCTGGAGAAGTAGAGCGGGGAGATTACTTAGAACTTGGTTACTTCGAGCAAGAGGTCGAAGGTGGCAATCGCCAGACACCGCTTGAAGCAGTCTGGAATGCCTTTCCGGCTCTCAACCAAGCAGAAGTTCGTGCCGCCCTTGCCCGTTGTGGTTTGACCACCAAACATATCGAGAGTCAAATCCAGGTGTTATCCGGTGGGGAGCAAGCCAAGGTACGCTTCTGTCTCTTGATGAATCGTGAAAACAATGTCTTGGTACTGGATGAACCAACCAACCACTTGGATGTGGATGCCAAAGATGAATTGAAACGGGCTCTGAAAGAGTACAAGGGATCGATTCTCATGGTTTGCCACGAGCCAGACTTCTATGAAGGCTGGATGGACCAAATCTGGGACTTTAATGAATTAACGTAAACACAAAAAGAGAACCGTGCGGTTCTCTTTTCAGATTGAAGTTAAAGACTTCTTAGAAACTTTCCTTAGGTGAGTACGGACGTCAGCGAACTTCGTAGAAGTTCCATGACTAATTATTGAGCCTAAGGTCTCAATAATTCCGAGTGCCTGAAACTGTATTGTTTCAGACACTTTTCTCACAGCGAAAAGTTTCAGTAGATGAATGTCATAAATAATTAGAATTGCTTTTATTTACCAATGAATCTATTAGCTAATGTTATGTAAAATGTTTATCAATATCTTAAAAAGAGAACCGTGCGGTTCTCTTTTCATTATTTTTTGAAATTGTAGTCTTTTAAGATCTCGATTTTTTCAATCTTGATGTCTGTTTTTGGTTTGTCCTTATCATCGGTTTCGGCAGACGCTATTTTATCGACGACATCCATCCCATCGATGACTTGTCCAAAGACAGTGTAGTTGCCACCATCAAGGGTTGGATTTCCACCATTTTTATAAGCATCGATGATCTTAGCTGGGAAGCGATCAGTCGGGAGCTTGCTAGAAATATCTTCCTTATTTTGGTTGATATAGAATTGACTACCATTGGTATTTGGACCAGAATTGGCCATGGCAAGGGCTCCACGAAGGTTGTAAAGATATGGAGAATACTCATTCTCAAAACCAGTACCTGAATCTTTAGATTTGTCTTTGCCCTTCCAGATGGATTCACCACCAGTACCATCTCCCTTAGGATCCCCAGTTTGGATCATAAAGTTGTTAATGACACGGTGGAAAAGTAAGCCATTGTAGTAGCCTTCTTTTGCATGGGTCAAGAAGTTTTCAACTGCAAGTGGGGCATATTTAGGGAAGAGCTTCACAGTGATGTCGCCTTCTGTCGTTGTGATTTTAACCTCCGCTTCGTCTTCAGCCACGTCAGTTGAAAGTTGTGGGAAGACGGCATTTTCATTGGTCATGGCATCGTTAAAATCTTTGCGCAGTTGTTCTAACTTCTTTTGTTCTTCTTCAATTTTCTTTTGATCTTTTTCACTAGAGCTAGAAGTTGCTGTCTGCTCTGTCTTTTCTTTGCTTGAGCTTGAAGAGTTTGCGTCTGTCTTATTGGACGAACAAGCTGTTAAAGCCAAGCCGGAAAATAATAGTAGTGCGATTAATTTTTTCATATTCTTCCTTTCCAACATAGTTGTCTTTCTCTATTGTACCTTAATTTTGTGATACTTTCAAATCTGGATAAAATTTAAGGCGAAAACACTATTTTGAAAATTTGCAGAAAACGGATGAAAGTATTTCCAAATTCCTGTATAATAGGATAACAACAGGAGAACAATCATCAAAAAATGAAATCATCACATTTTGCGAGAGCCCTTTGGTTTGGTATCCTAGGTGCTCTCTTTTTTGCATTTACCTTTATTTTTAATCGAAGCATGAACCTGGCAGGTGGTTCCTGGATGTGGAGTGCTAGTTTGCGCTACCTTTTTAGTTTGCCCATGATGGCTGTTTTAGTCTGGCAGAAAGGCGAATTAAAGGGTGTCTTATCAGCGATTGCACGTGCACCGTGGACATGGTTGCTCTGGAGTACGGTCGGCTTTGGTCTCTTTTATGCGCCCTTATCGATGGCTTCTATCTATGGAGAATCTTGGTTTGTGGCTGCGACCTGGCAGATCACGATTTTAGCAGGTCTCCTTCTGACCCCACTTTTTGGCCAAAAGATTCCAGGAAAACAGTTAGGAATGACTTTACTGATTTTGTTAGGAATCGTATTGATTCAAATTCCATATTTTGGACGAGGTCTCGGAGAAGGCGTGGTGAGAGCTAGTATCTTAATATTGATCGCAGCTTTTTCCTATCCATTGGGCAATCGCAAGATGCTGGTTCATTGTAAAGAAGAACAACTGTCAACGACCCAACGGGTCTTTGGAATGAACCTGATGAGTGTTCCTTTTTGGTTGCTCTTATCCGTCTTTGCAGGAGTAGATGCAGGCTTGCCATCAGGTGGGCAAATGCTCCAATCCTTGATCGTAGCTGTATTTTCAGGAGTCATCGCGACCATGCTTTTCTTTGAAGCAACCAACTTGGTGAAACACGACCATCAGCAGTTAGCCGTCGTTGAAGCTACCCAAGCCGGTGAGGTCATCTTCACTCTATTTGGAGGCTGTCTTTTTCTAGGAGATCAGATCCCAACCCCACTAGGATTTTTAGGGGTCTTCATTGTGATCGTCGGTATAGTGGGAAATAGTCTGCTGACGTCTTCAGAATAGATAATGGTAGAAAAGTAGAACTTAAATGATGATATTGCGGTTTAGTCTATCAATGCTAACACCCAGGAGGGTGTTTTCTTTTTGGAGTAAATCACTAGTTAAGAAGGAAGTTGCGTAGAGATAGAAAATTCGGTATGATGGAAAGTGCTTTTAGAGCTGTGAAATAGATTTTTAAAGAGGAAGAAAGTCATAAATGAAAGAACCACGTAAATTTTATATTTACTCGAGAAGTTCACTGTATTTTTTGATCTTTTTGGCAGTGTCAATGCTCATCGCTGTCATCCAATTGCTGCTTGAAGATGATTTTTTTGAAAACCTAACAGCCTTATTGGCTGCTTGTTCTCTTCTAGTGACAGTTGGCTGTATTGCTTTTTCATCGATGGGAAGAATAGAGATTAGGAACTCAGAAATAGTGGTCGATCGCAATTTCAAGCGCTATCGCCTAGACCCATTCACCATTGTGGTCCGTTTGGGAGAAAAGAATACGTCTCGAGGGATCACCAATTATCCAATTTATGTGGAAGGAAAAGTCATAGGCAATGGGACTTCTGATCGTTCAGTTACACTTAAATTCCTTGGTACCAAACGGAAAAATAAGGAATTACTGAAGTATTACCAAGAGCATCTTCAAGCCCAAGTAGAAGCAAAGAAAGCTCTTGAGCAGGAGCCTACGGAAGTGGACTTTGAACAAATCGTATTAGCGTCGAAGGAGCGACAACAATTCCCTTTACGCGATTTGGTCGAATTTGGTGCAGATCAAGGGGAATCTCAAAAAAACAGTATTTTATCATCCTAAAGAAAATAAACTATATGTCGGAAAAAGTGTTCCATTTCCCATTATCTTTACTCCAAGTGGCATCCTTTTTTATGGCATTTATCTGTTAACGGATCGAGTATCCTTTTATGGCCTCATCACACTAGTGCTATCATTTGGATTGATGCTTGTCATCGCTATAGGCCAATTGAAACGCAGAAGGCAGAAGTATACAGTGAATGTCATTCCTTATGAAATACCTGAGCATTATTTTCAAGTACAGAAGTCAAATGGATTGAAAACCTATTTGCTAATTCTTGTTTTTGGGCTCATCACCTTAGAATTATCCATCTTAGATCTTACCTTCGGAAGCTTTCTGTTATTGTTTATAAGTTTTTTAATGTGGTATTTCTTTGTTTTGTTAACATTATGCGGCCAATTCAAGAAAACACACTATTTAAAAATTTTGGAAAAGAAATAGTTTTCTTAATTCTTTAAAGCAATATTCACCCGTATGGGTGATTTCTTTTTGGCCTAAATCACTAATTAAGAAGGAAGTTGCATATAGATGGATAATTCGGTATGATGGGAGATAACACTAAAAGAGGTATTATCAAATGAGTTATAGCAAATTAAGAAAAAAATATGTCATACTACTTTGGATTGGGATTATCAGTTTATTTGTAGGCCATTTCTATTTATATAGTCTGTATCCGGATCATCAAGACTTTTATTCGAATACCTTGCTAGTAGTGCTTGGTCTTATATTCCTTCTTTTTGTTCTGATGAATAGATGGTTTGGAAAAGAATGTCTTAAGATTTTAAATGCTTCCTCAGGGATCGATTTTTGGCATGAATGGGCACAATCGGGAAGTCGTGCTAGATTTAGTATAAGCAAAAAAGCTGCCCATCTTGCTAGTGTAATATATTGCTTCATGATTGGAGATTTCTCATCAGCGATCGATCGAATAGAGTTTTTACAAAATCAAAACATAGCTCGGACTGATCGTTCATCCCTCTTGGGAATTTTCATAAAATCTTCCCTACTTTCAGGAAAAGCTATCAGCAAGGAAGATATTCAGAAGAAGTTTACCTATGTTCCCTTCAAGAATGAAGCAGAAAAAGAAGAAGTTATTCAGAAGCAACTGGCCATCTATGACATCCTTGTGGACCAGCAACCCAATGATTATTTTGATCATGTGACCGGTTCACAGGCTTTTCAACGCTTGGAGAATCTTTATTTTAAAGGATTAAATGCCCATTTAAAGGGAGATATGGCGCTGGCTGTTTCTTTATTTGAGGAGATTGCGCAAGAAGATGAGCGTCTGTATTTTGTCCAGATGGCCAAGCAATGGTTAGCGAGTGAACATCACTCTTTATCTTCTCTTATGCCAGATCTAGAGCAGGAGTCTGAGAGACTTTCGACTCTAACAGCTGATCTGCCTTTTCCTGAGGCGGAACTTCCTAAAAAGAAGGGGAAAAAGAAATGGAAATGGTTATTGTTGATTTTTCCGATTCTTTTTGTCGGAGCGATCATCATGAACTTGGTGGAGTCCAATCGGCCAATTAATGGGATCTATTATTTGTCGGTTGACAATATGGAGACAAAAACTGCCTCGCTCAATAAAGAATCCTGGATCAAGATTGATGGAGATCATGTGATAGTAAAGGAGCAGGGTGAGGAGAAGACGTATCCTTTTGATCGAGAAAATATCGAGTTGACCGTCGATGGGAAGCAATATGATGGAATTTTACAATCGGGTTCTCTATCGCTTTTTGAGCAGTCTGACTCTTCATATGATATTCGCACTTATGTGAGCAAGAATAGCCCTATGTATGAGGGATACGAAAAAGGAACGGTCAGAGTTGAAAAACATTAAAAAGTGCTAAAAAGTGCTAAAAAGTGCTAAAAAGTGTAGCTAGAAGTCTGAGGAAAAAATAAAAAAATGGATTCAAGAAAATTGAAAAAATCAATCTTTAAGGCTAGTTTTTATGAGAGCCGTCGTTTGCGTCATGATGGCTTTATCGATTATATGGTCAAGGACACAAATAGCCGAAAAATCTACACAAAACCATTTAGTATTGCGAGGAAACTATTTTCATTTTTGGGGATTTTGTTCCTGTTTGGACTATCTGCAATAACCGATTCAAATATTGCATATCCACAAAATGGCATGACTGTGAAAACGTGGGGCATCAATTTTTTACCATACTGGTTATTTTTCTTGTGCGGTTTTTTGTGGTATGCAATAAGTAAAGTCAATTGTCGAAAACAATACTATGCAAAAGTACCATATGTTAGCATTCTAAATGGAAACTTGTATATAATTTGGATGACATTGTTTGTTAATTTATTCTTTATTAGTGCTTTTGGGAGAACTTTAACCATTCCTGGTTTACTTGTAATTTATTCTTTAATTGGAATCATTGATGGGATGATTATTCGAAAAAGAATATCTTCAATTCGAACTCGATTATATGAAAAACAAACTGATAATGGTTCTCAATCTAAACAAATTCAATTAGTTACAGGATTTGCTGGAGGAATTACTGCAATTTGGATGATTTTAAAATTCTTTTTTCCACAAATCGGAGAAGTTAGAACCGATATTATAGGTGTAGTATCAGTGATTGGTATGATAT